>VAXR01000202.1 GCA_005885165.1 Actinomycetota bacterium
CCGGCTGGCCGAGGGGGCTTTCGATGCGATCGTGCTCGCGGCGGCGGGGCTCGAGCGGCTTGGACGTGCTGACGAGGGCCGGGTGATCGACACCGACGTAATGACGCCCGCAGGGGGCCAGGGGTGCCTCGTTCTCGAGGGACGGGTGGGCGACGAGCGGGTGGCGCAACGCTGCGCCGCGCTCTCCGACCGAGCTTCCTTCGATCGGCTCGCGGCCGAGCGTGCTCTGGTCGCCGCCCTAGATGCGAGCTGCCGGACGCCGCTGGGCGTCCACGCGACGCACGAGGACGGCGCTTTACGGGTGGATGCCTTCGCCGGCCTCGCCGACGGCAGCTGGTGGATCCGCGACACGCTGACCGGCCCGCCCGATGATCCCGCCGCGGTTGGCCAAGCGCTCGCCGACCGCATGCTCAGCGCAGGCGCCGGCGATCTGCTGCGCGAGGCCGACGCCGCCTCTACCTGATCCCGAACCGTGGGGACTTGGGGGGACAATGTGCCCCAAAGTCCCCACGGTACGGTTCACACGCAATGGCCGGCACGGTCTACCTGGTCGGCGCGGGGCCGGGCGACCCGGACCTGATGACGCGCCGCGCGCTCGATCTGATTGCGAGCGCTGACGCGATCCTCTACGACCGCCTGATCCCGCGCGGCGCCCTTGACGGTGCGCGCCCCGACGCCGACCTCCGCTACGTCGGCAAGGACCCGGGTGGTGGCTCCATCTCCCAGGAGGAGATCGAGGACCAGCTCGTGGAGCTGGCCGAAGCCGGCCTCTCGGTGGTGCGCTTGAAGGGCGGCGACCCGTTCGTTTTCGGGCGGGGCGGGGAGGAGGCGCAGGCGCTCGCCGCCGCCGGAGTCCCGTTTGAGGTCGTGCCAGGCGTGACCGCGGGTGTGGCCGCGCCCGCGTACGCCGGAATCCCCGTCACCCATCGGGACGAGGCGTCGGCGGTGGCGTTCATCACCGGCCACGAGGATCCGGGGAAGCCCGGGAGCGCGCTCGACTGGGGTGCGCTGGCCGCGTTCCCCGGGACGCTCGTCTTCTACATGGGCGTGCGCAACCTGGAGGGGATCGCGCGCTCCCTGATCGACGCCGGGCGTCCCGAATCGGAGCCCGCCGCGGTCGTCGCGCACGGCACGCTGCCGGAGCAGCGCGTGGTCGCCGGCACGCTGGCCGACATCGCGGAGCGCGCGGTGGCCGCCGAGCTCACCGCGCCGGCGGTGACGGTGGTCGGGCCGGTTGCGGGCCTGCGCGAGACACTGGCTTGGATCGAGCGGCGCCCGCTCTTCGGCCGCTCGGTCGTCGTTACACGCGCGCGCGAGCAGTCGAGCACGCTCGCGCGCCGGCTCATGGGCCTGGGCGCGGCGGTGGTCGAGGCACCCGCCATCCGCATCGTGCCCCACGAGAGCGAGGAGCTCGACCGCGCGGTGGAGGGGATCGAGCGCTACGCACTCGTCTGCCTCACGAGCCCCAACGGGGTGAGGCTCTTCGCCGAGGCGCTGATGCGCCGCGGACGCGACGCCCGCGCGCTGGCCGGCGCGAAGGTGGCGACGATCGGACCGGGCACCGCCGAGGCGCTGGCCGGCTTCGGCATCGGTGCGGACGTCGTGCCCGAGCGGTCGGTGGCCGAGGCGCTCGTCGAGGAGCTCGAGCCGGTGCCGGTCGAGGGCCGCCCGGTGCTGATCGCCCGCGCTGCGGAGGCGCGCGACGTCCTGCCCGACGCCCTGCGCGAGCGCGGCGCGCATGTCGACGCGGTGGCGCTCTACGAGACGGTCGCGGAGCCTCTGCCCGAGCGCGCGATCGACGCGGCCGCCCGCGCCGACTACGTGACCTTCACCTCGAGCTCGACCGTCCGCTTCTTTGTCGATGCCCTCGCGCGTGCGGGGACGCCGTTCCCGAGCGAGGCCCGCGTGGTCTCGATCGGTCCCGTGACGAGCTCCACGGCGCACGAGCTCGGGCTCGACGTGCACGTGGAGGCCGCGCGCCACGACATCGACGGGCTCGTGGAGGCGTTGCTGGAGGACGCCAACCAGGCGGCACCGGCGTGATCGTCACGCTCCTCACCGACTACGGCCAGGCCGACGAGTTCGTGGGCGTCTGCCACGGGGTCATCCGGACCGTCGCCCCCGACGCGACGATCGTGGACGTGACGCACGGGATCCCCAGGCACGGGATCCGTCATGGCGCGCTGGTGCTGCGGAACGCCTTGCCGTACCTGCCGATCGGGGTCCACGTCGCCGTCGTCGACCCGCAGGTGGGCACCGAGCGCCGGGCGGTCGCGCTCCGCTGCGCCGACGGGCGCCTGCTGGTCGGTCCCGACAACGGCGTCTTGAGCCTCGCCTGGGAGCGGGCCGGCGGCGTGGTCGAGGCGATGGACATCAGCAGGTCGCCGCAGCGCCTCGAGCCGGTGTCGGCGACGTTCCACGGCCGGGACCTCTTCGCGCCGGTCGCGGCGCACCTCGCCACCGGCGCGGAGCTGGCGACCACGGGCGATCCACTCGATCCCGCCGAGCTGGTCGCGCTGGCGCTGCCCGAGCCAAGCGTCGACGGTGACCACGCGCTGGCGCACGTGCTGATGGTCGACCGCTTCGGCAACGCATCGCTCAACCTTGGCCACGCCGATCTGCTGCAGGCCGGCCTGACGCTCGGATCGCGGGCCGAGATCGTCGCGGGGGACCGCGAGGCCGAGGCCACGGTCGTCCAGACGTTCGCCGATCTCCCCGCCGGGGAGCTCCTGCTCTACGAGGATGCTTGGGGCTCGCTGGCGCTGGCCATCAATCGCGGCGACGCCGCCGCCGAGCTCGCCCTCGAGCCGGACCGCGAGGTGCGTATCGCGCCCGTTCGGTGATCGGCACCCCGCGCGTCCACTACCGCTCCACCGACTCGACCAATCAGCGGGCGCGCGAGATCGCCGCCCGCGGTGCGCCGCACGGAACGGTCGTGACCGCCGACCAGCAATCGGCCGGGCGCGGCCGCCAGGGGCGCACGTGGTCCGCGCCGCCTGGGAGCGCCGTGCTGATGTCGCTGATCGTGCGCAACCTCGGGCAGTCCCCGGCCCTGCTTCCGCTCGTAGCTGCGGTGGCCCTCTGCGAGGCGGCGGAGTCGGTTGCAGAGGTGCGCTGCGAGATCAAGTGGCCGAACGACGTCTGGGTGGACCGCCGCAAGCTCGCGGGGATCCTCGTGGAGGGGCGGTTCGCGGAGGGCTGGGCCGTGGTCGGGATCGGGCTCAACGTGTCGAGTCGCGTTGAGGAGTTTCCGCCCGAGCTGCGCTCTTCCGCGACGTCGCTCCTGGCAGCGACGGGCGCGGAGTTGGGCAACGAGGACGTGCTCAGTGCCCTGCTCGAGTCGCTGGAGCGACGGCTGTCGACGCGGCCCGACGAGCTGCTCGACGCCTGGCGGGCCCGGGACGCGCTCTACGGCGAGC
>VAXR01000058.1:0-5626 GCA_005885165.1 Actinomycetota bacterium
TGTGGCCGAGATCCTGGGCCGCGACGGCGTCTGCATCCGCGCCGGCCACCACTGCACGATGCCGCTGATGCGGCGGCTGGGCGTCCCGGCGACGTCGCGCGCCAGCATCGGGATACACAACACGCGCGCCGACGTCGATCGCCTGGTCGACGGCCTCGCCAGGGTGCGGCGCATCTTCGAGCTCGCCTAGGGACCTCTGCCGTGGACCAGCTGTATCGCGAGCAGATACTCGACCACTACAAGCACCCCCACAACTTCGGGGAGCTCGAGAATCCCGACCTCGAGTTCGTGGACCTCAACCCGCTCTGCGGCGACGAGCTGCGCGTCCAGCTGCGAACCGACGACGATGGCAGGATCGAGGAGATCCGCTTCTCCGGGCAGGGCTGCGCGATCAGCCAGGCGGCGGCGTCGCTGGTCTCCGACGAGGTGAAGAGGATGTCGGTCGGCGATCTGCTGCGGCTCGACAAGTCGTTCGTGCTCGACCTGCTCGGGATCGACATCTCGGCAACCCGGATGAAGTGCGCGCTCCTGTCGCTGAAGGTCCTCAAGTCGGCCAGCCTCGGTGCCGCCGCCGACTGGGAGCAGGCCGAGTACGTCGAGGGCGGAGTGCGCGATGTGAGCGGCCTGTGAGCAGCCGAGCCTGCCGCTACCATTCGACGGGGAAATCCGACTTGACCAGTAGGACTTAGATTCATATGACACGAGTGGCTGAGAAGATCGACATCTGCCCCGTCTCGGAGCTCCCTCCGGGCGGTATGCGCATGGTCGAGTGGGAGGACCTTGAGATCGGGGTCTTCAACTGCAAGGGCGAGATCCTCGCGATCGAGGACCGCTGCTCGCACGACAACGGCACGCTGGTCGAGGGGGAGCTCGATCAGGAGACGTGCACGGTGGAGTGCCCGCGTCACGGCTCGCGCTTCGACCTGCACACGGGCAAGCCGCTCGCGCTCCCCGCGTACGTGCCGGTCGAGACGTTTCCTGTCACGATCGAGGACGAGATGATCAAGGTAGAGGTGGAATAGCCATGGCGACGCCCAAGACCATTGCCGAGCAGCGCGCGCTGAAGGGCATCAACGCCGACTACGCGGAGCGCTTCGGCTTCCACGACGCCGAGAACTACCTCTACAAGGCGCCGAAGGGCCTGAACCGCGAGATCGTCGAGAAGATCTCCGAGTTCAAGTCGGAGCCGCAGTGGATGCGCGACTTCCGGCTGAAGGCGCTCGAGCACTTCCTCGCCCGGCCGATGCCCACCTGGGGCTCGCCGAGCCTCGCTCAGGTCGACTTCGACAACATCCACTACTTCGTGCGCGCGTCCGAGAAGGCCTCGCGCTCGTGGGACGAGGTCCCCGAGGACGTGAAGAAGACGTTCGACCGCCTGGGCATCCCTGAGGCGGAACGCAAGTTCCTCGCCGGCGTCGGGGCTCAGTACGAGTCCGAGGTGGTGTACCACCAGGTACGCGAGGACCTCGAGAAGCAGGGCGTGGAGTTCCTCGACATGGACTCTGGCCTGCGCGAGCACGAGGACCTCGTGCGCGAGTACTTCTCCACCGTCATCCCGGCGAACGACAACAAGCTCGCGGCCCTGAACTCAGCCGTGTGGTCCGGCGGTTCGTTCGTGTACGTCCCGCCGGGTGTGCACGTGGAGATGCCGCTGCAGGCGTACTTCCGCATCAACACGGAGAACATGGGCCAGTTCGAGCGGACGCTGATCATCGCCGACGAGGGCTCGTACGTGCACTATGTGGAGGGGTGCACCGCGCCCACGTATTCATCGGATTCGCTGCATTCGGCGGTCGTCGAGCTGATCGCCAAGCCCGGCGCTCGCATTCGCTACACGACGGTGCAGAACTGGTCGCAGAACGTCTTCAACCTCGTGACCAAGCGTGCGATCGCGCAGGAACACGCGACGGTCGAGTGGGTGGACTGCAATCTCGGGTCGAAGCTCACGATGAAGTACCCGAGCGTTTACCTCCTCGGCGAGGAGGCGCACGGCGAGATCCTCTCCATCGCGTTCGCGGGCAACGGCCAGCACCAGGATGCGGGCGGCAAGATCATCCACGCCGCGCCGCGCACCACCTCCAACATCTTCGCCAAGTCGATCTCCAAGGACGGCGGGCGCTCGAGCTACCGCGGGCTGCTCGAGGTGGCTAAGGGCGCGACCGAGGCCAGGTCCACGGTCGTCTGCGACGCCCTTCTGCTCGACGAGGAGTCGCGGTCGGACACCTACCCGACCATCCGCATCGGCGAGGACGACGTGAACGTGGGCCACGAGGCGACCGTCTCGAAGATCGGGGACGAGCAGCTCTTCTACCTGAAGGCACACGGGATCCCGGAGGACGAGGCGTCGAAGATGATCGTCAACGGCTTCATCGAGCCGATCACGAAGGAGCTCCCGATGGAGTACGCCGTCGAGATGAACCGCCTGATCGAGCTGCAGATGGAGGGCTCGATTGGCTGACGTCGCCGTGCGCGAACCGGGCTGGTTGGCGGCGCGCCGGGAGCGCGCCGCTCGTGTCTCTGGGGAGCTCGAGCTGCCCAACTTCAAGGGCAGGCCCGGTTGGGAGTTCACGGATCTCACCGGACTCGAGCTCGATCGGTACGAGCCGGCGACGGACGGCGACCTCGGGACGGCAGGCAGCGCGCCGGCGCTTTTCGAGCCGAACGGCCAGCTTCGGCTCAACCAGGTCGACGGCGCCGCCGAAGCGCCCGAGGCGCCGGACACCCCCGACGAGCCGATCACGACGTCGCTCGCGGCCGCCGCGGAGCGCTACCCCGAGCTCGTCGAGCGCCACCTCGGCACGGTCGTGGCGCAGGACGACCCGTTCGTCGCCCGCAACGACGCCGGCTGGACCGGCGGGCTCTTCGTCTACGTCCCGCGCGGCAAGCGGCTCGAGGCACCGGTTCTCGCCTCCTCGATTCAGGACGCCGCCGGGGCCAGCCTGGTCCGGCGCAGCCTGATAGTGCTCGACGAGGGCGCCGAGGCCGAGGTCTGGGAGCAGTACCTGAGCACGACCGCGGACGTTGACGGCCTCTTCAACGCCGTCACGGAGATCGTCGTCGGGCCGAATGCGCGGCTCCGCTACGTCTGCGGCCAGGGCCTGTCGGAGAGGGCGTGGGTGTTCGGAACCCAGCGCGCGGTCGTCGATCAGGACGGGTCGCTCGACTGGGTCGCGCTCGGGTTCGGCTCGGCGCGCGGACGCGTTCGGATGGAGACTCAGCTACGCGGCGCCGGCGCGGGCGCCAAGGTGACCGGCGCATACGCCGGGCGCGGGCGCCAGCACCTCGACTTCGACACAACCCAGGAGCACGCCGCGCCCAACACCACCTCGGACCTGGCGTTCCGCGGCGTCCTGGGCGGCCGCGCGACGGCCGTCTGGAAGGGGATGATCCGCGTCGATCCCGGCGCCCAGCAGACCGACGCCTTCCAGGAGTCGCGCAACCTGCTCCTGTCGAAGCGCGCTCACGCCGACGCGATCCCGGGGCTCGAGATCGAGGCGAACGACGTGCGCTGCACCCACGCGGCGGCGATCGCCCAGGTCGACCGCGAGCAGGTCTTCTACCTGATGTCGCACGGCCTGCCGCGCGACGCGGCCACGAGGCTGGTGATCGACGGCTTCCTCCAGGCGCTGGTCGACCGCTTCGCCGAGGGCGCCCTCCGCGACGCCGTCTCGAGCGCTCTCGAGCATCGCCTCGCGGCCGTGCTGGGCGACTAGCCCGAACCGCCAAGCCGCCGCACGAGCACCGATACTGGGGCCCATGCAGGCTTGGGTCGAGGCGGAGGCCGCGCGCCTGGCGCGCCGGATCGAGCGCGAGCTCGAGGCGCTCGTGGCCGTCTCCTCGCCGTCGGGCGACTCACATGGAGCCGAGGAGGCCGTGTCTCTCTGCGCGGCGCTCCTCCCCGCCGACGCCGAGACCGAGCGACTTCCGTCCTCGACCAAGGGGTACGCGCCGGACCTCCTGGCGCGGATCCGCGGCACCGGATCCAAGCGGGTGGCCCTTCTCGGCCACATCGACACGGTCGTGACGCACGACGCCCACCGCGCCCTCCAGCGCCAGGATGACCGCCTGGTCGGCTCGGGCGCGGTCGACATGAAGGGCGGCGTGGTGCTGGCCCTCGGCGTGCTCGATGCCCTCGCGGCCCGCCCGGAGACGTTCGCGGAGATCGCCCTCCTGCTCGTGACCGACGAGGAATGGCGCGTCGGCGGGCTCGACCACGCCAGCCGCCTCGCTGACTTCGACGCCTGCTTCTGCTTCGAGGCGGGTCAGGCCGGCCCGGGCGGCGAGGAGGGCGTGATCGTGAAGCGCAAGGCGGCCGGTACCCTGCGCGTTCGAGCGGAGGGGCGGTCCTCGCACTCGGGGTCGGCGCCCGACCGCGGCCGGAACGCTCTGCTCGCCCTCGCTCACGCCGCCGAGCGCGTCGCAGGCTGCCACGACCCCGGCGGCGACAAGCAGCTCAGCGCCGTCCCGACGATCATGAACAGCGGCGAGGCGTTCAACGTCGTCCCCGCCAGCGGCGAGCTCTTCTGCGACCTCCGCGCCGAGAGCCAGGCGGCGTTCGAGACCGTGATCGCCAGCGTGCCCCCGGAGGTCGGCGGCGCCATGCTCGAGAGCGAGCTGGTGAGGCTGTGGCCGAGCATGGACGCTCGCGAGGCCACGCGGCCGCTGCTCGACCACGCCGGCGAGCTGCTCGGCCGTCCGGTCGTGGGGATGGAGCGCGGCGGCGCGAGCGACGCGAGCCATGTGGCGGCGCTCGTTCCGCTCACCGTCGACGGCCTGGGGCCCCGCGGTGGCAGCGCGCACAGCCCCAACGAGTACGTGCTCGCCGACTCGCTCCATACCCGCGCGGAGGTCGCGCTGGCGGTGGTGGCGTCGCTGCTCGACATCGCCTAGCCGGCAGCCGGTACGCGCGTTCACAGCGGCGGCGCGCATTAAGCTCGCGCCACCTTGCCCCAGGCACTCCACGCCCGCAGCTCCTTCCCGCCGATCGCCGACTACGCGTTCCTCTCCGACGGCGAGGTTGCGGCGCTGGTCGCGCCGAGCGGCAACGTCGAGTGGCTCTGCCTGCCGCAGTTCGACTCGCCGAGCGTCTTCGCGGCGATCCTCGACCGCGACGCCGGCCGCTTCCGCTTCGGGCCGGCCGACGTCCAGGTCCCGGCTGCCCGCCGCTACCTCCCGGGCACGCTCGTGCTCGAAACCACCTGGAAGTCCCGCACGGGCTGGCTCGTGGTGAGGGACGCGATCACCGTCGGTCCGTGGCACCACGTGAAGGAGCGCGCCCACCGTCAGCGCCGTCCGCCCAGCGACTGGGAGGCGGACCACGTCCTGGTCCGGACCGCACGGTGCGCCCAGGGGACGGTCGAGGTGACCCTCGAGTGCGAGCCGGCGTTCGACTACGGCGCGGCGAAGGCCGAGTGGCGCTACGAGGGGTCGACATACCACCAGGCGGTGGCGAGCGGCGGCGAATCACCCGTCGAGCTGACCATCGACACCGACATGCGCATCGGCTTCGAGGGATCGCGAGCGAGCGCCCGCACGACGCTCCGCGAGGGCGACACGGTCTACGTCTCGGCGTCGTGGTCGGAGCACGGCGGCCCGAAGTCCTTCCACGAGGCCTTCCAGAGGATGG
>VAXR01000058.1:5680-28351 GCA_005885165.1 Actinomycetota bacterium
ACGGAGCGCGCTCACGCTGCGCGGGCTGACCTACGCGCCGAGCGGTGCGATCGCCTCGGCGCCCACGACGTCGCTCCCGCGCGTGCCGGGCGGCAAGCGCAACTACGACAGCCGCTACACCTTCGTGCGCGACGGCGCCTTCGCTCTCTGGGCCGGGTACAGCCTCGGCTTCGACTGGGAAGCCGACGACTTCTTCTACTTCCTCGCCGAGCACACCCAGGACGGGAAGGGCATCCGCAACATGTACGGCGTCAGCGGCGAGCACGAGCTCGAAGAGCGCATCCTCGAGCACCTCACGGGCTACGAGAACTCCAGACCGGTGCGCGTCGGAAACGCCGCCTACAAGTACGAGCAGCACGACGTCTGGGGCGGCCTGCTCGACGCCACCTACCTGCACGCCAAGTCGCGCGACAAGCTCCCGGAGCGGATCTGGCCGATGGTAAAGCTCATTGTGGAGTTGGCCGTTGAGAACTGGCGCAAGCCGGACCGCGGCATCTGGGCGTCACCTACACGTCGTCGAAGGTCATGTGCTGGGTCGCGGCCGACCGGGGCGCCCGGCTTGCTGAGCTGCGCGACGAGGGCGAGCTCGTGGAGGCCTGGGACAAGACAGCGGCGGAGATCCGGGAGGACGTGTCCGAGAACGCCCTGAGCGAGCGCGGCGTCTTCACCCAGCACTACGAGACCGACGCCCTCGACGCATCGCTCCTCCTCATGCCGCTGGTGCGGTTTCTTCCGGGCGACGACAAGCGCGTCGAGGCCACGGTTCGCGCGATCGCCGACGAGCTCGTGGAGGACGGACTGGTGCTCCGCCAGCGGCCGAGCGGCCGTTTCGCGGTCGAGGGCGAGAGCTACACGGTGTGCTCGTTCTGGCTCGTGTCAGCGCTGGTCGAGATCGGTGAGATCCGCCGTGCGCGGGAGATGTTCGAGCGCCTGCTCGCGCTCGCCAGCCCGCTCGGCCTCTACGCAGAGCACATCGATCCCGGGTCCGGGCGGCACCTAGGGAACTTCCCGCACACGTTCACGCACCTCGCGCTCGTCAACGCGGCGCTGCACGTGATCGGGGCCGAGGGGGAGCCCGTCGGCGATCCGCGCCTCGACCGGGTGACGACAGCCTGAGCGGCGGCCGGACGCGCTAAGCGCTCGGCGCCGGGGCGTAGTACGGGTTGGCGCCCGCCCCGTGATCCGTGACGTCCACCACCTGCCGGATCTCGGGGACGGCCTGGAGGATCGCGGACTCGATGCCCTGGTCGAGCGTGACCGTGGCCATCCCGCAGCCCTGGCAGCCGCCGCCGAGCCGGACGTAGGCGGTCCCCTCGTCCACTCGCTCGAGCCGAGCCCTCCCGCCGTGCATCGCGATCGCCGGGTTGATGTGGTGCTCGATCACCTGCGCGACGCGCTCGGCCACGCTCCCGCTGAGCCCGTCGCCCGAGGGCGGCTCGACGACCGGGCTCGGGCGGTTCGGGTTCGAGACCGCGAGGCCGCCGCGCATGAGGTCGTCCGACCAGTCGATGGTCGCGCCCCGCACGGCCTCGACGTCGCGCGCCGGGACCACCACGCTCAGGTCGCCGTGGTCCTCGACCGCGTCGTCCACCGCGGCGCTGTCGCGCGGCTTGAGCGCGAGGTTGTAGGTGAACTCGCCGCGATGGACGCCCGTGACCTCGACCCACATGGCCTGGCGCTCCGGCTCATCGACCTGGGCGCGGAACCCGCGGACCTTGTCCAGGGCCCCGTCTGTGATCGTCAATAGGCGTTCCGACACGTCACTGACGATAGCCAGCGGCTATACAAGGGTCGATGACCACCCGCAGGGGCGCCGGGTCCAGAGCGCCGGTGGCGCTCGCCGCGATCGTCCTTGTCGCCGCCGGGTTGCGCATTCCGTTCATGTGGACGGGCCTCGGCGCCGACGAGGGCGGCTACGCGTTCGTGGCCCACCAGTGGGCAAACGGCGCCCACCTCTACCGCGACGTGTTCGTGGACCGGCCGCAGGGCCTGATGGTCCTCTACCGGGCGCTGACCGACGTCGCGTACCAGGCGTGGGCGATCCGCGCCGGGGCGGTCCTCGCGGGCGTGGCGCTCACGCTCCTCGTCGGAGCCCTGGGGTGGATGCTGCGCTCGCGCGCGACGGGGATCGCGGCGGCGGCGATCGTCGCGGTCGTGGGAGTGGCCCCGAACGCCGAGGGCTTCACGATGGAGGGGGAGCTCGCTGCCGCCGTGCCGGCGACCGCCGCGATCGTCTGCGCGGTGCGCTGGCGGTCGGTCCAGAGCCGCTGGTGGCTCGTGGCCGCGGGGTTCTTCGGGGCCATCGGCGTCCTGATGAAGCAGTCCGGCTTCGACGGGCTACTGCTGGCCGGCGCGATCGCGCTGGCGGCGGCCGGCCCGTGGCGGGAGCGCGCGGCACGCGTCGCCGCCGTCGCGGGCGGCGCCCTCCTGCCGCTCGGCGCCGCCGTCGCACAGGGCCTCTCGGTCGGCTGGGGCCGTTACTGGCTCGCGGTCTACGGCTGGCGGGCGCACGAGGACCTCGGCCGCGGCGCGGGCGGACGCCTCGACGCCTTCATCGACCAGTTCCCGGTCGTCGGGCCCGACCTGTGGGCGGTCACGGCGGTGGCCGCGCTCGGGTTCCTCGTCGCCCTGCGCAGCCGTCGGGTGCTCTGGATCGCTCCCGCGTGGCTCCTCGCCGCGCTCGTGGCGCTGAACGCGGGCGGCCTCTACCTGCCGCACTACTTCATCCAGCTCATCCCGCCGCTCGCCCTGCTGGCGGCCATCGGCGCCACCGCGCTCCCGCTCCGGTCACCCGCCGCGGCGGTGGCGCTCACGTGCCTGGCGATCGCGCCGGTGGCGGTGACGCTCGTGCAGTACGCGACGATGCCGAGCCGCCAGCGCGAGCGCACGATCGTCTGGGACCGCCGGTACCAGATCGACAGGGAGGTGGCCCGCTTCGTCCGCGCGCACTCGACGCCGCGCGATCAGCTCATGGCGCTCCCCTCGCGCGCGGACCTCTACTTCCTCGCCCACCGCCTGCCGCCGATCCCCTACCTGTGGGAGCACACGCCGCTGGTGCGGGCGAGCACCATCAGGACGCTGCGGCGCAGGCTGGCCGGGCCGGAGCGCCCGAAGTTCGTTGTCGTCGTGGAGGACGCGCGCGACATCGACACGTCAGGGCGCCTGAGGCGGATCGTCGCCCGCTACTACCGCGACGTATGGAGCCCGCGCGGGGTCCGGGACATACGCGTGCTGCTGGCACGCGGGGCCAACCTCGCGCCGGCGCCGGCGATCGCCGCTAGACCCTCAACGGGCTAGATGACTAGGGAGCGCAGGAGTCGGCGAAGCTCGCCTTCGCCGTGCAGCCCTCGAGCCCGAGCGCCACCTTGCCCAGCGCCTTGTAGGCGGGTTTCGGCTTGATGCTCCCGTTGGCGCCCAGATGAAGCACACCCGCGTAGTCGAAGTGGTTGTCGTGCGCCTTGTCGTACGTCAGCCAGGTGAACCAGTACGCCTGCTGCAGGTGAAGCGACTTGCGCTTCTTGGCGAGCAGCTTGTAGACGGCGGTGAGGTTCTTGGCCTGCTGCTTGGGCGTGACCGCGATGTCCTGACCGACGTTCGTCTTGCCCTTCGCAGACGGCCAGCTGAGCTCGGTGGCGAGCATCGGCAGGCCGCCCTGGCCGTACTGCTTCATGGTCTTGCGGACCCGCTGCATGATCGTGACGACGCCCTTGACCTGCTTGGTGAAGGGGTGCACGGCGATCGCGTCCCAGACGCCGACTCCGCCCTTCTTGTAGAGGCTGGCGAGATCCGACCAGGCCTTCCGGGCCAGGCCGCCGATGACGATCTCCGCGTTCGGATCGACCGACAGGATCGCCTTGCGCGCGGCCTTCGACATCTGGACGTAGCGCGTGTCCCAGGGCTTGACTCGCCAGAACAGCCTGACGTTGCACTCGTTCCAGATCTGCCATTTCCTGACCGGCCTGTACGGGATCTCCGGGTGCTGGGACCAGAACTTCCCGTTGGGGCCGTAGCGGCGCACGAGCAGCTTGAAGTACTTGGCGTACGGGCCGAACTTCTTCGGCGGGTGCACGAAGATCCGCCCCTTCGTCTTCAGCCGGTCCCACTTCGGCGCGTCGACGATGACCGGCAGCATGTCGAGGTGGCGCTTCGCCATCGCGCCCACGAGCCGGTCGCTGTTCCAGTAGCTCGTCGGGACGCCGCCTTCCTTGACATAGCCCGACCGCTGGCTCTTCGGGACCTTCTTCCACTTGGGGTACGGCTGCGCGCCCGCCCAGTTGATCTCGAAGCGCACAGCGCCGACGCCCTGGTGGACCATCTTGTCGAGCATCGCGTCGGTGCGGTTGAGCTCCAGCGCGGTGCTGTTGCCCACCATCCCAACGAAGTTGTACGGAACGTGCGTGGCGGCCTGGCTCGCCGTCGGATTCGGCACGCAGATACCCGCCACCACGCACAGCGCGGTTACCCTGCCCATCCGCACGAGAGTACCCCGGGGCGTCAACCTCTTAATCCATGTCGGCATGCAGACGCTAGACACAGCCGTAAGGAACCCGGCTCTCGGCCCGGTGATTCGGTGAATCAGGCGGAGCTCCCGGCGGAGCTGGCGAGCTTGGCGCGCGCCCACCGGCGGCTTGCGCTCGACACCGAGTTCGTCTCGGAGGGGCGCTACAGGGCGCTCCTGTGCCTCGTGCAGGTCGCTCTCGCGCCCGCGGGGCAGGCGAAGGATCCGCAAATTGAGCTCCTCGACCCGCTTTCGAACGGCTTCGATCCGGGACCGCTGGCCGAGGTCCTCGCCGACCCCGATGTGGAGGTGGTGCTGCACTCCGGGGCACAGGACGTAGCGATCATCAAGCGGGTCTGGGGCGTCGAGCCGCGCAATATCTTCGACACGCAGATCGCGGCGGGCTTCGCCGGCTACGGCGCGCAGACGGGCTACGGGACGCTTCTCAGCCAGGTGACGGGCGCAAGGCTCGCCAAGACGGCGGGGTTCACCCGGTGGGATGTCAGGCCGCTGACCGCCGAGCAACGCGACTACGCCCGTAGCGACGTGGAGGGACTGCTCGACCTCGCCGAGAGCCTCCAGGAGCAGCTCGAGCGGGCCGGGCGGCTCCACTGGGCGCGCGAGGAGTGCCGGCGACTCGAGGAGGTGACCGACGAGCGCACACCCGAGGACGCCTACCGGCGCCTGCCGCGCGTCTCCCAGCTCCGGTCGCGTGCACGCGCCGTCGCCCGCGCGCTCGCCGAGTGGCGCGAGCTGACCGCGCAGGCCGAGGACCGGCCGGTGGGGTCGGTGCTGAGCGACGTCGCCCTCGTCGAGGTCGCGCGCCGCCAGCCGCGGTCGATCGAGCAGCTGCAGGCGATCCGCGGCGTTCGCCCGGACCTTGGACGCAAACGCGGCGCGGCGGTGCTCGAGGTGGTGCGCGCCGGTGCCCAGGCGAAGCCGCCACCGGTGGAGCGCTTCGCCAGGAGCGAGCCCGATCCGAACGACGCCGCTCGAATCGCCCTCTGCGAGGCGCTGGTCCGCCAGCGCGTGGCCGAGGCCGGTCTCGCGTACGAGCTCGTGGCGTCCCGCGCGGACCTGACCGACATCGTCCGCTCGATGCGCGACGGCCGCGGGGAGCCACAGGTCCGCACGCTCGACGGATGGCGCCGCGAGCTGGTGGGCGCCGAGCTGCTGGACCTGCTCGCGGGGCGGCTTCGGGTGTCGGCCGTGCCGGGCGGCGGGGTCTCGGTCGAACCCGTCTAGCTGAAGAGGTCTACGCGAAGTCGCCGGGCGAGTGCGGGCCCACGCACGCCACGACCGGCCGCCCCTCGAGCTGGGCCGCGACCTCGCGCACGTCGTCCTCGGTGACGGCGTCGAGCGCCTCGATCGCCTCGTCCGGCGAGCGAACGTCGTCGAACAGGACCTTCTGGGCGGCCGTCCGGCTTGCCACGGCGCGCGTGCTCTCGAGCGACAGCACGGTCGACCCGGCCGCGTACGCGCGCGCCCTGGCCACCTCGCCGTCGCGCGCGCCGTTGCCGGCGAGGTCCGCCACGATCTCGCAGATCCGCTCGTAGGCCTCGACGCACTTCGCCGAGTCGAGCCCGGAGGAGACGTCGAGCCGCGAGCTGTCGGCGTGGGTCCAGCCAGCCGACCGGATCGCGTAGCAGAGCCCTCGCTGCTCCCGGATCTCGTCGAACAGGCGCGAGCCCATCGAGCCGCCGAGGAGAGTGGAGAGCACGGTGAGCGCGGCGCGCTGGCCGATGTCGGAGGGGTCGATCTGCGGTCGCCAGTGAAGCCGGAGGTGGGACTGCTGCGTGTCGCGCTCCTCCACGAGCACGCGTCGCTCGAACTCGGGCGCGCGCTCGGACGCGGGCGCTCCGTCGCGTGCCGGGAAGCGGGTGAGAGCGCCGGCGAGCTTCTCGTCGTCCAGATGCGAGAGGTCGCCCGCGAGGAACGCCCCGCCGCGCGGCGGGCCCCACTGGCGCTCGCGGAAATCGAGGATCGCCTCGCGGGTGAACGACCGCAGGTGCTCCGCCGGGCCGAGCACCGGCCGGCCGAGCGGGTGCTCGCCGTAGGTCGCCTGGTCGAGCAGCCTGTCCGCCACGTCGGCCGGCTGGTCGTCGGAGCGCGCGATCTCCTGTATCACCACGCCGCGCTCACGATCGAGCTCGTCGGAGTCGATGCGCGCTCGGCCGACGAAGTCCGACAGCAGGTCGACCGCGGCCATCGCGGCCTCCGAGCGGCACGTGATGTGGAACGCAACCACGTCGTGCGACGTGTACGCGTTGAGCTGCGCGCCCATCCGCTCGGCCGTCTCGTTCACGTCGCGATACGTGGGATAGGACTCGCCGCCCTTGAAGACGAGGTGCTCGAGGAAGTGCGACATGCCGTTCTCCTCCGCGCGCTCGGTCCGCGCGCCGGCATCGAGCGCGACGAGCGCGGTGAAGGCGCGGGTCCCGGGCATGGCCAGCCGGATCAGCGGCAGCCCGTTGTCGAGCGTGGAGGAGGAGATCGAGACCATCCGCTCCGAGCGTACCGACGTGCGCAGCCGTACCGGCGTGGCAACATCGGGCCGTGGCAGCACGTCGATTTCCCTCGGTCGGGGCGGTCTCGATCGTCTTCGCCCTCGTCCTCGCCCCACCGGCCGCGGCCGCGGCGTCGCCGATCCCCGAGGGCCCCATGACGACCCCGAGACCGGAGGCCTTCGGTCTCCCCGCGGTCCAGCAACCGCTGTTCGCCAACCGGCCGCAGCCGCACCCGTTCATGGCGCCGAACGACCGCAGCGAGCTCCACAACGACGCCTACCAGTCGGACGTGAACGTGGGGCCCGGCCCGCTCGGCCGCGGCACCAGGCGGACATCGACGTTCCAGAGCGCCGACTGCGGCTCGATCACGTTCGACTCGCGCGGTCGCGTCGTCACCGTCTGCGTCGGCCTCGTGCGGCCGACGCTGTTCATGTTCGATCCGCGCACGCTCGACACGCTGGCGTCGATGCCGTTGCCGCCGCGCGACCCGAGCAGCGGCAAGATCTTCAACGACTTCGCGGCCGGCGGCTACTTCTACCTCGACAACCACGACCGCGTGGTCGTCCTCACGAACGACAAGCACCTCTACCGGATCCGCGAGACGCGCGGCCCGGGGTTCGCGATCGACCGCTCCTACGACCTCTCGGGGGTCATCGCCCCCGGGGACAAGGGCTTCTCGGCCCTTCCCGACTGGTCCGGCCGCTACTGGTTCGTCACCTCGCACGCGGTCGTCGGAACGATCGATCCGCGGAGCGGCGCGATCCACTCGATGCAGCTGCCCGGCCAGGACATCGAGAACTCGTTCGCCGTCGACCAGGACGGCGCCGTCTACGTGGTCACGAGCAAGGCGCTCTACCGCTTCGACGTCGGCCCTGGCGGCCGCCCGAAGATCACCTGGCGGGAGGGCTATCCCAACATCGGCATCGACAAGCCGGGTCAGGGGGACGCGGGCTCGGGTACGACGCCGACGTTGATGGACCACGGCCTGGTCTCGATCACCGACAACGGCGACCCGATGGACGTGCTCGTCTACAGGCGCGGCCGCCGCGTGGCCGGGAAGCGCCTGGTGTGCCGGCAGCCGGTGTTCCCGAAGGGCGCGAGCGCCACCGACAACTCCCTGATCGCCGCCGGCCGGGCCATGGTCGTCGAGAACAACTACGGCTACAGCGGCCCGCAGGCGACGGAGAACGGGAAGTCGACGACGCCTGGGGTGGACCGCGTCGACGTGGACCGCGACCTCCGCGGCTGCCACATCGTGTGGAAGAGCCGCGAGATCTCGCCGACCGTGGTGCCGAAGCTCTCCCTCACGAACGGACTCGTCTACCTCTACACGAAGAACCCGTCGTCGGACGGCTCTGACCTGTGGTACCTGACCGCCGTGGACTTCCGCTCGGGCCGCACGGTCTTCAAGCGCCTGGCGGGCGAGGGGCTCGGCTTCAACAACAACTACGCCCCGATCACGATCGGCCCGGACAACGGCGCCGCCTACGTCGGCGTCCTCGGCGGCATGGTGATGCTGCGCGACGCGAAGCCGCCGCCGCGCCGGGCGCTCACCAAGCGGAGGCCGCGGCTCTCTCTACGGCTCGGCTACCGGCATCGGCACCCGGGAACCCACTCGGCGCGCCGGGGCCACGCCTGCGGGGTGGGGAGCGTGAAGGCCCGCCTGCGGGGACGCGACCTCGGATTTGTGTCCCGTGTGGAGTTCCTCGTGGGCCGGCACCTCCGGGCGTCGCTCACCCAGGCCCCGTTCGCGGTCAAGCTGCGGTTGCTGCGCACCGCGCACGAGCGCATCTACACCGTTCGGGCGCGGGTGCGGCTCGCAGACGGCCGCCGGCGCACACTCCGCCGCCGCGTGCGCATGTGCACGGCGCGCTGACGCTCCCCGGCTAGGTCTACAGCCGAAAGGGGAGCCGGCGGCGGCTCCCCGTGCTACTTTGCGCGCGTCGTGGAAGGGGCACACGTCCGTCACGAGGCCGTGTTCCGGCGCAGGCGAGCGGCGGCCGCGGCCGTCCTGGGGCTGCTGCTCCTGATCCTGATCATCGCGATCGCCTCCGCGGGCGGCGGCGGTGGGAGCAGCTCGCCGCCGGCGGCTCACACTAGCCTCACCGTGCCGGCCGCGACCGGCGGGACGGGTTCGGGCAAGAAGAAGAACAAGTCGAACTCGTCGAGCGGCCAGGGCGCGACCGGCGGGAGCGCGAGCTCCGGCGGATCCAGCTCGGGCGCCACCGGTGGCGGCGGCGCCGCGGCGGGCGGCGTGTCGCCGTCCGGCGGCACCGGCAGCCAGTCGAGCGGCGCAAGCGGCGGCGCGTACTCGCCCGGCGGATACGACAAGGGGAGCGGCGGCACGTCGGCTCCGTCCGGTCATCCGCCAAGCGGCGGCGCCGCGGCTCCCTAGGTTGATGCAACCGTCGCCCACCAGGGTCGTGGGGCGGCGCGTCGTCGCCTACGTCGTCGATACGGTGATCCAGATCGCGATCGTCGTCGGCCTCTGGTTTGCGTTCACGAGCAGCGTGCCCAAGGCGGGCCACACCGGTGGCATCGTGATCGGCAACACCCGCCACGGGTTCACGAGCTCGAGCCACCGGGTGATCTGGATCGCCCTATCGATCATCGCCGGCCTGGTCATCTTCGTCGTGATCCCGGGCCTACGCGGGTGGTCGCCCGGCAAGGCGCTGGTGGGGATCAGGCTCGTCAACGCGGAGGGAAGCCCACCCGGGATCCTGCGCGCCTTCCTCCGTTACAGCCTGTGGATCGTCGACGGTTTTCCGGGCTACGTGCTCGCACCCCTGGTGGGCTTCGTGACTGCGCTCACCACCAAGGCGAACCAGCGCGTGGGCGACCTCGCGGCGGGCACATTCGTGGTCAGGGCTGCGGCCGCCGGCCGGCCGATCGGGCAGCTCGTGCCGGAGGTGGCCGGCTTCCCGCCGGGCAGCCAGCCAACGGTGGCGGGCGGCCCCGGGGCGGCGCAACCGCCTCCGCCTGCTCCTCCACCGCCTCGGGCCTAGGCCGCAACGCCCTGAGCGGTGCGCACCGCGGTCGTCGGTCACGTCGAGTGGGTCGACTTCGCGCGCGTCGAGCGCGTGCCATCGCCGGGCGAGATCGTGACTGCCGAGCGGGACTGGGCGCTGCCCGCCGGCGGCGGGGCGGTGGCGGCGGTCCAGCTCGCGCGGCTTGCAGGCGAGTGCACGTTCCTCACGGCGCTCGGGGACGACGAGCTCGGCGAGCGCTCGCGGCGGGAGCTCGAGCAGCTGGGTGTCCGCGTGGAGGCCGCGATCCGCGCGGGAAAGCCCACGCGGCGCGCCTTCACGTTCCTCGACGCCTCGGCGGAGCGCACCATCACGGTGCTCGGCGAGCGCCTGCACCCGGAACGCGGCGACGCCCTCCCCTGGGACGAGCTCGCCGAGGTCGACGCCCTCTACTTCACCGCCGGCGACACCGGTGCACTCGCTGCGGCTCGGGCGGCGCGCGTCCTGGTCGCGACCGCACGGGCGATGGACGTGATCGCGGCCGGCGGCGTCGAGCTCGACGCCATCGTGCGCAGCGGGCGCGACCCGAGCGAGCAGTACCGCGGGTACGAGCCGCGGCCGCGGTTCGTCGTGACGACCGCCGGAGCCGGCGGCGGGCGCTGGGAGAGCGCGGACGGCCGGACCGGAGAGTGGGCGGCCGCGGCGCTACCCGGACCTCCCGCGGATTCGTACGGCTGCGGGGACAGCTTCGCGGCCGGGCTCGCATTCGGCCTGGCGCGCGACGGCGAGCTGCCGGCGGCCCTCGAACTCGCGGCACGGTGCGGCGCGGTCTGCCTCACGGGGGAGGGTCCGTACGAGCAACAGCTCACGCTGGCCTAGCCGCGGCATCCGCGCGCCCGACAAGACCCGTTGCGTAACGACTGCCGTCGCGGGTTTGAGGGTATGGTCCGCCGAGAAAGCTTCGGTAAGAGCCAAACGCGTCACACGGGAAGGGAGTCTTCAACGGTGCCAGAGCTGAAGGCCCGCGACATCAAGCTGATCCAGTATCTGAACGAGGCGTACGGGAAGGAGAAGCAGCTCGAGACGGCGCTCCAGGCGCACATCGGGATGACCGGCCGCACGCCGTACAAGAAGCGTCTCCAGCAGCACCTGCGCGAGACCAAGGCGCACGGGCGCGACGTGCAGCGGCGCATCCGGGCGCTCGGCGGAAAGGCCGAGCAGGTGAACGTGCCAGGGCCTGAGGCCGTGGAGAGGGCCGCCACGCGCGCCGCCAACCTCGCCAGGAGGGGGCTCGCGGCGATGCAGGGCCCCGTCCACGTCCTGCGCGGCACCGGCGAGCAGGAGAAGCTCCTGAAGAACGCCAAGACGCAGTTCCAGGACGCCGCGGAGCAGATCGCGAGCTACACGGCGGTCGGGACGCTCGCCGAGAAGGTCGGCGATCGCGAGACCGCGCAGCTCGCCAAGCGCATCCGCCGCGAGGAGGAACGCATGCGCGACTTCCTCGCACGGCAGATCGAGCAGCTCACGAAGGCCGTGGCCACCGAGGAGATCCCGGCGTCGGAGCGCAGCACGGGGCGCCGCCGCGGCGGACGCCGGCGGGCGGCGACGAGCCGTTCGCGCGCGACCCCCCGGCGCGCGACCGCCCGGCGCGCGACCCCCCGGCGCGCGAGCGCGCGGGCCTCGAGCCCCCGGCGGTCCACCTCGCGTTCGGCCGCGCGTTCCTCGGGACGGCGCAGCACGTCGCGCGCGAGCGGCACACGCCGCACGAGCGGGCGTGCGTCGAGCGGCCGGACATCCTCGCGGTCGGCGAGCCGGACATCGCGCGCGCGGTCGTCGGGCCGGAGCACCGCTTCGCGCAGCACGGGCAAGCGCACGACGACCCGGCGTTCGACCTCGAGCTCCGGTTCGCGGAGCGGCACCGCTCGCCGCAGCACGGGGTCAACGGGCCGTGCCCGGCCAACTCGGCGCACCTCCACCGCCCGCTCGACGGCGCGGAGGTCAACGGCCCGCCCGGCGGCGCGGAAATCCACCACCCGCTCGCGTTCGTCGGGCACGGCGCGCCGGTCGGGTGGTGCGTCCCGGCGCCGCTCGTCGAGCTGACGAGGCCGATCATCTGATGCGGCGCCGCGGGTTCGCTGCGGCGCCGCACGGGTAGGAATCCGGCGGTGTCTCTCACCGTGGGAAACGGCCCGTTCGGGCGCCGCCCAGCGGGCGTGTTCAACTTCGAGCTCCCCCGGCGGAAGGGGCTCATCTACTTCGAGGAGTCGCCGCGCAGGATCCGCGGAGCCTTCGCGGGGGAGACGATCGTCGACAGCCGCCATCCGAAGCTCCTGCACGAGCACGGGCTCCTGCCCGTCTACTACTTCCCGGAGGCAGACGTCCGGACCGACCTGCTGCAGCCGAGCGATCACGTGACGCACTGCCCGTGGAAGGGAGAGGCGCGGCACTGGACGCTGGTGGTCGGCGAGCGGACCGCCGAGAACGCAGCGTGGTCCTACCCCGACCCGATCGAGGATGCGCCGCCGCTGGCGGGCCACCTGGCCTTCTACTGGAACGCGCTGGACGAGTGGTTCGAGGAGGACGAACCGGCGATCGTGCACGCGCGCGATCCCTATCACCGGATCGACATCCTCGACACCTCGCGCCACATCCGGGTCGAGGTGGGAGGGGAGACCGTCGCGGAGACCCGCCGCGCTCGCGTCCTGTTCGAGGCGTCGCTGCCGCCGCGCTGGTACATCCCGCGCGAGGACGTGCGGGCGGACGTGCTCGTGGAGAGCGACAAGCGGACGGGCTGCGCCTACAAGGGGTTCGCCTCCTACGACTCGGTGCGTACGAGCGGGGAGCTGGAGGAGGACCTCGTCTGGCGCTACGACGAGCCACGCCGCGAGGCCGAGCGGATCAAGGGCTACCTCGCCTTCTTCAACGAGCGGGCCGACATCTACGTGGACGGCGAGCTCCAGGGGCGACCGCTGACGCAGTGGTCGCCGGGCGGCTCGGCGTAGGGCCCGGTCGCTTTCCTGATCCGCCCGGCTTAGGCACCGGCCGATTCCATCCCCGCCCGTCGCGGAAGGGGGAGGTTTGTGTTCTGTCACGTAAGTGGCTGCTTCGTAACGCTCCGTTCGACGCGGGCCCGGCGATAAGCGCGAGTCAATTCGTAGGTGCTATAGCCCCCACGATTGGACTCGCGCGTAAGGACGCGGGGCTGTGAGCCTCAGCCTGTCGCACTTCTGCAACGGACCGTTCGTATACGTCGCGGCCGGACCCACACCCCTTCGTCGCCCTCCCGATGCGGTTCGACCCGGGGTACGGGTGGCGCGGAGCTGGCCGGCCGTCTACCGAGGCGGTCGGCACAGAGCTGGTTGCCGGTCTACCGGCACCGCCCGAGCCGCAGGCCAGTGCGTCCCCCCGCACCGTCCGTCGCCACGACAAGCGCCCCGCAGGCTCGCCGTCCCAACCTGAACGCACCACGCCGCGACAGCCGCACGCGCCGGCCCCGGACCGTGACGATCACCGAGCTCGCGGCGGCGTCCGCCCGGTCCTGCCACGACGAGTCGAGCGCATCGACGCGGTCGGTGAAGACGTTCATCACGTTCGCCGGCACGGGATAGGGCGGCACCTCGAACGCGTACGGCGTCCGCCAGCCGTAGACGAAGTAGCGGTCGTGCTGCTCCGTGTCGCGCTCCGACTGGTACGAGCTGCGCACCGCGGACGCCCGCGCCGGATCCGGCGGTCGCGCCGACCCGAGCCATCCGCCCCGCGTTCTCCTCACCGACAGCGACGGCCGCTCGGCGGCGAGCAGCCTCGTGCCGAGCGAGCCGGCGGTCGCGGCGCGCGTCGCGGCGTCGAGGAACGAGCGCGCCTCGATGGCGAATGCCCGATCGGGCATCCCGCCGAGCCGGCCGCCGGCTCCGGCCGCCAGCCCAAGCTCACCGATCAGCCGGCGCGCCGGACCGGGCCACAGCGGCCCAGCCGTGTACCGGCGCAGGAACTTGCGGTTCAGCCGCACGAACGTTGGGGCCTCGCTCAGGTCGAGCTTCGTGGACCAGCTGGTCTCGGCCCACGCACGCAGAGTGCGGCGCAGCGGCCGCCGCCGCCCGGCGAGCTCGGCGACCGCGCGCAGCCACGAGCTCCGGCGCCGATAGCGACGGGGCGCGCGCATCCAGTCCCCAGCGGTCGCCAGCGGCAGCAGGTTGAGGTCGGCCTCGTTCATCGGGTTGAGGAAGAAGCCGCCGACCGACCCCGCGACGTCCGCGCGGCGCAGGTAGGGCCCCAGGAAGATCCGTGCCGTGCCGGGCGGAAGGGCGTTCCCGGCGGTGTCGTCGTCGGTCCAGTTGTCCCACACGAGTGGCCGCCGCCCGATCAACCTGCCGTAGGCGTGAGCGTCGGCCGGCGCGAAGGCGTGCGACGGCACCTGGTCGCCGGTCCACATCACCTGTACGCCCGGCCGCAGCTTCGAGCGGAGGCCCTGCAGGTACTGCGTGTCCGAGGTGCCCGAGTAGTCGGCGCCTACGGTCAGGAGCCGGGCGCCCGGCGTCCGCCGCCGGAGCGCCACGTACAGCCGGCTCAGGAAGTCGCCGTTAGCGCGCCCGAATCCGGCGTCGCCCGTCCCGTACGCGACTAGATCCTCGGGATGGGTGAGCGTCTTGGTGACGTCGTCGAAGCTGATCATGAACGTCCGCGCCCCGGCCCTGCGGAACGGCTCGAGCTTCGCGAGCACCACCTGCAGGTCGGTCGGGCACGAGAAGCAGATGTCCTGGCTCGGCGGACGGCTCGGCGCCGCGGGCGTGGGGATCAGCGGCACCGCGGGGCTCAGGTTCGGGATCCAGTCGATGCCGTGGGCGCGCGCGAACCGGATCTCGCGGGCGAACTCCGCCTGCTCGGCAGCGGGGTAGGGATCGCGCCAGTTCGTGCGCTGGTAGAGGTCGTTCTTCGGCGCGTGTACGTACGCGTTGAACCCGTGCTTCGGCATCCAGGCGAGCACGCGCGCGCGCTCGGCGTGCGTCCACGCACCGCCGTAGGCGCCCTCGACGATCCCGCGCCAGCGGAACGGCGAGCGCGCCGCTGCGGGCGCCGCACCGACCGCGAGGCACGCAACGCACAGCGCGACCAGGAGCGCGGCCGGAATGCCCCGTCTCACGGCCTCAGGGGAAGGTGATCGTGGCCCGGTAGATCAGCGTCGGCCCGTGAAGCAGCGCGGTGCCCCACGGCTCGTCGGGCCCGTTGAACGGCGAGCTGTAGTTGTAGAGCAGGTAGCTCCTCCGGCCCTGCGGCAGCACCACCGGGTAGCAGGTGTCGCCCCTCCCCGGGGCGTCGATCAGCGGACCGAAGGTCCGCGTGCGCGGGTCGATCCGCCACAGCGCGCAGCGCTTGCTCGTGCCGGCGTACAGCGCGTCGTAGGTCGCGAACTTCGCGTCGCGCGAGGGGAGGTAGTCGTAGCCGAGGTCGTAGTTGCCGCCGAAGTTGGGCTGCCGCCGGGCGACCACGTACACGCGGCCGTCGTGCTCGAACACGAATGGGGAGTCGAGCCTTCGCTTGTCGCCGCGGCACGTCCACCGCGCGGTGTTGCGCGCGGGCGCCGTGCAGACCTTCGCGCCCCAGCCGAGCTTGTCGTCGTTCTCGGTCTGGCAGGCCGTCAGGAGGCTCCCGTCCCGGCGGAATATGAAGTCGGTCTCGCCGCACTGGCCGCGGTAGACCACCGGGCGAGAGGGATCGACCGGCCGCCACCGGAAGCCGTCCGAGGTCTCGAGCCAGAAGACCTTCTTGTCCGGCGGGTTGGCGCTGTAGGTCCCGCCGCCGCCCGTGTAACCGAGCATGTAGGGCACGCCGCGGTGAACCTTCACCGCCCACGGCACGAAGTCGTCGTAGAGGATGCGCTTGGGGGTGCGCCAGCGTCCCGGCGCGATCTCCTCGGTGGCCATCGTGCCGCCGGGCTCGAACGCCGCCGGGTTCGCGCCGAGCAGCGCGAAGTACAGGAAGAGGCGGCCCTTCCACGACAGGAGCCGCGCCTCGCGGAGGTCGCGCCCGTAGGTGAAGCTCCCCTCGAACCGCCAGTGCCGCTGGTCGCGCGAGCTGACCACGTACAGCACGGCGTCCTCGCTCGCAATGTGCCACTTGGCCGTTCGCCAGACCATGTAGAAGCGGCCGCGGTGGCGGACCACGTGGACGTTGTTGTTCGAGCGGTTGTCGTGGACCTGCGGCGGCAGCCCGGCCGACGGAACGACGACCGTCGGCGCCGAGACGCGCGGCCCCGCCGCCGCGGCGGTGCCGGCCGTGGCCGCCAGGGCCGCGAGAACGGCGATCCCAAGCGGCAGCCCCCGCCTCATGCGGTGAAGTTCTACTCGCCGCCGGCGGCTCGCGCGTCAGGTGCCGGCCGCGGCCGCGTCAGGCGTGTGCCGGGCGCGGCGCTGCCACCACGTGCTCGACCTGCACCCCCGTGATCCGCTGAACGCTGCGCGGGAGGTCGATCTGGAGCCACTTCGACGCGCCGGTCGGCAGCGTCGACACGACGATCTCGTCGTACTTGCCGGGATCCCAGGTCTCCCTCACCGCGGTCAGCGGATTGGAGTCGCCGACCACGCCGTCGGCCTCGACGCCGGCGGCCTGCATCCGCTCGAGCACGAGGGCGAGGCGCTCCTTCGACCCCTCGCTGGACGTCCCGGGCAGCCCGGGGAGCAGCAGGGTGAACTGGGTCGGTCCACGCTCGCTGCGTGCGCGCAGCCTGCTGATCAGCTCGTCGGAGTCAGCCGTCTGGTTCGCGACGACGAGGACGCAGGTCTTCCAGGTCATTGCGCTTCAACCTGACGCTACTGCACGGACCGGCGGTGCGCCACCGAACTCACGGCCGAACGCCACGCTCCTTCGGCCCCGCCGCCAGCTCGTGGCGGACCAGCTCGTGTGCGCGCTCCGCCCAGTCGCACAGGAGCGGGCGGGTGTCGCGCGGATCGATGATCTCCTCCACGCCGAAGCGCTCCGCCGTCCGGAATGGCGAGCGCACGGCGTCCAGCCGCTCATGGATCTCGGCCCGCAGCGCGGCCGGATCGTCCGCCGCCTCGAGATCGCGGCGGTACGCCGCCTCGATCCCTCCCTCGAGCGGGAGCGATCCCCACTCGCCCGACGGCCAGGCGTAGCGCAGGTTGAGGCGCGCGTGGTTGCCGTGCCCGGCCCCGGCGACGCCGTACACCTTCCGCACGAGGATCGACACCCACGGCACCGTCGCCTGGTAGCTCGCGTACATCGCGCGGACGCCTCGACGGATCGTGTTCGCGCGCTCAGCCTGGGTGCCGATCACGAAGCCCGGCTGGTCCACCATGTTCACGACGGGCAGGTGGAACTGGTCGCACAGGTCGACCATGCGCACGAGCTTGTCCGATGCGTCGCCGGTCAGGCCGCCCGCGTAGTGGTTGGGATCGGAGGCGAGGACGCCCACGGGCCGGCCCTCGAGCCGCGCAAGCGCCGTGACCAGCGAGCGGCCGTGACGGGCTCCCAGCTCGAACACGGAGCCGCGGTCGAACACGAGGTCGAGGATGCGGCGCACCCGGTACGGCTTACGGCGCTCGCGGGGGACGATCGAGAGCAGCTCCTCCTCGCGCCGGTCCGCCGGATCGGTCGCGGCGGCGAGCGGCGGGGCCTCCCATGCGCTTTGCGGTAGGCAGGAGAGGAAGCGCCGCAGCTGGTCGAGGGCGTCGTCCTCGTCGTTCGCCTCGTTGTCGATCGCCCCGGCCTGAGTCTGGATGCGCGCGCCGCCGAGCTCCTCCTTGTCCGGCGTCTCGCCCATCGCCGCGGCGACCACCGGCGGGCCTGCCACGAACATCTGCGCGGTCCCGCGGACGATCACCGAGAAGTGGGAGGCCGCCACGCGCGCGGCGCCGAGCCCCGCGACCGGACCGAGCGCCGCGGCCACGACGGGCACCGCCGAGAGGTTCGCCACGACCAGCTCCCAGCCGGGGACGAACGGCACATAGGTGAAGCCCATCGACTCGATCTGCTTCACGCTGCCGCCGCCGCCCGTTCCGTCGACGAGCCTGACGAGCGGGATCCGCATGTCGTGGGCCGTCCGCTCGGCGAACACCATCTTCTGCCAGATGGCGGCGTCGGCGGCGCCGCCGCGCACGGTGAAGTCGTCTCCCTGCACGACCGCGCGCCGGCCGTCGATGCGGCCCTGCCCGACGACGCAGTTCGCCGGGAGGAAGTCGACCAGCTCGCCGTCGTCGTAGTCGGCGCGCCCGGCGATCGCCCCCGTCTCGTGGAAGGTGCCCGTGTCGAACAGGCGCTCGATCCGCTCCCGAACGGTCAGGCGGCCGCTCTCGTGCTGCCGGGCCACGCGCTCCTCGCCACCCATCCGCCGGGCGAGCTCCTCGCGGCGGCGCAGCTCCTCGAGCTCGGGCTCCCAGCTCACCCGGCGAGGATATTCCGGACAGAGAAAGAGGCCCGCTCCGCGGACCTCTGTTCTCGATACATAGGAACCGGCCCGACCCCTGCGGCTTCGTTGGCAAGCCACAGGGGAGGCTTTAGGCCCATTTACCACGTCGTCTCGTGCGTCAAACACGATCGGGCCCGCTGCCCGTACGGGGTAGCTTTCGCGGCCGTGGCGGAGCATGAGGACGAGCTGCGGCGCTTCGTGCCGCAGCTGCTGTACGACTCGCAGGAGACCTACTTCGCGGACTCGGCGGCCGAGTGGACGGATAACCCCGCGAACGTGCTGCGCCGCGAGCCGCAGACAGGCAAGGACCCGGTGATCCTGGCGTCGGCCACCCCTGGGGAGCGTGAGGAGAAGCTGACGCTCGACTTCCTTGGCGAGGTCAGCTACGCGAACGGCGCCCGGGCTCACCCGGGCGACCAGATATCGGACGCGCCGCCCGACTACCGCGAGCAGTACGCACGGCTCCGGAGCCCGCGCTATGCGAACGTCATCTACGCGCGTGCGGCCACGGACCGGGAGAGCCTCCTCTGGCTCCAGTACTGGTTCTGGTACTTCTACAACGACGAGAGGCTCGCCTTCGACATCGGGGCGCACGAGGGCGACTGGGAGATGATCCAGCTCCGGCTGGCGGGCGAGGGCGGCACGCCGGACCTCGCCGTTTACGCGCAGCACGCCCGCGCCGAGCGGCGACCGTGGGACCTGGTCGCGCGGGCGCCCGGGCGACCGGAGACTCCGCTCGTATACGTGGGCCGCGGCTCGCACACCTCGTACTTCGAGCCGGGCCTGCACGTAACCGACGTCTGGTACGACATCGTCGACGGCGCGCGACCCGCACCCGCGGCGCGTCTGGAGTTCCTCGACGACCTCCCCTGGGCCCGCTGGCCGGGACGCTGGGGCGGCACTCCGAAGCGAATCGCGGCTGTGGACCAGGACAGCCCGGTCGCGCCCTGCCGGCACTCCCAGTGGCACGATCCGGCCGCGCTGCTCGACCGCGCCGTCGAGCACGCCCTGCGCGCACCGGACGCGGCACCCGACGGGATCCGGCTGGCGCGAGACGACGGGTATCTCGTGCTCGCCTGGGACCTCGCACGGGAGCGCCCGGGTGCGCGGGCGATCATCGTGAACGTCAACTCGGCGGACGAGCCGGGCGTGGCGCCGCGGGCGTACACCTTCGACATAGAGCGGTCGCCGCGGGCGCGGCTTCAGACCACGATCGAGCTCGACCCCGCGAAGCACTACGAGCTGCACGTGAGCGTGATCGACGCGACCGGGATGCCGTCCACGTGCCGCCGCGTTCTGATCGAGCCGCCCGCGCCTGGGGCCTTCGATCTCAAGACGATCCTCCGGGCGATCGGCCGCTTCGTGGCCTGGGTGCGGGCGCGCCGCCGCTGAGCGCGCTGCTAGGCGCTACGCGGCCTCGGCGACCGTGCGCAGCCGCGACAGCGAGCGCCGGATGATGCGCGAGACGTGCATCTGCGAGATGCCGCAGCGCTC
Source organism: Actinomycetota bacterium (assembly GCA_005885165.1). GTDB lineage: Bacteria > Actinomycetota > Thermoleophilia > Solirubrobacterales > Thermoleophilaceae > AC-37. The sequence goes on from VAXR01000058.1 coordinate 25,565, forward strand.
GGCGATCTCGGACTGCGTGAGGTCGTCCTCGAACCGGAGCTTCAGGATCAGCTGATCGCGCGCGGACATCGCGTCGAGCGTGGGCTGGATGGTCGCCGCGATCTCCACCTGCTCGTAGCCGACGTCCGACTCGCCGACCGTCTCCGCGTAGGTGCCGGCATCGTCGTCGTCACTCCGCGGGGTCTCGAGCGAGATGGTGTCGAACGCCTTCGAGGCCTCCATCGCCTCGAGCACATCCTCCACGGGCGTGTCGATCGCCTCAGCCAGCTCGGCGGGTGTGGGGGAGCGGCCGAAGCGGCGCACGAGCACCGGCATCGCCCGGTTGATCTGGACGATTCGCTCCTGGATCGCACGGGGAACGTGGACCGCCCAGCCGGTGTCGCGGAAGTACCGCTTGAGCTCACCGGTAATGGTGGGGACCGCGTAGGTGGAGAACGCGGCGCCGCGCTCGGGGTCGTAGCGGTCGATCGCCTTCAGAAGCCCGACGCTCGCGACCTGGAACAGGTCGTCGATCGGCTCGTTGCCGCGAACGTAGCGGCGGGCGATCTGGCGCGCCAGCGGCAGGAAGCGGCTCATCACCTCCTGGCGTGCGTCGGGATCGCCGGCGTGGTAGCGCTCGAGGAGGGCGCGGTCGGCCCTCGCGCGCGCAGGCGCAGGCTGGATTAGGCGACGGCCATTGCCGCCCAGCTTTGGCGCAGAGTCCATATCTTCGGTTGTCGGCCGGAGCGGTCCGCGAGAACAGCCGCATCTCGTCCAGACACGTCTGCGCGGTGCCCGGTCAGTGCGAGTCCGGAACGGGTTTATGTTTCCCGCAGATCAATTCATACATCAGCCGGCGGCCGGGCGCCAGTCGTAATGCGCAATAAAGCTGGAGCGCAAGACGCCCTGGGGGGCCAATGCGGCTACGCGCCCTCGGCGGCCGGGGCGGCGTCGGGCGGGAGGTCGACGCGTTCCTCGCGTCTCAGCTCCCACCAGTCGCGCGCCACTATCTGCACCGCTCCGGCGACCGGTATTGCGACGAGGGCCCCGAGCACCCCGAGCAGCGCCGCGCCGATCAGGACCGCCACGATCACCAGGAGTGGATGCAGCGCGACCGTGCGCCGGTAGATGACCGGCTGGAGCACGTTGTTCTCGACTTGCTGGTACACGATCAAGTAGGCGGCCCAGATGATCGGGTCGGCCGGGAGGTTGTGCAGCGCCGCGACGATGACGATCACGATGCCTCCGATCGTGGCGCCGACCAGCGGGATCAGGTCGAGGAAGCCCATCAGCACAGCGAGCGGGGTGGCGAACGGCACCCCCAGGATCTTCAGCACGATGAACGTGCCGGTGCCCGCGATGATCGAGATCAGGATGTTGCCGAGCACGTAGCCGCCCACGTTGCGATAGACGCGCTCGGCGATCGAGCGGGTGCGCGGCCCGTGCACGGGGCCGAGCTCCAGGAAGGCCCATTCGGCCATCCGTTTCCCGTCGCGCAGGAGGAAGAACGCGAGCGTGAGGACGGTGACGAGCTGAACGAGCGCGGAGAACACGCCGACCGTCACGTCCCGCAGGGCCCCCACGGCAGAGCCGAGCCGTGACGGCAGCTTGGTGGCCTCCTTCTTGAGCTTCGCGGTGATGTGGTAGCGCTGGTCGTACTTGCGGATCGTCTTGTTCTTCTGGAGGTCGTCCACGTAGCGGGGGACGTTCTTCACGAAGTGGTTCGTCTGGCTCACGATCGGCGGCACGATCAACAGCCCCACGATCACCACCGACAGGAGCAGCGAGAGGTAGGTGGCCACGATCGCCATCCAGCGCTTGATGCCCATGCGCTGGAAGAGGTCGACCGCCGGGCCGAGCGCGATCGCCACGAAGATGGAGATGAGGACGAGGCCCACGACCGTGCGGACCAGGTAGAGGAGATAGAGCCCCGCGGCGACCCCCGCCGCGACGAGTATCACCTTCGCCACCGTGCGGGCGCTCACGACTTGAGGCTACCTCCCGCGCAGGTCGCCACCCCGGGGGCTGCAGGCGGGTTCCGCTAAGCGCTCGAACGGGGCTCGACGCGCCAGTCCATGCGCCTGTCCATGTAGACGAGCGGCTCTCCCGCCGCCCGCCTGCCGCCTACGACGTCGCCTATCAGGATCGAGTGGTCGTACAGCTCGAACAGCGCGCTGCGGCGGCAGCGGAGGTAGGCCAGCGCGCCGTGAAGCTCCGGCACGGACTCGTCCCAGCCCCACGCGATGCCCTCGAACTTGTCCTCGCTCACCGGATCGGCGAATACGTGCGCGAGCGCCTCCTGGTCGGCTCGCAGGACGTGGACGCCGAACTCCTCGCTCTCGATCAGGGCGTTGTGGCAGCGCGAGGCGTGGCCGATCGACGCGAGCACCGACGGCGGGGTTGCGCTGAACGACGACACCGACGTAGCCAGCAGCCCGCACGGCTCGCCGTCGTCGGCCCGGGCGGTGACGACCGCAACTCCCGAGCAGAGACCCGCCATCGCGTCGCGAAAGATCTCCGGCACGCTCGGCATGCGCCCCTAACCGTATGGAACGCGGCCGCCTCGTCCGTACGTGCGGCTAGCTCCCCCGGATCCGCGCGTTGTACTCGGCGCGCTCCTCTGCGCTCGCCCCGGTGGCGAACTGGTCGAGGCGGAAGAGGCGCCCCATCGCCTTCCTTGCCCGCGGCGGCAGGACCTTGTTCAGCTTGAGCGTCGCCGAGAGCGATCGAGGGACGAACACCTCCGGCGCCGGCTTCTCGATCGCGCCGACAACGGCCTCGGCGACCGTGTCGGGATCGAGCCACTTC
>VAXR01000058.1:28384-34524 GCA_005885165.1 Actinomycetota bacterium
CGCGAACCCCGTCGGTCAGGCCCACCACGGCATGCTTGGTGGCGGCGTAGCTCGCCTCGCCCGGCGGTGCGACGTAGCTCGCGCCTGACGCGATGTTGACGACCTGGCCGCGACCCCGCTCGCGCATGCGCGGCAGCGCGATCCGCATCCCGTGGACCACGCCCATGACGTTGACCGCGAACTCCCTCTGGGTGGCGGCGTCGTCCTCCTCCAGGAACGGCCCCATCAGAAGGATTCCGGCGTTGTTGACGAGCACGTCGAGCGGTCCGAGGCGCTGCTCGACCGCCTCCACGAACGCCTCGAACGACCGGCGCTCCGTCACGTCGAGCGGGAGCCCGATCGTCTCGGCGCCGATCTCGGCGGCGGCGGCCTCCGCCATCTCCGCCTCGAGGTCCCCGATCGCGACCCGCGCACCCTGCGCGGCCAGCCGCGCCGCCGTCGCCCGCCCGATCCCGCGCGCCGCGCCGGTCACCGCCACGACGAGTCCTCGCACCGATCGCCGCTCAGCCATGGCGGCGCCAGGGTATTCGTTTGGCTGGCCACGCGCCGGCGAAGGTGGCGCCGGCCCCTCCCTCGACCCTAGACTGGTCTTCGTTATGGCTCGCAGCGATTCACCGCGCGTCGGGCTCGTGCTCGGCGCCGGCGGGATCATGGGCGGCGCCTGGATAACCGGCGGGCTCGAGGCGCTAGCGACCGAGACCGGCTGGGACCCGGCGAGCGCCGACCGGGTCGTGGGCACATCCGCGGGATCGATGATGGGCGCGCTGCTCGTGTCGGGCGTGCCGCCCTGGTTCATGGTCGCCCACTCCGCCGGACGCACCTTCCAGGGACTCGCGGGGGCCGACGGCCGCCCCGCGGCCACCGCGAGCCGATCGGGCGGCGCGCAGTTCCGCTACGCGGGCGGGCTGCCGCCGATCGGCCCGGGATCCTGGCGCCTGATCGCGAACAGCCTTCGCTCCCCGGGCAGCCATCGCCCTGCGGCGCTGCTCGCTGGGTGGCTGCCGCGCGGTCCAATCTCCACCGAGCCGATTAAGGAGACGATCCGCCGCGTTGTGCCTCACGGCTGGACCGACCACCCGAGCTTCTGGGCCGTGGCGTGCGACTACACGGACGGCCACCGGGTGGCGTTCGGTCGCGAGAACGCGCCCGAGGCGGACCTGGCCGACGCCGTGGCCGCGTCGTGCGCGATCCCCGGCTTCTACGAGCCCGTGACGATCGCCGGGAGGCGATACATCGACGGCGGGCTCTGGTCGACGTCGAACCTCGACATCCTCCGCAATGAGGCGCTCGACCTCGTGATCTGTCTCAACCCGACGTCGTCGCTGCACCCACCGCACGCCTGGAACCCCGTCGAGCGGCTCGCCGGGCTGGCGCGGCGCGGCTCGGGGCGGCGCCTGGGAAGCGAGCGCAAGAAGCTGGTCGCCGCCGGGACCGAGGTCGTCCTCATCCAGCCGACCGACGAGGACCACGAGGCGATGGGGCCGAACCTGATGTCAACCCGCAACCGGAACTCCGTGATCCGCACGGCCATCCGCACCGTCCGCGAGCAGCTCCTGGCGCCCGAGGTCGCGGGGTTCCTGAGGGACCTGCCGCCAGGCCCGGACTACAAGATCCGCGAGCCTGACGGGCCGCCGTCGGAGTGGCCGGACACGCTTCCCGGCGTTCGCAGGCGCACCGCCGCCGCGCGTGGCGAGTCGTCGCGGGCGGCCGAGGCGTAGCGCTCGTCGCGCGAGCCCGGGCAAGCCAGCGCCCCTGTAGGCTTGACCATCGGGGCCCGGGTATAGAGAGGCGAGTATGAGTCCTGCGGACGGAACAGGGGCGCGCGAGTACGAGCGGCACGCCGCCCGCCAGGCCCGGTCAAACGGCTCGGTGGACGGCCGCGGGGACATGAACCTCGTCACCGTCCTGGGCCGCACCCTCGCGGAGCAGGTCCAGCGCCGCATCCCGCAGGCGGACCTCGACGAGCGCGACCCCGACTACATCCGCGACACGCTGCCGGGGATGTGGCTGCTCGCGAGCTTCTACTTCCGGGCCGAGGTCGAGGGCCTCGAGAACATCCCAGCCGAGGGCCCCGTGCTGCTGGTCGGCAACCACTCCGGCGGCAACCTCACGCCCGACACGCTGGTATTCACCCTCGCGTTCAACACCTACTTCGGCGTCGAGCGGCGCTTCTACCAGCTCGCGCACAACCTCGTGCTCGCGATGCCGCAGCTAGCGAGCCTCCGCAAGTACGGCACGGTGGCGGCGTCGCCGGAGAACGCGAACAAGGCACTCGACTCGGGCGCCGCGCTGCTCGTCTATCCCGGCGGCGACTACGAGGTCCACCGGCCGAGCTGGGAGTCGGCGCGCGTCGACTTCAACGGCCGCAAGGGCTACATCCGGCTCGCGCTCGAGAAGGACGTCCCGATCGTGCCGGTCGTGGCGCTGGGAGGCCAGGAGACCGCGCTGTTCCTGTCGCGCGGGGAGCGTCTGGCGCGGCTGCTCCGGCTCGACAAGCTGGTCCGGCTCAAGGTGCTCCCGATCTCGCTCGCCATCCCGTGGGGACTCAACGTCGGCGACTTCCTGGGCCACTGGCCGCTGCCGGCCAAGCTCCAGATGCGAGTGCTCCCGCCCATCCACCTGCGCAAGCAGTTCGGCCGCAAACCGGACATCGACGAGATCAACGACCACGTCCTTGGCGCGATGCAGGCGACGCTCGACTCGCTCGCGGAGAAGCGCCGCTTCCCGGTCATCGGGTAGGCCATGCGCGTCGAGGAGTCGATCTTCGTTGACGCCGGCGCGGACCGCGTCTGGGAGGTCATCTCCGATCTGCCCGCCTATGCGAAGTGGATGGCCGGGGTCACGCGCTGGGAGCCGGAAGGCCGCAAGCGCAAGGGGGGCGGGGCGCGCTACCTGATGCGGCTGCAGGTGGGCTCGGCCCAGGTCGGCAGCCTCATCGAGGTCGTGGAGTGGGATCCGCCCGGTGACCTCGCGTGGACGAGCGTCACGGGGCTCGACCAGCGTGGGCGCTGGCGGCTGCGCGAGCGGCGCGGGCAGGGCACTCAGGTCTCGCTGCGGCTGAGCTACCAGTCGCCTGGCGGGATCCTGGCGCTTGCGGCCGATCGGGTGAGCTCGCCGATGGTGCGCGGGCTGCTGCGCGAGACACTGCAGAGACTGAAGCGGAACGTCGAGGGAGGTCAGATCGAGATGACCAAGGAGACGCCGGGCCTCCGGGAACGTGCGCTCATGAGGGCGGGACAGGGCGTGCACACCGTCAAGACGCTCTTCGAGGCGGGCCTGATCCGTGCGCAGCGGCCCGACAGGACGCTGCGCGCGCTGATCGCGATGCAGCGGTGGGGAATGACCCCGGCCGCCGGCTACAACGCCGGCGAGGCGCAGTATCCGAACGAGGTGGCGATCATCGACGAGCTCGGCACGCTCACCTTCAGGGAGGTCAACCAGCGCACGAACCGGCTCGCGTCGTCGCTGGCGGACGCCGGCATCGGCGAGGGCGACGGCGTCGGCGTGATGTGCCGTAACCACCGCGGCTTCATCGAGGCCACCGTGGCGCTGTCGAAGCTGGGCGCGACAGCCTTGTTCCTCAACACGCAGTTCGCCGGACCGCAGCTGACCGAGGTGGTCAAGCGCGAGAAGCCCGCCGCGCTCATCTACGACGAGGAGTTCACGGAGCTGCTCGAGGACGCCGCCACGCGGCGGAAGCGGTTCGTGGCGTGGCACGACTCCGACGAGACCGACGACCCCACCCTCGACGAGCTGATCGAGCGGGGCGATCCCGCCGATCCGGTGCCGCCGTCCGAGCCGGGGCGGGCGATCATCCTCACGAGCGGCACCACGGGCACGCCGAAGGGCGCTTCGCGGAAGCAGCCGGAGTCCATCGGGCCGATGGTCTCGCTGCTCTCGAAGATCCCGCTGAAGGCCCGCGAGAAGACGATCATCGTCGCCCCGCTGTTCCACTCCTGGGGCTTCGCGCACTTCAGCCTCGCGCTCCCACTTGGATCGACGCTGATCCTGCGCCGGAAGTTCGACCCCGAGCAGACGCTGGCGTGGATCGAGCGGTACAGGGTCCAGTCGGCGCCGATGGTGCCGGTGATGGTGCAGCGGATCATGGAGCTCCCGAAGAGCGTGCGCCAGAAGTACGACACCTCATCGCTCACGAGCGTCCCACTGTCCGGATCGGCACTCCCGGGGGAGCTGGCCATCAAGTTCATGGACGAGTTCGGGGACATCCTCTTCAACCTCTACGGCTCGACCGAGGTCGCCTGGGCGACGATCGCCACGCCCAAGGACCTGCGCGAGGCGCCGGGCACTGCGGGCGCGCCGCCGCGGGGGACGATCCTCCGGATCTACGACGAGCGCGGCCGCGAGCTGCCGCGCGGCGAGACGGGCCGCATCTTCGTGGGCAACGAGATGCTCTTCGAGGGCTACACCGGAGGCGGCGGCAAGGACTTGATCGATGGCCTGATGGCCAACGGCGACGTCGGCTATCTCGACAAGGCGAACCGGCTCTACGTGTCAGGCCGCGACGACGAGATGATCGTCTCGGGCGGCGAGAACGTCTTCCCGCGCGAGGTCGAGGACGTGATCGCGAAGATGAAGGGAGTCGGCGAGGTGGCGATCATCGGCGTCGACGACGAGCAGTTCGGCCAGCGGCTCAAGGCGTTCGTGGCCAGGGAGGGCTCCGACGGCCCGGGCGAGTCGGACATCAAGCAGTACGTCAAGTCCAACCTCGCCGGGTACAAGGTGCCGCGCGAGGTCGAGTTCCTGAAGGAGCTGCCGCGGAACGCGACGGGCAAGGTGCTGAAGAGGGAGCTCAAGGAGATGCACGAGAAGGGCGGGTCGGGCTCGTCCTCGGGCTCCAAGAAGTCGTCCGGCCAGAAGTCGTCCGGCGGCAAGAAGGCGGGCGCCCGCCGCTAGGCGTCTTCGCGCTCTTCCTCGCTCGAGCCTTCGCTCTCTCCCTTGCCCTTGCCCTTGCCTGTGGGCGGGTTCTCTGGATCGATCGAGGTCTCCTCGGTGAGGTCCGGCTCGCCGTGCGCGCGCATGCCCTTCATGCGGTGGTCGGTGGGCCCGCCCGGAATCGGCTCCCGCTTGTATTCGTCGGCGTTGTCGACCTCCTCGCCCTCGATTTCGACCGAGCCGTCCTCGCGGTACCTGAGTGACGAGGGGCCGAGCTTCCGCGTGATTGATTCCTCGTAGCCCTCCTCGCCCTCGGCGCCGCCGAAGGTCTCGTACTTGGCCTTGTCGTCGGGCCAGTCCTCGAGCCTCTCGGGCGGGTGGTCCTCGAGCTCCTTGACCTTCTGCTTGGCCGTCTCTTCCTCCTCGGAGGCCTTGCGCGCCTTGGCGATCTCTTCGCTCTCGCGCTCGCCCGCGGCGCCTTCGCGTTCTGACTGCTGCTCGGTTGTCTGCTCGTCGGTCATTGCTCGAACCTCCCCTGGCTTACGGCTTGGTGCCGGATACCCGGGGCATAACGGCGCTACTCGCGAAATGCCCTGCGGAGGAGGTCGCGGACGCGCTGCTGCTCGCGCCCCGAGAGGTTCGACGCGCGGCCGCGCGACTTGCGCAGAAGGTCGAAGAGCTCCTGGCGCTCGCGCGGGCTGAGACGGTCAAGCCGCTCGCGTCCCCAGCGGTAGAGCCAGACGGCGGCCTGGACCACGAAGCGCCAAGGCACGCGCCGCCATCTGTAGCGCCGAACGGCGCGCTAACCGGCGCTCTCGGCGCGCCGGAGCCCGCCGCGCGCCCAGGCCGTGAACAGGAGCGCGAGCCCGGCCCCCACCGCGAAGGCAAGGACCACGCTCGTCGGGCGGCCCGCGATGAACCCACGGCCGGCCTCGAGCAGGGCGGTGGTCGGATTGACGGTGGCGACGGCGTGGATCCAACCCGTGAGCAGGCCGAGCGGCACGTACACGGGCGCCATGAACAGGATGAGGAAGACCGGGATCTGCATCAAGGGGCCGCCCTGTATCGACCGCACTCGCAGTGCGACCCCGGCCGACCAGAGCACCGCCGCCAGGTTGACGGTCAGCCCGAGGCCGTACAGGCCGAAGAGGTCCACGCCGTTGCCGTCGATGTTCATCCCCGCTATCAGGGCGACAGCGGTGAGGATCGTGAGCGTGACGCAGGCCCGAACCAGCGCCGCCATGACG
>VAXR01000058.1:34553-40981 GCA_005885165.1 Actinomycetota bacterium
AGTCACGCGCGATCCCGAAGCCGGTGAACACGCCGCCGAACGCCGACGACTGGAGCACCACGAAGACGAACTGGAACGCGGTATACCCGGTCGGGAAGTTGAAGCCGGGCACGCGGCTCACGGACGAGAGCCCGCCCGCGAACGCCGTGAAGAAGAACAGCGGGAAGACGAGCGCCGGGAGGAAGAGCGTGGGGTTCGTGAGGAAGTTGTGCACGCTTCGCCACGCAACGCCGAGCGCGGCGGAGCGGAACCCGCCATACGAGACTCCGGATGCAGCGTGCGCGTTCACGTCCGCACCAACCTTGTCCGCATCGAAGTGCTCGCGGCCACCATTGCGACCACCGCGATCACCCCGGCGATCCCGAAGCCGAGCGCCAGCGCCTCGCCGTCCCAGCCCTTGATCAGGAGCGAGCGGATCGCCTCGATCAGGTACGAGACCGGGTTGTAGGTCGCGACCTCCCTGAACCAGTCGGTCTGGATCAGGTTCCGCGGGAGGTTCATCGACGACAGGAACAGGAAGACGAAGAACACCGGGAACATGCTCTGGACGGCCTCGCCGGACCCGGTGCGGAGCGCCACGAAGAGGCCGATGCAGCCAAAGCCGATCGCCAAGAGCATCGAGAGCGCCACGATCACGAGCACGCCCGGGAAGCCCGCCGCAAAGCTCGCACCCGCCGCCACGCCGACCGTCAGGTAGACGACCGCCTGGACGATTCCGAGCACCAGCGCGCCGCCGAGCAGCCCGGTGAGAAGCGACGCCGAGCTCAGCGGCGTCAGCGCCAGGCGGTTGAGGAAGCCGGTCTCGACGCGAGGTCCGTTCCGGCGTTCATCACCGAGAAGAGCGCGCCCTGCATGAAGGGGATCGCGAGCGCGAACGTCAGGAACGAGTGGGTAGGGAAGTGGGGGAGGCTGGTGGCGCGCTGGAGGCCGCTCGAGTTCACCGCGAGCAGGAACATCGGGAAGATCAGCGCCGGGACGATCTGCGCGGGCTGGCGCGCGGTGCGCAGCACCGAGCGGCGCGCCACGTTGCCGATCTGCAGGAGGGTCGTGCGGTTCACACCGCGACCGTGGTCTCGGACTGCGCACCGTTGTCCTCGGCCTGCTCGCCCTCCGCTTCCTCGTCGTGCTCGGCGCCGGCGCCCTCGAGCGAGCGGCCGGTCTTCGTGAGGAACACGTCGTCGAGCGACGGTGCGTGGAGCTGCAGGTGCTCGACGGCGATGCCCTCCGCGTCGAGCGCCCTCACGACCTCGGCGAGGTCCGACTCGCCGCCCCGGAGCCGCACGGACGCTCCCCTCGGCGCCGCGCCGGCACGCTCGCCGAAGCGCTCGAGCACGACCGCCAGGCGGTCGAGATCGCGCGCGTCGCCCGGGATCGCCTCGACGGTGGGCTGGCCGATCTGAGCCTTGAGGTCCGCCGGCGTCCCCTCCGCGACCAGGCGTCCGTGGTCGATGATCCCGACGCGGTCGGCGAGGGCGTCGGCCTCCTCGAGGTACTGAGTCGTGAGGAAGACCGTCACGCCGTCGTCGCGGGCGAGGCGGGCGACGTCGTCCCAGAGCGCGGTGCGGCTCTGCACGTCCAGCCCGGTCGTGGGCTCGTCGAGGAAGAGGATCTTCGGCCGGTGGACGAGCGCCAGCGCCAGGTCCAGCCGGCGCTTCATGCCTCCCGAGTAGCCGCCCACCTTGCGATCGGCGGCCTCGGTCAGCCCGACGCGCGCCAGGAGCTCGCGGCTGCGCGCGATGCGATCCGCCTTCGGAAGGCCGTGCATGGCGGTCTGCAGTCGCATGTGGTCGGCGCCGGTCAGGAACGGGTCGAGCGCAGCCTCCTGAAGCGCGGCCCCGATCCGGGCGCGCACGTCCGGCCCCTGACGAACCACGTCGTAGCCAGCGACTCGCGCTGTGCCGGATGTGGGCGGCAGCAGCGTGGTGAGGACCAGCACGGTCGTCGACTTCCCGGCCCCGTTTGGACCGAGGAAGCCGTAGATCTCGCCCGGCGCCACCTCGAGGTCGATTCCGTCGACCGCGCGCGGGCCCTTGCGGAACTCGCGTACGAGGCCCTCGACCTCTATGCCTTCGGGCTGGGTCATCGCACTAGCCCTCCGTTCGCTCGTGGTTCCTTCGGTCGCACGGGATGGCAGTATACATCGATATTTGAGGTTTGCAAATGTCCCGGTTATGAACTATTATGCGGATCGTCATGAGTGTCACCCCAGCTCGCGATACGCAAGCAGCGGCGGAGGCTTGGCGCCTCCTGATGCCGCTCTTCCACGACCACCGGCGCCGCTTCATGTCGATCGCCCAGGAGTTCGAGCTCGCGCCGGCGCAGATCGCGGCGCTGAAGGCGCTCGGGGAGCGCGGGTCGATCCCGATGAGCGAGCTGGCCGGCGAGCTCCACTGCGACACCTCGAACGTCACGGGGATCGTCGACCGGCTGGAGCAGCGCGGGCTGGTGGTGCGCCGAAGCGCGCCGCACGACCGGCGCGTGAAGCTCCTCGAGCTGACCGAGCGCGGCGTCGAGCTCAGTACAGAGGTGGGAAGGCGCATGCGGCAGCCGCCCGCTCAGCTCGCGGCGCTGCCGGCGGCGGATCAGCGCGCCCTCAGGGACATCCTGCAGCGGGCGTTCGACGGCTAGGCGGCGACTCGCTCAGCCTCTGCCGGCCGCGCGGCGACAGGCGCCTGGCGGCGGTCGCGCTTGATCGCCCGCGCGATGCGCCGCGCGTCGATCCCGAACTCGCGGAACATGCCGCTCACCGGGTTCGTGTAGCCGATGAAGTAGAGGCGCGACGCGTTCGGGTGGGTCCGTCCGCCGTGCACCACGGGGCGGCCCTTGAACCCGAGCAGATCGAGATGCCCGACCAGCGACTCCAGGGCGCGCGCGTACCCGGCACACGCGATCACGGCGTCGGGCTCGATCCGCGATCCGTCCGCGAGCAGCACGGCCGGACCGTCGAATCCCTCCACCGCGGCCACCACGTCGACCTTCCCGTGCTTCAGCATGTCGATCAGGCCGACGTCGAGGATCGGGATGGCGTCCTCCTTGACCGCCCTGGTGAACGGGCCGCGCGGAGGCGGCGGCAGCCCGACGCTCGAGAGGTCGCCGATCGCGGCCTTCACGCTCACCGCGGCCAGCGCGTCCGCCACCTTCAGCGGCAGCCGGCGCATGAGCACGCCCGTGACCTGCGCCGGGATCCCATTCGTCTCGCGCAGGAAGACGTTCGGCGGCGTCCGGATCGAGATCTGCACGCTCGCCGCGCCGCCCTCCACGAGGTCGACAGCGATCTCCGCCCCGGTGTTCCCGGAGCCGACCACCAGCACGTCGCGCCCGGCGTAGGGCTCCGCGTTGCGGTAGTCCTGCCCGTGGATCAGCTCGCCGGTGAAGGACTCGCCGCCCGGCCAGTCGGGCAGCACCGGCGTGTGGTTGTAGCCGGTCGCAACGACCACGTAGCGGGCGTGCAGTGTTCCGCCCGCCGTCTCGAGCAGCCAGCCCTCGCCGTCACCGTCGCGGTCGAGGCGCTCGACCTCCACGCCGGTCCGCACGTCGAGGTCATGATGCCGCGCGTACCGCTCCAGGTAGCGGACCACGCCGTCGCGGGACACCCAGCGGCCGTGCGAGCGAGAGAAGCGGTAGCCGGGGAGGTTCGAGAGCCAGCGGACGGTGTGCAGGTGGAGCCGGTCGTAGTGGCGGCGCCAGCTCGCAGCGATCGCGTCGCGCTCGAGCACCACCGCCTCGACACCGTGGCGCCTGAGCGTGGCCGCTGTCGCGAGCCCGGCCGGCCCGCCGCCGATCACGACGGTCTCGAAGTGGTCCTCCACGCCGGTCCTACGGCAGCTTCACGTCCGGGAAGACGTCCACCCACACCCGCGTCCCGTCGCGGCGGATGTAGCCGCGGGTGTTGCGGTCGGGGGCCGTCTGCGGTCGTCCGTCGAGGTTCATCCACATTGCAGGATGCACCACTCCGCCGCCCTTCACCTCCACGCCCACGGCGCGTCCACGGTAGTTGAACACCTTGTCGACGTCGCACTTCAGCTCGCCCGGGTCCCCGAGCGGGCTCCGGGACAGCGCGCCGCTGGGGAGGACGTAGCGGCCCAGCACGATCCGCTCGGGCTTCCTGCCGCCCGCGTCGAGCAGCTTCTGGAGGGCGTCCCCGATGATGTTCCCCGCCTGCGAGTTCGCGGACTCGCTGTCGTCTGAGTGCCCGCAGCCGAAGCGGTCGGTGTCGTCCGTCACGCCGCTGCTCGGACTTCGCTCGCCGGGCACGCCGACGCCGTTGCCCGACGGGAAGATGTAGCCGAGCATGTCGTCGCCGAGCCCGTCGATGAAGCGGTACGGCGTGTGCATGTGGGGGAGGAGCCACGGCGGCAGCGGCTCGTTCGGGAACGGCAGGTCCTGCGGTCCCATGAAGCTGCGCAGGTAGGTGAACGGGAACACCTCCCCCGGGACCGAGATGAAGCTCCCGTCGCCGATCCGGAAGAAGGCAACGCTGCTCTTGGCCTCCGTGCCGCTCGTCGATCCGGTCGGTCCTGGCGGGATCTCGACGGTGCAGTTGTTCGTGTAGCTCGAGCGGTGCGCGAACACTCCCGCCGCCGCCGCGGCGGCGAAGAGCTTGTTGGTCACCTCGACGCAGATGTCGGCGCGCGCCCCGGATACGGCCCCCGAGATCGACGGCTGGGCGCTCCTGCCGAGCGTCTGCTCGACCGCCGCCGCGAGCTGCTCGCCGTACGCCTGGGTCTCGCCGTGGTAGCCGAGTGCCACGTGCGTCAGCTTCGTGTCGAAGAGCGTCCGGCAGCCGGCGGGGTGGCTCTCGTCGATTTGCTTCTGCGGGATCTGGGAGATCGCATTGGGCTCGACCTCGGGCGACTCCACGCTGCCGACCGATCCCGCCATCTCGATGGCGATCCCGCCGTAGCGGTGCTCGAGCGAGCGCCGGAAGAAGTACGGCCAGTCGCCGGTGTACCAGCGCCATTCAGGCGACGTGTTCGGGTTGAACCCGAGCGTCTCCGCGTGCTGGCTGACGTCGGCGAGCGTGGCGATGACCTTGCCGTCCGTGCCGACGGCCTGGAGCACCGGCACCCGCGTGTCGTCGACGTACGGGTAGGACGACCAGCACTGGCGGAAGTTCGACGGCTCCTGGGACTCCGCGTAGCGGACGGTCGCCGGGCGCCGGCGGTGGTAGGCCTGCTCGATCGCATGAGCGGCCTGGGGGATGAGCTCGCCGTAGAGCCAGTAGTCGTTGGTGGCCGACACGGCGTCGCTTGCGCCGTTGAGCCCAAGGCTCTGTGGCGCGGACTCGTCGTGCGTCGAGGAGAGGAACATCTGGTCGTCCTTCAGCGGGACGCCGTCCGCTCGCACCCGCTCCCGGATCTGCTGCATGTAGGTGTTGAAGAGGCCCTCCTGGTCGACGACCTCGACGGCGAGCGTGTTCTTGCCGCTCGTCACCGCGATCGCGCGCGCCGTCACCGGATCGGCCTCCTTGGTCGCGTAGCGCGTGCCTCCGCCACCGCCGCCGATGAAGTTCCCGTCCCAGCGGCCGTTGCCGTTGCAGTCGATGTAGTTGTCGCCGAGGTCGTAGTGGCCGCTGCCCTGCTGGTCCTGGTAGGGCTCCATGTAGGCGAACGCGCGCGGGCCGTTGAATTGGGGAGGCGCGGGACCGTGAACGCCGGGCGCCGTGCACTCCCCCGGATCGTTCGCGATCGCGTCGTGGAGCGGCGGCGTGAAGCTGAGGTTGGCCGCGCCGACCTGGAAGCGCGCGGGCTTGGCGGGGCGACGAGGCTTCGGCTTCGCCGCGCAGCCCGTGCGCGAGGTCAAGGACTCGGTGCGGGAGGCCCTGGCGGAGCCTGCCTTCGCGTCCACGCGCACGCTCGCCTTCCCGCAGGTCGCGAGGAGGACCCGCAGGGCACGCGCGCCCGGCCCCGTGATGTTGAGGCCAGCGGTGCGCCGGCCGTGGCGGCCGAGGGTCACGAACCGCTTCCTCACGAGCTTCACGCGGTGGCTGCGATGGCCGGTATGGACGACGACCAGCTTCGCGACGATCGCCACGCGCTGGTGCGCGCTCCCGCGGATCCTCACGCGCAGCCTGTGGTGGCGCAGGATGTCGGCCGCGCGGACGTTCCGAACGCGCACCGAGAGGGAGGAGTGGTGCCGCGACGCATGCGCCGGGCCGGTCGCGGCGGCGGCAACCAGTGCCGCCGTGCACACAGCGCCGACCCACGCCCGTCCGACACCCTTCATCCGGTCCCGAAGGGTAAACCCGGACCGAATCGCGGCGCGCCGGCCCGCACGCTGCTTCACTTGGCGGCGTGCGCACCCCGCTTTACGCGCTGGCCACGGCGCTGCCGCTTGCGCTTGTCCTTATCGCGTGCGGGTCGTCGGGAGCCCGCGATGACGTGAACCTCCCGCCCGCGCACCTACTGCCGGCCTCGCGCAGATCCCAC
>VAXR01000059.1 GCA_005885165.1 Actinomycetota bacterium
TGATCGGGACAGGTGCATCCTCGATCCAGCTCATCCCCCGGATCCAGCCGCACGTCGGTCAGATGCACGTCTTCCAGCGGACGCCGGCGTGGGTGCTCCCCCACTCCGATCGCCCGCTAACGGCGATAGAGCGCGGGCTGTTCCGCAGGATCCCGGGGGCCCAGCGGCTGGTCCGCGCCGTCGTCTACGCCCTACGCGAGCTGCTCGTGCTCGGGCTGACGGTGGACCGCCGCATCATGAAGCTGCCCGAGATGATCGGCCGCCGGCACCTGCGGTCACAGGTGGCGGATCCGGAGCTGCGGCGCAAGCTCATGCCGCGCTTCGCGCTCGGCTGCAAGCGGATCCTGATCTCGAACGAGTACTACCCCGCGCTCACGCAGCCGAACGTCGAGGTGGTGACCGACGCCATCAGCGAGGTGCGCGAGCGCTCGATCGTGACCGCCGACGGCCGCGAGCGCCCGGTCGACACGATCATCTGCGGGACCGGCTTCCACGTGACCGACATGCCGGTTGCAACGCGCGTCCGGGGCCGCGACGGCCTGACCCTCGACGAGGTCTGGCAGGGGAGCCCGCAGGCCTACCTCGGCACCACCGTCGCCGGCTTCCCGAACTTCTTCATGCTGACCGGCCCGAACACGGGCCTCGGCCACACCTCGATCGTCTACATGATCGAGTCCCAGCTCGCTTATGTGCTCGACTGCCTGCGCGCGATGGAGCGGAACGACCTCGCGACGCTAGAGGTCCGGAAGGACGCGCAGGCCGAGTTCAACGCGCGCGTCCAGGCGCAGATGAAGGACACGGTGTGGACCTCGGGCGGCTGCCAGAGCTGGTACATCGACGCGAAGGGGCGCAACAGCACGCTGTGGCCCGACTTCACCTGGCGCTACCGGCAGCGGACCTCCGGCGTCGTGCTCGAGCACTACCTCACTGAGGAGGCGGAAAGCGCTCGAGCACCCATTCCGGTCCCAGCTCAGGCCGCCTGAAGGAGCGCCCCGAGCGGCGGATGTAGTCGCCCGTGCGGGGGTCCATCGGCAGGCGCGTCTCCACCGGATACCACTCGTTGTGCTGGCGGATCAGCTCGTTGATCGAGCCGAACCGCCAGCGCTCGGCCTGCTCGCGCCAGCGTCGCGCGAAGAGCCGGGCGTCGCCGCTGCACGCCTCCTGCAGGCGCCGATAGGCGCGCTCGATGCGGCGCGTGTGCATGGCGATCGCGGCGTCGATCTCCCGCAGCCGCTCCATGTAGCGCGGGATGCCGCCCGCGTTCAGGTACGCCTCGACAGTGCGGCGGGTCTGGCGGGCTCGCCTCGAGAGCGGCTTCCCGATCGTCGCGTCGTCCTCGAAGCTGCGCGCCAGGCGGTTCTCGAGCGGGGACTCAAGCTCCTCGCGCGCACCTTGCGTCTGCGGCTCGGTCATCGAAGGAGAAGATAGACCGCGGCCGTCCGCTTATTCCCGCCGTGCCGACCTAGCCACACTATGTGTAGCTAGGTCAGGACAGTGCACAGAATCGTGGCGGCGGCCCAGCGGCAGATCGCTCTCCTCAGAGGCATCAACCTGGTGAAGGTGCGGCGCGTGTCGATGCCCGAGCTGCGCGACCTCCTCACCGGGCTCGGCTACGGCGACGTGCAGACCCTGCTGCAGAGCGGCAACGTGGTGCTCACAACCGAGCTCGAACCCGCCCGGCTCGAGCGCACGCTTGAGGAGGAGATCGCCGAGGGGCTGGGAGTCGACACGCGCGTGCTCGTGCGCACGCGCGACGAGCTGGCGGACGTGATCGCCCGCAACCAGCTCGCGACCGCCGGCCGAGACCCGCGCCGGCTCCGCGTCGCCTTCTGCGAGAGCGAGCCCGACCCGGAGGCCGTCCGGGCGCTCGCCGCCGCGGACGTCGCGCCCGAGGAGTTCGCCGCGAGGGGCCGCGAGGTCTACTCCTGGCATCCGGACGGCTTCGGAACCTCGCGCCTCCTCAAGCTCGCGACCGAGCAGAAGCTCGGGGTCGTCGCCACCGCCCGGAACTGGAGCACCGTGACCAAGCTGCTCGAGCTGGCGGACACCTAAGCCGCGGCGCCGATTTTGTTAAGCGTCGCGCGCGCCGCGCATCCCCCGCCGGGGCCCCGGGTTTAGACCGGGCGAGTCAACCGACTGCAAGGAGGCACCGAATGAGGTCGCTCTGGCAGCGGGCGCGAATACCGGCGCTCGTCGTCGCAGGTTGCTGTGCCGTGGTACTGCCCGTGACGGCTCAGGCGCGCAAGCACCCGAGCCCGAACGGACGACACAACGTCTCGATCAACGTGTCGGAGAATCCGGTGACCGCGGGGGATCCTGTCGTGATCTTCGGCCACCTCAGGGGACCGAACAACGCGAATCGCGTCGTGACCCTGTGGGGGCGGCTGAACACCCAGCCGCGGTTCCACCCCGTGCAGAGCACCACCACCGATTCGCACGGGTTCTACGTGTTCTTCCGGCAGAAGCGAACCGTGAACACGAACCGGCACTGGTTCGTCAAGTCGGTCGGCGCGCGCAGTCGCACCATCTACGAGCGCGTCTACTCGCTGGTCACCTTGAGCGGGCCCGCGGACGGCTCGAACCTGCTCACCGGCCCGCGCCACAAGGTGACGTTCACGGGGACCGTCTCGCCGTTCGTCGCCGGAACCCGGGTGTGGCTCCAGCGCCACAACTCGAACGGCGCGAACGACGAATGGGCGAACATCCAGAAGTCGCGGGTGAGGAGCGACGGCACGTTCACGTTCGTGCACACATTCCGTGTGCCCGGCGACGCGGACATCCGCGTGCTGGTCCAGCGGACGCGTAGGAACATCGCCAGTCCGTCGAACGTCCTGTCGTACCAGATCTCCCAGGCCCAGAACCCGAACCTGACGCTGAACACGTCGGAGGACCCGATCGTGTTCGGGCAGTCGGTCACCCTGAGCGGCGTGCTGAAGAACGGCGGCGGCCAACAGGTGCTGCTGTTCGCGAAGACCGCCAGGACCGGGTGGAGCCAGATCGGCCAGACCACCGCCGGCTCGGACGGGAGCTACTCGTTCGTCGAGATGCCGGCGCACAACACCCTCTACCAGACCAGGGGCGGCGGAAAGACGTCCGCCCAGCTGTTCGAGGGCGTGCGCGATCTCCTCACGGCGAACGTGTCGGCGACGGCCGTCAACGCCGGCGATCCCGTGACGTTCAGCGGCACGGTCTCCCCCGACAAGACCGGCCACGTGATCTACCTCCAGCGCCAGAATGCCAGCGGCAACGGCTTCCACAACGTCGCGGCCGGCGTGGTGCACGCGGGGTCCACGTACTCGATCACCCGGCGGCTGTTCTCGCCGGGGACGTTCGTGTACCGGGTGTTCATCCCGGGCGGGCCGGGCAACCAGAGCGCCGCGAGCCAGCAGTTCGCCATCATTGTGAACCAGGACACGGCGCAGCAGGTGAACGGCGGCGGCGGAGGGCCGTAGCCGCCGCCCCCGCCTGGGTTAGGACAAATGTCCAGGTCGGCCCCCGCCGATTCCCGCAAGTTGCGTTTTTTCCGAGGCATGGATCATGCGGACGCGCCCAATCGCGTGGGCACTCGCGTGCCTGCTCGCCGTCGGCGCCACCCTCCCCGCGCTAGCCGCGACCGGTGGTGTGACGGTTGCTGCTGCCTCCCAGCACCTCGGTGACCGGGTGCTGAGCATCGGCATGTCCGGCGACGACGTCCGAGCGCTCCAGCAGCTCCTCACGAAGCGCGGCTTCCCGCTGACTGCCGACGGCCAGTTCGGGCCGCACACCCGCGACGCGGTGATGCGCGCGCAGCGGGCCTACGGGCTGACGGTCGACGGCATCGTCGGGCCGCAGACCCTCGGCGCCCTCAACCACGGCAACCCGCCGAAGAGCCATCACAAGAGCCACAAGCGGCCGTGCTCGAGCAGCCCCGGCAGCGGCGACTACGTGACGCGCTGGCGGCCGGTGGTCAAGTGCGTCCTCGGCATGCTCCACCAGAGCAAGTCGAACACGAACGTCGGCTACGTCTTCATCATCATCCGGTTCGAGTCGGGCGGCAATCCGCGGGCGATCAACGGGACGGACATCAACGCCCAGAACGGCGATCCCTCGCGCGGGCTCATGCAGACGATCGGCGCGACCTTCAGCGCGTACCGGAGCCACAAGCTGAAGAACGACATCTACGACCCGGCCGCCAACATCTACGCCGGGCTCAACTACGGCATCTCGCGGTACGGCTCGGTCCACAACATCCCCGGCGTGAAGAGCATCCTCGCCGGCCACGGCTACGTGCCGTACAAGCTGCTTCAGCGGACCGTCCGCTGACGCCCTCGACTACGGCACCGTAACCCCGCTCGCGCGCAGCGCGACCTCGAGCTCGAAGCGGCCGTCCGGATCGTCGAGCGAGCCCCCGAGGAGCTTCCTCAGGCGGCTCAGGCGGTAGCGGACCGTCTGCGGGTGGACGTGGAGCGCGCGCGCCATCGCCGCCGCGTTGCCGTGCTGCTGGACGTACGCGAGAGCCGTCTTCTCGAGGCGGGTGCGAGCGGCGGGGCTCAGCGTCCCGAGCGGCCGGAGCCGCCGCGCCGCGATCCGCTCGATCAGCACACGGTTCTCCGAGACCAGCACCTCGGCCAGGCGATCCTCGGCCATCACCAGCTCGGTCGGTGCGGCGCCGGCGCCGTCCGCGGCGCGCAGGGCGGCGCGCGCCAGCGACCACGAAGCGGCGAGCTTCGCAACCTGCCCGCTCGGGCCGAGCGCGGCGCCGAGCCCGTCCGCCGCCGCAGCGATCGCCGTCCCGCGTCCCGGCCCGCCCGGATCGGGGATCACGACGCACCCGGCGCCCTGGTGCGGCGCAGCCAGGACGTCGGCGGGGAGCCGGCGCGCGATGCGGCCGAGGTCGCCTTCATTGCACGCGAGCGCCGCGGCGCTGCGCGGGAGGCTCCACGCGGCCAGGGCGGCGGCGGGCTCGAGGTCGGCGCGGGCCACGGGCACCTCGGAGAGCAGCATCGCGAGCAGCTCGCGGCGGCGGCGCTGACGCTCGCCCTCGAGCTCCGACTGGGCCTGGGCGTAGCCCTCGACGGAGTCCGCGGAGAGCTCGTCGATGTAGGCGAAGATGGCCTCGGCCAACGCGCTCAGCACCTCCGGGTCGACCGGGGCCTCGCGTGCGGCCCGGGCGATGCGCCGCCAGGCCACGCGCGCGCCGACTCGGTACGCGGCCTGGAGCGCGTCGAGCGTCCGGCCCTGCCGCAGCTCGCCGCGCCCGAGCGCCCGGTAGACCTCGCGGCCCCGCTCGCGGCCGCGGTCCGGGTCGCGTATCAGCTCCACGAACTGGGCGAGCGCCTCGGTCACGCCGGTGCGGACCCCGCGGCCGAACGATCCCTCGAGCGGGCGCGCGTACTCGGGGACCTCGGCGGCGATCGAGTCGAGGATGTCCTCGGTGATCCCCGGCAGCTCGGGCGCGATCACGTCCGCAACGTCTGCGGGCAGGGAGCGCCAAGGCTCAGCTCTGGCAGAAGTTGTCATCTAAGTGATAAGACGGGCACCTCGAAAGTGGGATGACAGCGTAGTCTCGTCTCCACCTGCGCGCTTTTCTTGGCCCCTGTGACGAGGACTGAGAAGATCGCGAACCTGAGCGCTGTCGTCGTGCCATTCGCGGCCACCGTGGCGGCGGTCGTACTCCTCTGGAACGACCTCGTGGGCCTGTCCGACCTGGCGATGATGGGCGCCCTGTACGTCCTCACCGGGCTCGGAGTGACGGTGGGGTTCCACCGGCTCCTGACGCACCGCTCGTTCCGGACCTCGAAGCCGCTCGAGTACGCATTCGCCGTCCTCGGCTCGATGGCCGTCCAGGGCCCCGTGATCGGCTGGGTCGCCGACCACCGCAAGCACCACGCCCACACCGACGTCGAGGGCGACCCGCACAGCCCGCACGTCGGTCACGGCCACGGCGTCCGCGGCGTGCTCCGCGGCCTCTGGCACGCGCACGCCGGCTGGCTGATGGTCGAGCAGGGGCGAGCGGACTGGCGCCGCTACGCGCGCGATCTCTACGAGGACCGCGGGATGCGGTTCCTGAGCCGCCACTTCGTTGCGCTCGTCGTCGTGAGCCTGGCGGTCCCGGCGCTCGCCGGATATGCGCTCAGCGGGAGCGTCGCGGGCGCGGCGACCGGCCTGCTCTGGGGCGGGCTCGTGCGGATCTTCCTCGTCCACCACGTCACGTGGAGCGTCAACTCGATCTGCCACTTTCTCGGCCGGCGCCGCTTCGAGACCGACGACGAGTCGAGGAACGTCTTCTGGCTCGCCCTCCCGTCGTTCGGCGAGTCGTGGCACCACAACCACCACGCCTTCCCGCGCTCCGCCGTCCACGGCCTCCGGCGGTGGGAGCTCGATCCCTCCGGTGCGGTGATCGCCGCCATGGAGAAGGTCGGCCTGGCGAGGAACGTCGTGCGGATCGCGCCCGAGCGGCAGGCGCAGCGCGAGGCCGCCCCGACCTAGCCCGCCGCGCCGGTCCGCGAGCGCGTTCGTTCGCCGTCGCCCGGGTACGTTTCGTCGCGGCGCCATGAGCGAGCTCGAGCCCGGTCAGCAGCTGGTCGGCCGCGGACCCACCGCGGTCACCATGGAGCGCGTCGCGGACGGGGTCTGGCTGATGCGCGGCGGCGCCACGCCGCCGATCATCGAGCGGATCATGAACGTCTACTTCATCGAGGAGGGGGACGGGGTCACGGTGTTCGACGCGGGGGTCCGTCGAATGGCGCGGCACATCGCCGCCGTCGGCCGGGCGATGGGAGGGATCAAGCGCGTGGTGCTCGGCCACGCCCATCCGGACCACCGCGGCGCGGCGGCGCATCTGCGCGTGCCCGTGTGGTGCCACGAGGCCGAGGTGGAGTTCGCGGAGGCCGACGATGGGCAGCCGTACACCGACTACTCGAAGCTCCCGATGTTCACGAAGTCGGGGCCCTTCCGGCTGGCGATGAAGGTCCTCATGCACCAGGTCTGGGACGCGGGCCCGGTGCGGATCGAGCGCACGCTCGCGGAGGGCGACTCGGTGGCCGGCTACGAGGTTGTCCACCTTCCGGGGCACGCGCCCGGGCAGATCGCGCTCTGGCGCGAGCGCGACAGGCTGGCGCTCACCACCGACTGCTTCTACATGCTCGACGTGATCAGCGGCGAGCCGACCGAGCCGGTGGTGCCTTACGACGCCTACAACCTCGACACGGACGAGGCGCGGCGAAGCGTGCTCAAGCTCGCGGCGCTCGACCCGCTTACGTGCCTCCCGGGCCATCTCGGGCCGGTGACCGGCGACCTGCAGACGCGGCTCGAGCGCGCCGGCGCGGCCGAGCTCGCGGCGGTGGCGTGAATGAGGCTGCTCGCGTTCAGCGACGTTCACCGCGACTCCCGGCAGGCGGCCCGCCTCGCCGAGATGGCCGAGGAGGCGGACGTCGTGATCGGCGCCGGCGACTTCGCCTCGCAGCACCGCGGCCTCGGCGACGTAATCGACATGCTGGTCGTGATCGAGAAGCCGACCGTGCTGGTCCCCGGGAACAGCGAGACCGACGAGGAGCTGCGCGAGGCGTGCGGCGGCTGGCGCGCCGCGACGGTCCTGCACGGGGACGGGACCGACATCGACGGGGTCTACTTCTTCGGCCTCGGCGGCGGCGTGCCGCCCACGCCGTGGCCCTGGAGCTTCGATCTCACCGAGGAGGAGGCCGATGAGAAGCTGACCGACCTCCCGGAGGGCGGCGTGCTGGTCGTGCACTCCCCGCCGAGGGGGCATCTCGACCGCTCCTTCGGGATCCACCTCGGCAGCAAGGCGATCCGCTCGGCGATCGAGGAGAAACGACCCAAGCTCGCGGTCTTCGGCCACATCCACAGCGCGGCCGGGAAGGAGTCCGAGCTCGGCGAGACGCGCCTCGTGAACGCGGGGCCGGACGGCCTATTCCTCGATCTCGACTAAACGGGGCTTCTAGGCCTCAGCCGAAGAGCGGCAGCCGGCGGCGCCGGACGAGCGCGTCCATGCCGCTCTGGATGCTCGCGCGGACCTCGTCGTACATCGCCTCGACGTACTCCTCGTCGTCGGCCCGCTCGGGGTCGGTGTCGAGCTCGATCGGCTTCTGGAAGGCGGTGCGGATCTTGGCCGGGAAGGGCAGCTCCGGAAGGATCGCCGGGCTGATCCCCCATGGGGCCTGGATCGCGATCGGAAAGCGCTTCAGCCGGGCGAGCCTGTCGAGCCCGACCACCTTCGCCAGCCTCCGCCCGCTGACGATCACGGGCATGGAGTCCGGTCCGCCGACCGTCGAGATCGGGACGATCGGCACACCCGCCCTGATCGCCATCCGCACGAAGCCCGTGCGACCGGCGAGGACGGCCTCGTCGCGCCGCGTCCAGGGACGCAGCGAGTCGATCTCGCCGCCGGGCCACAGCGCCACGTCGTGACCCGCCGCGAGCGCGGCGGCGATGCTGTCCGGCGCCGCGGGCAGCACGCCCATCCGACGGAAGTAGGAACCGATCACGGGCGCGGCCATCAGCGCGTCGTGGGCGGTGCCGTGGAGCGGTCGCTCGCGCCCGAAGTGGCGCCACCACTGGACCCCGACCGTCCACGCATCCCACACGAAGGGTGCGCCGGAATGGATGCCAATCAGGAGCGCGGGCGGCTCGGGCAGACGTTCCCAGCCCCCCATCTCCATGCGGAACCAGTAGTCGACCAGCGGGTTCCAGACGTACTTCTGGAGCTCCATGAAGTCGTAGTCCGGGCCGTCGAGCGACCAGGTGGCGGCACGGTCGGCAACCCAGCCCGCTGCGCCGCTGGCCCTGTCGCGCCGTCGCGCCACCCTCTGGCGCGCGTGCCGCGCATACTCCTTGGCCTGTGGGGTGCCGTTCGCTCTCCGCCGCGTGTCAGCGGTCGCACTCGCCATACCAATGGCGTACCCGGCGCCGGCTCCAGGACACATCGGCGCGGCCAGGCGGTGCCCGGATACTTACGAATGATAAGTTGTTGACCAAGCAATCATCATCTGCTGCCGAGGAGGAGCTGCCATGCGAGCGATAGTGGTGCGCGAGACGGGCGAGCCGGACGTCCTGCAGCTGGAGGAAACCGACGCACCCGAGCCGTCCGACGGCGAGGTGCTGATCGTGGTTCGGGCCGCGTCGGTCAACCCGGTGGACTGGAAGTACCGTCGCGGCCTCGCGGAGAAGCCGCTCCCCGCGATTCTCGGCCTCGACGTATCGGGAACGGTCGAGTCCTCCCGCGCCGACGGCTTTGCGGAGGGCGACGACGTCTTCGGCTGGGCCGCGAGCGGCGGCTACGCGGAGCTCGCGACCGCGTCGGCGTCGGCGATCGCGAAGAAGCCGGCCGCGGTGAGCCACGAGCAGGCCGCTTCGATTCCGGTGGCGGGCATCACCGCGTGGCAGTCGCTGTTCGATCGCGGCGGACTCACGGAGGGGCAGACGGCCGTGATCGCGGGCGCGGCCGGAGGCGTTGGCCACTTCGCGGTCCAGCTCGCAAAGCACGCCGGCGCGCGAGTGATCGGGACGGGCTCGGCGCGGAACCGCGACTTCGTGCTCGGCCTCGGCGCCGACGAGTACGTCGACTACACCGAGCAGGACGTCGGCGAGGTGGTGAGCGGCGTCGCCGACGTGGCGTTCGACGCGGTGGGCGGCGACACCACGGAGACGCTCCTCCCCACCCTCCGCGAGGGCGGCATCCTCGTCACGATCGCCGCGGCGCCGCCCGAGGAGGCGGCGGCGGAGCGCGGCGCCCGCGCCGTGTTACACGTGACGAGCCCTTCGGCGGAGCAGCTCGCCCGCGTGGCCGACCTCGTGGCGAGCGGCGACGTGCGCGTGGAGATCTCAGAGGTGCTGCCGCTGAGCGAGGTGAAGCGCGCCCACGAGCTCAGCGAGTCGGGGCACACCCGCGGCAAGATCGTGTTGACGCCCTAGCGCGCTCTCGAGCGGGTCAGTCCTCGAACTGGCCGTCGTAGATGGCGAACACGGCGCCCTGCGGGTCCTGGACGATGCCGATCTTGGCGATCCCGATGTCCATCGGACCGGCCAGGTTCGACCCCCCGAGCTCCTCGGCCTTCGACAGGCCGCCGTCGATGCCGGCGATCCCGAAGTACACAAGCCAGTAGGGCATCGGCTCGTTCTCGGTCAGGTCACGGATGCCGCCGTTGCCGTGGTCCCTGTTCTTGATGATGAGGTAGCGCTGCGGGCTGCCCTCGAACGGATCGGTGGTCCAGCCGAACAGCTCGCCGTAGAAGGCGGCGGCCCCATCGACGTCCGGGGTTGCGAGCTCGTTCCACGCTAGCGCCCCCGGGGCGTTAACGAGACCGGCGCCGATCATCTGTTTCGGCTCCCAGACCATGAAGAACGCCCCCTGCGGGTCCTGGATCACCGCCATCCGCCCGACCTCCATGACGTCGAACGGCGGGGCGTGCACCGTCGCGCCAAGCTGGCCCGCCTTCTCGGCGGCCGCGTCCGCGCTCTCGACGGTCACGTACGAGTTCCAGGCCGGCGGCACGCCGGCTTCCCGCTGCTGCTGCGGCTGCGGCGCGACCGCGGCAACGTCCTTCCCATTCAGGCGCATCATCGAATAGGCCGCGCCGTCGCCCATCGGCATGTCCTCGGCCTGCCAGCCGAAGAGCCCCGAGTAGAAGCCCTTCGCCGCCTGCTGATCGGTTGTCGCTACGTCCGCCCAGGAGAAGGTCCCCGGTGTGTATGTGGTTCGTTCGCCCATAGAGGCCGCACCCTAGCGAGTGGCCCGCGGCTCGCGGCCCCTGCCTTCCGTCGGATAGCGATGCGAACATGCGTTCGTGCCCGACGAGGCCGCGATCCTGCACGCCGACCTCGACTCCTTCTACGCCTCCGTCGAGCAGCGCGACGACCGTCGCCTTCGCGGCCGCCCCGTCATCGTCGGGGGCGGCGTGGTCCTTGCGGCGAGCTACGAGGCGAAGGCATACGGCGTGCGTACCGCGATGGGCGGAGCGCAGGCCCGCCGGCTGTGCCCTCACGCCGTAGTCGTCCCGCCGCGCATGTCGGCCTATTCGGAGGCGAGCAAGGCGGCGTTCGAGGTCTTCAGGGAGACCGCGCCGCGCGTCGAGGGCCTCTCGATCGACGAGGCGTTCCTCGACGTTCGGGGGATGCGGCGGATCGCGGGCGCCCCGCGTGACATCGCCGCGCGCCTGCGCCGCGAGGTCCGCGAGCACGTGGGCCTGCCGATCACCGTCGGGGTCGCGCGGACCAAGTTCCTCGCGAAGGTGGCGAGCGCCGTGGCCAAGCCCGACGGCCTGCTCGTGGTCCCGACCGAGGGGGAGCTCGCCTTCCTGCATCCGCTGCCGGTCGAGCGGCTCTGGGGCGTCGGCCCCGTTACGGCGGCGAACCTCCGCGACGTCGGGCTCACCACGGTCGGCGAGGTGGCGCAGCTCGCCGAGGCAACGCTCGTCGCGATGCTCGGCCGGGCGTCCGGGCGGCACCTCCATGCCCTCGCCCACAACCGCGACCCGCGGCCCGTGCACGTGGGCCGGCGCCGGCGCTCGATGGGGTCCCAGCGGGCGCTCGGCCGGAGGCCGCGATCGGCAGAGGACCTGGACGCGATCCTCGTCGGGCTGGTCGACCGGCTCGGCCGCAGGCTCCGCGCGGCTCGGCGTGTGTGCCGCACCGTGGTGCTGCGGCTGCGCTTCGGGGACTTCTCGCGAGCGACGCGCTCGCACACGCTCCCGGAGGCCACCTCGCACACCACGCCGATCCTTGCCACGGCGAGAGGGCTCCTGGCCGCGGCGATGCCGGCGATCGAGCACCAGGGCATAACGCTCGTCGGCGTGTCGCTGGGCAGCCTCGAGAACGACGAGTACGTCCAGCTCGCGCTGCCGTTCGAATCCGAGCGCGCGAGCGCCCTCGACGCGACCCTCGACGTCGTCCGCGACCGCTTCGGATCGGATGCCATCACCCGCGCCGTGCTGCTCGGCCGCGACCAGGGGCTGACGGTCCCCCTGCTCCCGGACTGACGCGCCCGTTTGACCGCGGTGCGCCGCTCTGAGACGATCGCACTGCTCTCAAACGGTCAGGAGGAGACGAAATGGCAACCATGCCCGAGGACGCGACGCGCGTCTACACGAGCCACGAGAAGCCGTGGCTGCCGGTGCCGATGGTCCCGAAGGGCGAGGCCTGGATCAAGGTGATCATCGTCGACGAGGAGCGCAAGTGCGTGGTCTTCAAGTTCCGCTTCTCGCCGGATTCCGAGCTCGTCCCGCACACCCACGAGTGCCACGCGGTCGCGTACACGATCTCCGGCGAGTGGGAGTACGAGGGGCTCACGCTGCCCGAGGGCGCGGTCGCCTACGAGCCGGTGCACAGCACGCACACGCCGAGCAGCAAGCCCGGCAGCGAGCTGGCGGTCGTCCTCACGAGCGAGTCCGACCGCTTCCTCATCAACCACATGCCGGACGGGACGGACATCGAGTTCGACCTCGAGTTCTTCAAGCAGATGGCGGCCATCGAGACCGCAGAGGACCTGGAGAAGCTGGTCGAACAGGTTCAGGCTCAGTCCTAGCCCCGACGAGCCGGCGCTGGGAACGACTGAT
>VAXR01000060.1 GCA_005885165.1 Actinomycetota bacterium
TCCATTACCCGAGCCGGGGGTGGGAGCTCCAGGACGCCCCGCCGATGCTGCCGGCGCAGCGCTACGCGGAGGCGCTGCTTGCGTTCTTTGCGGCTCGTGGTGGGGGCGGCTAGAAGGCTCGCTGCGTTGTCGCACTTTCGTAACGGTGCGTTTGAACGAAGCGGCCGTTCTCAGGCGCGAGTCGAATCTTGTGCGCTATAGGCCACAAGAATGGCCTCGCGCCTGACTGCCGCCTTCGCGGGAGGCGAACACAGGGTTACGGGGCAGCCAACTACGTAACAGGGACCATCAACCGCGATCGGGCCCGCCCCCTTCGTTGCCCGCTGTGGGCCAACGACCGAAGGACGGCGCCGACGCAGTGTGACCGCCGCGGCCGGGGGATGGGTAGCGCCAGCGACGTTGGCGCCGCGATGCTTGCCCGCGGGCGGGGCCCTAGCGCGTCAGCCCGCGCTCTGCAGGCGCGGCACGGCGGCCAGCCAGGCGAAGAGCGCGACCGGTGCGGCGTGCGTCATGAGCTGCCCGTAGCGGTAGCTGCGGTACCCGTCCCGGTGCTTGGCGGCGGCGCTGCCGTCCCAGAACTTGACGTATAGCTCGCCGACGCGGGCGTTGCGTACGGCGTCCTCGGCGGCCACCCGTGCCCAGTCGTATAGCGCCGTCGGGGCGATTCGAATGTGCCGCCTGGTGGCCTCGCGCGCTGCGCGCTTGTCGGCGGCGAGCTGCAGCATGTAGCGGAACATGATCGTGTCGGCGGGCGGCTTGTAGAAGGGGTCCCGCGCGTTCCAGCGCTTCAGGGCGTGCATGCCGAGCGACCAGGCGGCCGCGCATGCGCGGCTCGCACCCGTGTGGCACATGGCCAGCTGCGCGCCGATCATCGTTCCCTCGATGTAGGTGAGCGGCGGCTCGTCCCGGGTTCCGTACAACCAGCCGTTCTTACCGGAGGGGGTGGCGAAGGCATCGGCCGCGCCGATGTAGCGGCGCGCGCTCGCCAGGAACTGGGTGCGGCCCGTGTGCTCGTAGAGCTCCGCGGCGAGCGCGGCAGCGCCGCCGAGCGTCTCGAGGTTGGAGCCCTTGTTCGCCACGCGCGTGCTCCAGCGCATCCGCTGGTGGGCGGCGTCCCAGCCGCGGGTGTCGATGAACCGCAGCGCGAGCGCCGCGTCGTCGAGGTACCGGCGCTCGTGCGTGGCGCGGTACGCGTCGACGAAGGCGAGCCCCCACCAGGCGTTGTCGTCGACCCAGATCTCGTCGCCCGGGGTGTGCGACCCCGGGTAGGGCCCGTAGCCGCCCATGGCGTGGTTGAAGTAGGTCTCCGCGAAATCCGCGACGGACCGGACGGCGTCGCTGTGCGCGGGGCTGGGCTCGGCGATGGCGACGCCGGACATCGCCTCCCAGAGCGGAAAGAGAGTCCAGATCGTGCCGAGCGGGTACTGGTCGGTGTCGTTCAGCCGGTCGTTGAACCAGGCGTGCTCGGGGTTCCACCAGAACGCGCGCGCGGTGGCGATCCCCTGCGTCGCGAGCCTCAGGTAGCGGTCGGAGCGGGCCGCGTGGAGCGCGCCGCCCCCGGCCAGCCGGCCCGTCGAGGGCCGCGCTTCGAGATGGGCCCGCGACCCCGTCTGGTTCAGGGCGAAAACGACGATCGCCGCGATCACGGCCATGAGCGCGGCGGACCACGCGACGATGCGCCCCACGCGGACGCGGCCCCGCCGGCCCCGCCGCCCTCGGTCCCCTGGCAGATGCGTACTCATCGCTGCGCGCGGGGGGTCAGTGCTTCGGCCGGTGGACGACCCCGAGCCACGCGAGCAGCGCCACTGGTGCGGCGTGGGTCATCAGCTGCCCGTAGCGATAGCTCCGGTACCCGTCGTGGTGCTTGGAGGCCGCCGTGCCGTCCCAGAACTTGATGAACAAGCCGTGGACGCGCGCGTTGTTGAGAGCGTCCTCCGCGGCGCGGCGGGCCCACTCATAGAGCTGTCGTGGAGTGGTGTACGGGTGCACCTCGCGGGAGAGCCGCAGCGCGCGCTTGTCGCCCGCGAGCTGGAGCACGTAGCGGAAGAGGATGGAATCGGCGGGCGGGTTGTAGAAGGGATCGCGGTGGCGCCAGTGCTTGTACGCCTTCGCGCCCAAGCTCCAGGCCCTGCGGCACGCGCGGTGATCGCCCTTCCGGCAGAGCGCGAGGTGCCCGGCGATGAACGTCCCCTCGACGTACGACAGGGCGGGCTCGTCGCGGGATTCGTAGAGCGACTTGCCGCGGTGGCGGCGGGTCCCCTTCTTGTCGGCCCAGCGGATGTACTTGCGCGCGATGTTGCGGTAGGTCTTGTTGCCCGTGTACTCGTAGAGCTCGCCCGCGAGCGCCGTCGCTCCACCCAGGGTCTCGAGGTTCGACCCCTGGTTCTGGACAGCTGTGCTCCACCGCATGCGGTGGTGCTTTCGATCCCAGCCGTACGAGTTGAGGAACTGGATCCCGCGCGCCGCGTCGTCGAGGTAGCGGCGGTCGCGGGTCGCGCGGTAGGCGTCGACAAACCCGAGCCCCCACCAAGCGTTGTCGTCGAACCAGATTTCGTCGCGCGTGTGGCTGCCCGGGTAGGGGCCGTACCCCTGCATCAGCGAGTTGAAGTACGTCTCGGCGGTGTTGGCGAACCAGGCGACCTCGTTGCGGTGCGCCGAGGTCGGCTGGGCGATGGCAACGCCCGACAGCGCCTCCCAGAGCGGGAACAGCGTCCAGATCGTTCCGAGCGGGTACTGGTCGGTGTCGTTCATCCGGTCGTTGAACCACTGCTTGCCGGGGTTCCACCAGTTCCGGTACGAGTTGTAGATGCCCTGCCTGGCCAGGGACAGGTAGTGGCCGTTGTGGTTCACGCGGCGGCGGTGCTTCTTCTTGTGCTTTGCGGCGTGCGCGGACCCGCGCGCGGCGTGCGACTGCGGGGGGTGAGCCGCGACGACGATGGCGGCGGCGATCAGCAGGGCCGCGCCGAGCGCGGCGACGCTGCTCCGGAGGCGGCGAGCGATTTGCCTCCGGCCATGGAAGCTTGGCAACGGCAAGTACATGAGAGGGGGGGTCCGGCCGGAGCGGCCACACCATAGCGACCGCCCTCGCCGTCCTCGCCGGGTCTCTGCAGCGCGCGCCGTTCGAACCGGTTTAGGCTGCCGACCCGGAAATGCGGGGCATCAGATGGGTCGGGGCGATTCTCGCGGTTGGGGCCGTGCTGGCGCCGGCCGCGCTCGCCGCGCCTCCTCCGCCGCTGGCGCACGGGCAGGGTGACGCCGGCGGATTCCACGACGTCCTGCCGCCCGGAACGAACGGCTTCGACAACGCCCTGGAGCTCCTGCAGTTCGAGAGCACGGGCGCGCGCCCCGCGCACAACCAGGACCAGCTCGGCATGTATCGCGACCTTCTGTACGCGTCACCGGGCCTACGCGCCGCGAACCTGACTCGCTACTACAAGGACTCCCGCTTCGGCGCGGCCCTCGCCGGCGCTGGCCAGCCGTACCACCCCGGCGGCAGGGACGTGACCGTCGTGCGGGATCGCTACGGGGTCCCTCACATCAGGGGCGCCACGCGCGCGGACACCATGTACGCGATCGGCTACGTGACCGCGGAGGACCGGCTCTTCTTCATCGACGTCCTGCGCCACGTAGGCCGCGCGGAGCTGTCCTCGTTCGCCGGCGGGGCGTCCGCCAACCGCCTCCTCGACCGGGAGATCTGGCAGACGGCCCCGTACACCGAGGCCGACCTGCAGCGGCAGGTGGACCAGTCGCCGCCGGGCTTCGCGAAGCCGGCGGCCAAGCTGCGGGCTGACCTGCACGCGTACGTGGACGGGATCAACGGCTACATCGCCGAGGCGCGGCTCGATCCCAGCAAGATGCCGGCCGAGTACGCGGCCATCGACCAGCCGCTCGGCCCGACCGACTGGAAGGCCACGGATACGGTGGCGGTTGCGACGCTGGTGGGGGCGATATTCGGCGCCGGGGGCGGCAGCGAGCTGCCGTCGGCGCTCGCGCTCGAGGACGCGCGTCATCGCTACGGCAAGCGCGCCGGCACGCGCGTGTGGCAGGACTTCCGCGAGGCGAACGACCCGGAGGCGCCCACCACCGTGCGCGGCCGCGCGTTCCCCTACGAGCCCACCCCCAGGCACGCGCACGGGGTCGCGCTGCCGGATCCCGGCTCGCTGAAGGACTACGTGAACCTGGACGCGTCGACCACCAACACGAAGGTCAGCGGTCCCGTCAAGACGCCGTTCCCGCTGGGGACGCTGGCCTTCCCGGGCGGGATGTCCAACGCGCTCCTCATCTCAGCCCGGCTCTCGGCCTCCGGCCACCCGCTCGCGGTGTTCGGGCCGCAGGTGGCCTACTTCGCGCCCGAGATCCTGATGGAGCAGGACGTGCACGGGCCCGGCCTGGCCGCTCGCGGCGCCGCGTTCCCGGGCGCCAACCTCTACGTGTCGCTCGGCCACGGCCGCGACTACGCGTGGAGCGCGACATCCGCCGGCCAGGACCTGACCGACACCTTCGGCGTCCCGCTCTGCGAGCCGGGCGGGAAGAAGCCGTCGATCGACTCCATGCACTACCTGTTCCGCGGCCGCTGCGTGGCGATCGAGGTGCTGAAGCGAACGGACTCGTGGAAGCCGAACGCCGCCGATCAAACCCCGCCCGGCACCGAGACCTACACGGTTCAGCGCACGGCCCTTGGCATCGTCACGGCGCGGGCGCGGGTGCACGGGCGGCCGGTCGTGTACACGAAGCTGCGCTCGACCTACATGCACGAGCCGGACTCGGGCCTCGGGCTCTCGCTGTTCAACGACCCGAACGTGATCCACGGCCCGCGCTCGTTCCAGCGCGCCGCCTCCCTGATCGGATACACGTTCAACTGGTTCTACGTCGACTCGCGGCACATCGCGTACATCAACTCCGGAATGAACCCGGTCAGGTCGCGCGACGTGAATCCGGACCTGCCGGTGCTCGCGTCGCGCCACACCGAGTGGAAGGGGTGGAACCCCGCCATCCGCTGGGAGAAGCTCTTCCCGTTCGCCCAGCGGGCGAAGACGATCGACCAGTCGTACATGACGAGCTGGAACAACAAGCAGGCGCGCGGGACGCGGGCGGCGGACGGCAACTGGGGCTACGGATCGGTGTACCGCTCGCAACCGCTCGACCAGGGGATCGTCCGCGCCACGAGACACGGCCGGAAGATGACGCTGCCGCAGCTCGTGGACGCGATGGAGCGCGCCGCGACCGTCGACCTCCGCGGCAGCCGCGTCCTGCCGTGGGCGCTGCGGGTGCTCGGCAACCGCCGCGACCCAGAGCTCCGCCACGCGCTCGCCCTCCTGCGGGCGTGGGTGCGCTCCGGCGCCCATCGCATCGACCGCAACCGCGACGGCGCCTACGACCAGTCGGAGGCGGTGCGGATTATGGACGCCTGGTGGCCGCGCTGGCTGCACGCCGAGTTCGAGTCGGTGGTCGGCGGGCGGCTATTCCGGGACATCGCCGGCCTCAACGAGCTCGTCAACGCGCCGAACAACTCCGGCCAGCACCTCGGCTCCGCGTGGCAGGCCGGCTGGTACGGATATGCCCAGAAGGACCTGCGCACGGTGCTGGGACGCCACGTCCGCGGCCGCTACTCGCGCGTCTACTGCGGCAGGGGATCGCTCGCCCGCTGCCGCAACGCGCTCGCCGCGTCGCTGCGGGCAGCCCTCCGCCACGACACCCCGGCCGAGCTCTACTCCGGCGACCCGGTCTGCAAGCCCGCCAATCGCGACGCGAGCCAGACCTGCTGGGACTCGATCTACTTCCGCCCGCTCGGGGCCATCACGCAGCCGCTGATCCCGTGGCAGAACCGGCCGACCTACCAGCAGGCGGTGGAGATCCCGCGCTCGATTGCTCGCTAGTCGCCGCAGCACGTAGACGTTGCGAATGCGTCAGCCGCGGTCGCGCGTGCGCTCGTACGCTCGCGCGCTCCGCTCCTACGCTCGCGCACCACCCGCGCCTCCGGAGGGCGACGAACAAGGGGGTGGAAGTTACGTTCCCGTCACCCTCGTCGCGCTGCTGTCACGCGGCGTTCGGCCCCCGCCGAGCACGAGGGTCCTTCGAGCGTAGTCCGCCCGAGCAGCTGTCCTGAGTTAGCTACACATACGGTGGTCAAGTCAGGACTGCTGCTGTAGGTCGAAGCCACCGCGTGGCAGGAGCTGAGCGTGGCTGCGATGGGATGGAGCGCGGGGGGATCGTGGCCTACTGCTTGTGGTTGGCCGTGCCGTTCGGGGCGAGGACCCACCACGTGCCGCCGAACTCGCTGACGCCCTGGCACAGGACCTCGCCGGGGTCGCGCTCGCCCACGTAGCGGTAGAGCGGCTGGCCGGCGTAGGTCGCCTGCAGGGTGCCGTCGTTCCGGCGGACGGTCCCGAGCAGGCTCTGCTTGACCGGGCCCTGCGCGACCGGCGTCTGCTTGACGATCACCGGCGGCCACTTGACGGCGCAGTCGCCGTAGCAGGTGCTGGGGCGGCCCGGTGTGTCGTGCGTGAACACGTAGACCGCGTGGCCGCCGGGCACCTGGAGGATCCGGCCGTACTGGGAGCGGAAGGCCGAGATCGGGATCGGCTTCGGCGCCGACGCCCGGCTACCCGTCGAGTGGCCGGCGGCGGCCTTGCTTCCACCGGCCTTCTTGCCGCCCGCTCCGCCTGACGTGCCGGTGCCGGTCGTCTCGGACATGCCTCTTGCCTGACTCGAGGCGCTCGCGTGGCTCTTGTGGGAGCTGCTGCAACCAGCTGCCGCCAGCGCCACCGCCGCCACCAGTACAAGGGCCAGAACCGATCCAGCACGGCGTGTCATGACCGTGTGGTCCACGAGCGGGACCCTACGTTACGAATCGGAGGATTCATCGGAGGACTCGCGGCGTCCGACCACGGGGACCCACGGCGTCCCGGCCCGGGCGTAGATTCGGGCGCTGTGCCGCTCACGCTCGTAACGGGTCCCGCCAACGCCGGCAAGGCGGGCGAGGTCCTGGCCGGCTACCGCACCCGGCTCGACGAGGAGCCCGTGCTGGTCGTGCCCGCCTTCCGCGACGCCGACCACGCCCAGCGCGAGCTTGCGGGCCACGGCGCGGTGTTCGGGACCCGCGTGCTCCGCTTCGCGTGGCTGTTCGAGATGGTCGCGGAGCGTTGCGGCGCCGACGTCCGCGGTCCGCGGCGGGCGAGCGCGGTCCAGCGCCGGGTGCTGGTCGAGCGGGCGGTGGCGGCGACCCGCCTCACGAGCCTCGCGGCAGCGGCGGCGCGCCCGGGATTCGCGCGCGCCGCGGGGCGCTTCTTCGCCGAGCTCGGCCGCGCGATGGTCGACGCGGCACGCCTGCGCGTGGCGCTGCGCGCCTGGGCGGGAGACGGGCCGCGCCGTTCCCGCGCGGAGGACCTCGCCTCCCTTTACTCGTCGTACAGGGACGTTCTCGAAGACGCCGGCCTCGTCGACGACCAGCTCTTCGCCTGGCGCGCGCTCGAGGCGCTGCGCGCGAACCCGTCGGGCTGGCGCGCGACCCCCGTCCACGTCTACGGATTCGACGACTTCACGGAGATCGAGCTGGCGCTGCTCGAGACGCTCTCGTCTGCCGCCGGCGCCGACGTGATGGTCTCGCTTCCCCACGAGGACGGACGGACCGCGTTCGACGCGATCGCGGCGACGCGCGAGCGGCTTGCCGCGATCGCGTCAGAGGAGATCGCGCTGCCTGGGTCGAGCGAGCACTACGACCCCGAGTCGCGGCCGGTCCTCAACCACCTCGAGCGCCGGCTGTTCGAGGCCTCCGGGGAGCGCGTCGACCCGGGCCGGGCGGTGCTCCTCCTGCGCTCCGGCGGCGAGCGTGCGGAGGTCGAGCTCGTCGGCGCCGAGGTGCTCTCGCTGCTCCGCGCCGGCACCCCCGCCGGGCAGATCGCGGTCGTCTTTCGCGACACCGCGGCCTGCGAATCCGTCGTGGACCAGGTGTTCACCGCGTACGGGATCCCGTACGCGCTCGACCGGACCGTCCCGCTCAGGCACACCGCACTCGGCGCAGGGTCGCTCGCGCTGCTCCGCTGCGCCGGCCCCACCGGTACGGCGGACGATCTCCTCACCTACCTGCGCACCCCCGGACGCCTCGACCAGCCCGCCCTGGCGGACGCCCTCGAGTCGGAGGTCCGGCGGAGCGGCGAGCGGAGCGCGGCCGCGGCCCGCAAGCGCTGGGAGGAGCGCCGCTGGCCGCTCGCGGAGATCGACCGCGTGGCGGCCGCGCGTGGAACGGCCGCGCTGGCGGCGCAGCTCGACGGCGAGGTCGAGAGGCTCTTCGGGCGCCAGTACCAGCGCGCCGCGCACCTGTTCTCGCACGACGAGCTGGAGGATCCCCGAGCGCGCGAGGCGCTGCGTGCCGCGCTTCGGGACATCGCGACGCTCGCCACGGCCGCACCCCGGATCGTCCCCGACCGGCAGGCCCTGCACGACCTGCTGGGCGACGTCCCGGTCCACCTCGGGGCCGACCCCGCGCCCGACCGGGTTCAGGTCGCGCGTCCCGAGGCGATCCGCGCGCGGCGGTTCGAGGCGGTGTTCGTCTGCGGGCTCCAGGAGGGGGAGTTCCCGCGGCCCCGGCGCGCCGAGCCGTTCCTCTCGGACGAGGAACGCGTTGAGCTGGCGCGCGCCAGCGGGCTCGCGCTCCCGGTTCGCGACGACCGGGCCGCACGCGAGCGCTACCTCTTCTACTCGTGCGTCTCGCGGGCCGAGCGCCTGCTCGCGCTTTCCTGGCGCGAGACCGACGAGGAGGGGGCGCCGGCGGTTCGGTCCTTCCTGGTCGAGGACATCCTCGACCAGCTCGATACGAGCGCGCTCGACGGGGTGACCCGCTCGCGTCCGCTCTCCGAGGTCGCCTGGCCGGCCGACCGCGCGCCGAGCGAGGCGGAGTGGCGGCGCGCGCTCGCGCTCGCCGGCCCGCGGCGCGCCCCGGTGCATCCCGAGCGGCTCGAGTCCGACGAGATCCTCGCCGACCTCGCCTCGCGCGACCGGCTCTCCGCGGCGGCGCTCGAGAGCTACGCCGACTGCCCGGTCAAGTGGCTGATCGAGCGCCAGCTCGAGCCCGAGTCGCTCGAGCCCGACCCGGAGCCGCTCGTGCGCGGCCGCTACGCGCACGCCGTCCTCGACGCGACCTACCGGAGGCTGCGGGAGCGCACCGGGGCGCGCCGGGTGACCCAGGACAACCTGGTGGCGGCGGAGGAGATCCTGATCGAGGCCCTGCGCGAGCAGGAGGGCCAGTTCCAGATCTCGCCGATGGCCACGCGCGTACGGACGGCCGTGCGACGGCTCGAGTTCGACCTCCTCCGCCACCTCCGCGCCGAGGCGGACACGAGCGGCCGCTTCGAGCCGTCCGAGCTGGAGCTCGAGTTCGGCCTCGAGGGGTCGCTGCAGCCCGCCGTCCCGATCGGCGACGGCCTGAGCATTCGCGGGCGCATCGACCGCGTCGACACCTGGAACGGCTACGCCCTCGTCCGCGACTACAAGAGCGGAAAGACCGTCCACCCCGTCGCGCGCTGGGAGCGCGACCGCCGGCTGCAGGTCGCGCTCTACATGCTGGCCGTTCGCGAGCTCCTCTCGGCGGACGTCGCGGGCGGCGTCTACGTGCCGCTCGCGGGCGACGACCGCCGCGCCCGCGGCGTCGTCCTCGACGAGCTGCGCGAGGAGCTCGGGGAGGGCTTCGTGAGGAACGACTTCATGCCCGCGGCGGAGATCGAAGCGGAGCTCGAGCGCGCCCGGGAACGCGCTCGCGAGCTGGCCGGCCGCCTGCGCTCCGGGGAGGTGCGCCCCTGCCCCAAGACGTGCGCGTGGAACGGCGGCTGCTCGTATCCGTCGGTCTGCCGGGTGGAGCGCTGATGGCGCGGGCCCCTCTCACGAAGGAGCAGCGAGAAGCCGTCGAGCGCCGCGACGGTCCGCTGTTCGTGCGCGCCGGGGCCGGCACGGGCAAGACGCGGGTTCTTGTCGAGCGTTTCCTGGCGTGCGTGCTCGAGGACGGCGTCCCGGTCGACCGCATCCTCGCGATCACCTTCACAGACCGCGCGGCGGCCGAGATGCGCTCGCGCGTCCGGGCCCGCCTGCTCGAGCTCGGCGAGCGCGATCGCGCCCGCGAGGCGGAGTCCGCTGCGATCTCCACGATCCACGCGTTCTGCGCCCGGCTGCTCCGCACGGGCGCGCTCGACGCGGGACTCGATCCAGAGTTCGCGGTGCTCGAGGACGTCGCGGCCGCGCGGATCACGATCGACGCGTTCGACAACGCGCTCGAGCAGTTCCTGCACGACGCCCGAGGCACGAGCGAGCTCGATTTGGCGGCGACATACGGGCCGGACCGTCTTCGGACGATGGTCACCACGGTCCATGCGCGCCTCCGCAGCCGCGGTGAGCGTCGGCCGGGGCTGCGGCCCGTGGAGGCACCGCCCGGGGCGAGCGAGGACGACCGCAAGGCGGTCGCCGACCACGCTCTGCTCGCGCGGCTGCTCGAGCTCTTCGGCGACCGCTACGCGCGCCTGAAGGAGGAGCGCTCGGCGCTCGACTTCGACGACCTCGAGCTGTGCACGCGGGATCTCCTGTCGAGCCAGCCGGCGCTCGGCGCCTCGATCCGCGAACGATTCGCACACGTGATGGTCGACGAGTTCCAGGACGTGAACCCGCTCCAGGAGGAGCTGCTCGAGCTCGTCTCGGGCGGCAACCTCTTCGCCGTCGGCGACGAGCAGCAGTCGATCTACGGCTTCCGCCATGCCGACGTCGAGATATTCGAGCGCCGGCTCGCCGCGGCGCGCGAGGCCGGCCGCGCCACGTCGCTGACCACGAACTTCCGCAGCCGCCCCGAGATCCTGAACGTGATCGACCTCGCCTTCGGGTCGATCTGGGCGGAGGGGGGCTTCGAGCCGCTGCGGCCCGCCGAGCCGCAGGGGGGCGCTGCGGCTGCGCGCACCTCGCCCTGCGTCGACCTGATGCTCGTCGATCGGACCAAGGGTTGCTGGGACGGCCTCGGAGACGACCCGTTCGGCGCCACGATCGGCGACGTCACGGTCTGGCGTGCGGCCGAGGCGCGCCTGCTGGCGCAGCGCATCTCCGAGCTGGCCGGGCCGGGACGACCGTTCGAATGGGGCGACGTGGCGGTGCTCGTGCGCGCCGGCACCGACATGCACGTCTACGAGCGGGCCCTCGCCGAGCGGGGGATCCCGGCGTACGCCCACGGCGGACGCGGGTTCGCCGACGCCCAGCAGGTGAGCGACCTGCGCGCGTATCTCGCAGGGCTGGCCAACCCTCTCGACGAGCTCGCCCTGGTGTCGGTGCTCGCTTCGCCGCTCGCGGGCGTAACGCTCGGCGGCATCGCCTGTCTGCGCCTTCGCGCCCGCCGGCTCGGCCGCGGCCTCTGGCACGCCGTCCGGGAGGCCTTCCTGCCGGGCGGCGACGGATCGGACGACCTGGCCGGCGCGCTCGATGAGCGGGACCGGGACGCCCTCGCCGCCTTCGCCGGGCGCTTCGCCGGCGAGCGGGCGATCGCGCCGCGGCTGTCGCTCGAGGCGCTGATCGACCGCGTGGTCACCGAGTCCGGGTACGACGTCGCGGTCCTCGCGATGCCGGCCGGCGACCGGCGGCTGGCCAACGTCCGCAAGCTGATGCGGATCGCGAGGCGCTTCGAGTCGACCGACGGGCGCGACATCCGCGGCTTCATCGACCACCTGGACGAGCGGCGGCTGCTCCAGTCGCGCGAGGCCGAGGCGCCAGTCGAGGGGGAGACGAGCGAGCCGGCCGTGCGCGTGATGACCGTCCACGCCGCGAAGGGGGTCGAGTTCCCCGTGGTCTGCGTCGCCGACCTCGGGCGCGAGGCGCGCCAGGACAGCGGCGGCGGCCTCGAGGTCTCCCAGGACGGGCGGATCGGCCTGCGGCTCGCGTCGCTCTCGGGCGAGACGCGCGGCGCGCTCGACTGGGAGGAGCTCAAGCATGAGCAGGCCGAGCGGGGAGAAGAGGAGGAGCGCAGGATCTTCTACGTCGCGATGACGCGCGCGGAGGAGCACCTGGTGCTGAGCGGTGCGGTCGACGCGAAGCGCTGGCCCGAGCCGCGCCCGCTGGGCGCGCCGATCGACTGGATCTGGCGGGCGGTCGCCCCGGGGGCTAGCGAGACGCTCGCGCACGCCCACGAGGGTGAGGAGCGTCGGGCCTTCGAGGGCCAACCGGCAGCCGTCTCGCTCCGCCTGTGCGGGCCGGGATCGGTTGACGCCCTCCTGCCCGGCAAAGCGCGCGCGCCAGACGTCGCCGCCGCGGATGCCCTGGACGAGGGCGACCGCCGTACCGTGCCGTCGTTCGAGTCGCCCCGGGTACCGGCGTCGCTGCCCGTCCCACGCCTGAGCTACTCCGCCCTCGAGAGCTACCAGCGGTGCGGGTACCGCTTCTACCTCGAGCGCGTGGCGCAGCTCCGCGGTCCCGAGGCCGGCCCGCGCGTGCGGCCCTCCGCCGCGTCGAACGGCCAGCTGGTCCTCGACGTCGACGCCGCCGCTGCCGAGCTCCCGGCCGAGGACGAGCCGACCGGGATCTCCGCGCTGCTGCGAGGGACCATCGTGCACGAGCTACTCGAGGGCCTCGACTTCGCGCGGCCGGCCGTGCCGGACGAGGAGCGGATCGCGGCGTCGATCGCCGCACACGGCGCCCCGGCCGGGCCTGAGGAGGTCGCCCGGATCGCCGAGCTGATCGCGGGCTTCGCCGGCTCCGAGCTGTGCGCGCGGGTCGGACGCGCGGCGCGTGCTCGTACGGAGCTTGCGTTCTCGTTCGAGCTCGCGCCCGGTCCCGACGGCGTGCGCTCGCTCCTCGTGAACGGCGTGGTGGACGTGCTGGCCGAGGAGCCCGGCGGGCTCCTGATCGTGGACTACAAGACCGATCCGCTGGAGGGGCGCACGCCGGCGTCGATCGTTGAGGAGAGCTACGACACGCAGCGGCTGGTCTACGCGCTTGCTGCGCTGCGATCCGGCGCTCCCCAGGTCGAGGTCGCCTACTCGTTCCTCGAGGCGCCCGGCGACCCGGTGCTCCGGTCATTCGGCTCCGGGGACGCGGCCGCGCTCGAACAGGGGCTGCTCGCCCTGGCCGACGGCGTGCTCGCGGGCCGCTTCGCGCCCACCGACGCTCCGCACCGCGAGCTCTGCCTGACCTGCCCGGGCCGCGCGACGCTCTGCACGTGGGGCCCCGAGCACACGCTGCGGGAACGTCCGGAGCCCGCTTTACGCTCGTGACATGAATGGCGGAGTGCGCCTCGAGGCCGCGGGTGATCGCCCGGCGGCGGCGCCTGGCGCAGCGGAGGCCGGTGCCACCGGCGTGCCCGGCTATCCCGGGCCGTACGCGGTCGGCCGCTACGCGGCGCGGCTCCGCGAGCGGCTCCGCGAGCTCGCCCGTGTCTGCCTGATCGGGGAGGCCACGGGCGTACGGATCGGCGCGGGGCCGAACGTCTACTTCGAGCTGCGCGACGCCGACGGCGCAATTCCGTGCGCGATGTGGCGAACGGACTTCGAGCGCCAGGGGCTGAGCGCCGACGAGTTCCGCGACGGCGTCGAGGTCGTGGCCGCCGGCGGCTGCGACTTCTATCCGGGCAGCGCAAGCGCCTCGCCGCGGTTCGCGTTTCGCGTCGAGCAGCTTCGCCTCGCGGGCGAGGGCGACCTGCTCGCCCGGCTGGCGCGGCTACGCCGCCAGCTCGCCGCCGAGGGGCTGTTCGAGCCCCAGAAGCTCCTCCCGCGCCGCGTGCTTCCCCGCCGGATCGGGGTCGTGACGGCGGACGCCAGCGCCGCGCGGCGCGACTTCCTCGCCGGGCTCGAGCGGCGCGCCTGGCGCGGGACGATCGTGTGGGCGTACGCGCCGGTCCAGGATCGCCGGGCCGCGCCGGCGATCGCCGCGGCGGTGCGCGACCTGGCGGCCTTCGCCGGGGTCGAGGCGATCGTCGTGACGCGCGGCGGCGGCAGCATCGCCGACCTCTGGGCGTTCTGCGACGAGACGCTGTGCCGCACCGTCGCGCTCACCCCGATTCCCGTGATCAGCGCGGTCGGGCACGAGGTGGACCGCACGCTGATCGACGACGTCGCGGCGGTCTCCTGCTCCACGCCCACCCACGCGGCCGAGGCCGCGGTGGGAATCGACTGCGCGGCAGCGCGCGCGGCGCTGTCCGTCGCGGCCCGCACGATCGACTCCGCCGGCCGATCGGCCGTACTGGTACGCGCGCGCGAGCTGGCGGGCCACTCGCGGGCCCCGCGCGAGCACCTCTCGCGCCACCGGCGGCGCCTGCACCA
The DNA here is from genome assembly GCA_005885165.1 of Actinomycetota bacterium. GTDB lineage: Bacteria > Actinomycetota > Thermoleophilia > Solirubrobacterales > Thermoleophilaceae > AC-37. Next base: position 14,274 of record VAXR01000060.1, read on the forward strand.
GCTCGCGCGCGAGCTGCGCGCCGCCACCTCGCGCGGTAGGTCCATGCGGTTGGAGTTCCAGCGCCGGATCGCCCTGACCGTCATGCGCCGCAAGGCCGAGGCCGAGGAGCGGCGCATCGCGGCGGAGCGCCGCGCGCTCGTCGGGCGCACGGGATCGCTCGCGGACTCCGCCGAGCGAGCCGGAGAGCGCCGCGCGACGGCGGTTGCCGCGTTCGCGGCCGCTTTGAGGGCTCACGACCCGGAGCGCACGCTCGAGCGCGGATACGCGCTGGCGCTCGATGCGCGGGGCGAGCCGCTCACCGACCCGCTGGCCGTGCGCCGCGCGGGGAAGTTCGACCTGCGCCTGGCCGGCGGCACCGTCCCGGCGCGACCACTGGATTCAACGCAGGAGGAGAGATGACGACAGAGACGACGACCCCTCAGCCGGCTCCGACCTACGAGTCGGCTGTCGAGCGGCTCGAGCAGATAATCGCGAGGCTCGACTCGAACCAGGCGGGGCTCCGCGAGACGCTCGAGCTGTGCGCCGAGGGCCGCGGGCTGATCGAGTTCGCCGCGGCTGAGCTCGAGGCGGTCGGCCGCGGGCTCGAGGAGCTGCGGCTCGACGAGCTCATACAGCGCCTCGAGGCCGAGGCGCCCGCCGCCTGAGGCGGCGCTCCCACTCGCAGCCTGGGCCGGCGCTGCCACCCCCGTTTTTCCGTCGGGGGCGCGGCTTACCTTGAGCGGGAACCCGAACTTCGACCAGAGACCGGAGTCCCACATGGCCCTCTGCTTCATCGAGCCCCAGGAAGCGATCCGCGTCGTCGCGGAGTCAGTCGGCCGGGAGGCGCGCCGCCAGCTTCTCGGCGAGGTGGTCGCCGCGTGGGTTGACGAGATCCCGGACGACGAGCTGGACGTCCACTACGCGAAGGCCGTGGAGGACCTCGACGATGACGACCTCTCGATGCTTGCCGCCTGGCACGCCGCGCTCGAGGTCGGCCAGCCGGTCGCCAACAAGGAGTTCCTGCTCAGGGCGTTCCCGGCGCTCGGCGTGCACCGCCGCGAGGCCCTGCGGATCGCCGCGGGCTTCCGCGGCGACGAGGCGTTCGACTGCGGGGCCAGCGAGGAGCAGGCCCTCAACACGGTGCTGCCGTGGCTCTCGCAGGAGCGGGCGATCGACCTCGCCGCGGAGGCGGTCGAGATCTATTGCTGGGACCGCTTAGGCTCGGATAACTAAGCGCCGGGGCGAAGCAACTCTGCGAGACCCCTTAGCCGTACGTGAGACGGTCCCGGCGCCAGTTCCTCATTCCCTGGCTGGTCGCGGCCGCGCTGGCCGTCGCGCTGATCGTCACCCGCACGGGCGATGACGGCAAGCCGAGCTTCGACGGCGCTCCGTCGGCCAGGGTCCAGCGGGTGGTCGACGGCGACACGGTTCGCCTCGTCGGCCTCGGGCCCGTCCGGCTGATCGGCGTCAACACGCCAGAGGTGTACGGGCACGTGCAGTGCTTCGGGCCGGAGGCGTCCGCCTTCGCGAAGCGCGTGATGCGCAAGGGGGCGGAGGTCCGATACCGGATCGGCAGGGAGGCGCACGATCGCTACGGGCGCCTGCTCGCGTACGTGTGGCTTCCCGACGGCCGGCTGTTCAACAAGATGCTGGTCGACGGCGGCTACGCGGAGCCGCTCACGATCCACCCGAACGACCAGCTCGCGCCGACGTTCCGGGCGGCCGCCGCCCACGCGCGCGCGGCCCACGCGGGCATGTGGGCGCACCCCGGCTGCGCCCCTTGAGCCGAGGCCGTCACGGGCGTAAATTGTGGGGCGTGACCGGCTCGCTGCCGCAGGACGTCCAGCAGGTCTTCGACCGGTTCATCACGACCGAGTACACGACGGTCGACCGGCGCGGGCAGCCCATCACCTGGCCGGTGACGCCTTACTACGAGCCCGGCGCCGAGTGCATCGACGTCACCACCGGCCTTGGCTATCCGAAAAAGGCCGACGACGCGGCCGCGAACCCCAAGGTCGCGCTGCTCTTCTCCGACCCCACGGGCGCCAGCATGAGCGATCCGCCCACCGTTCTCGTCCAGGGGACCGGGGCGGTCGACGACCGCGACCTCGATGCGAACCGCGAGCGCTACACGCGCGAGTCCGTGGAGAAGCTGCCCGCCGCGAAGTCGATGCTGCCGCCCGGGCCGATCCAGCGCCTGTTCGACTGGTACTTCAAGCGGATCTACGTGCACGTCCGGCCGGAGCGGGTGTACGTCTGGCGGGCCGGCGCCCAGGAGCCCGAGCTGCTCGACGCGCACCTGGAGGAGGTGCGCTCGGGTCACAACGAGGAGCCGGATGCGCCGCATGCGGGGCCGCGCGCGAAGGAGCCCTCCTGGGACAGCAGGATCGAGGAGCTCGGCCAGCGCTACGACAGCGCAGTGCTCTCGGTGGTGGCGCCGGACGGCTTCCCGTTCTCGGTGCGGGTCCCGGTCGAGGTCGACAGGCGAGCGGGGAGGATCCGGCTCGGCAGCGCGCCGCCCGGTCTGCCGCTTTCGCCCGGGCTCGTATGCCTGACCGCGCACGACCACGCACCCGACTTCGCGTGGCAGCGGAACTTCCAAGTCCGCGGCGACCTCGTAGAGGACGGCGAGGCGTGGTCGCTCGTTCCGTCCAAGCTCATCGGTGGCTTCGAGATGCCGCCCACCTCGACGATCGCCCGTTACCGGCAGAACCTGTCGAAGGTCATGCGCTTCCGCCGCATCGCCAAGCGGGAGCTCGCGAAGCGCTAAGGCCACTAGAAGCGCCTCCAGCGCCGCGATCGTCTGCTCGTTCGTCTCGAACCGGATCGCGTGCATCCCGAGCTCCTCGGCTGCCTGGCAGTTCACGTCCGTGTCGTCGACGAACGCGCAGTCGGCGGGCGGGATGCCGTCGCCCAGTCGCTCCAGCGTGAGCTCGTAGATCCCGCGCTCCGGCTTGCGCATCCCGACGAACGCCGAGTCGACCACGATCTCGAAGATCTCGTCGATGTCGGGGAGCTTCGCCCGCCAGTGCGGCTCCCACTCGCGGACGTTGTTCGTGAGGAGCGCGAGACGCAGGCCTCGATCGCGCAGCTCGCGCATGTATCGGATCATCCGCTCGTTCGGATGGAGGTTGGCGAAGTACGTCTCGCGCAGCGAGTCGAGCTGCACGCCGCCGCCGAGCTCCGCCTCGATGGCGCCCAGGAACTCGGCCTCCGTAAGCCGGCCTCGCTCGAGCTCGTAGAGCGGGTAGTCGCCGCCGGACTTCTCGGCCACCCGCGCCATCGCCTTGCCCAGCTCCTCGAACGAGATGCCCGTCTCGCTGCGGTACGCGCGGAACGACTCGATCAGCGGGGTGGTGAGGACGCCCCCGAAGTCGGAGATCACCGCTCGGATCACGCCGCCGCCGCAGGCTCGTAGGGCTCGTCCCGTACTGTGATCTCGTAGGCGCCGACGCCGTCGCGGCCCTCCATCCGCCAGGCGAACACGGCGAGGTTCACGCGGAGGCCCTCGAGGGTCAGCGACATTCCGGCCTGCACCGTGCCGGATGCGCGCCGCGGGAAGTCCTCCTCCGGGAGCCACAGCTCGAGCCCGGCCGCGCGCTGGCGCCCGTCCGGGTCGTACACGGTCGAGATCCGCGCTTTCTCGGGGGCTGCCGCCTCCTCACCGGCGAGCAGGTGGGCGCTCACGCGCTCCTGACCGTGCCCAACGGCCCCGCGCGGGCGGAGCGCGACGGCGAGCGCCGCGTGCTCCTCGTCGAACAGCGCGGACACGGTCCGCAGCGCGTCGAGTTCAGACCAGGCCGGAGGCTCGAACGTCTCGCTGGCGGTACCCAGGCAGTCGATCTGGTGTCCCGCGGCAGACCCCGACACCCGGCAGACCCATATCGCGGTGCCGGCCAGCTCGATCGCAGCCGACACCGGCGCGAACGAGAGCTCGAGCCCGTCCCCATGCCGGGCGGCGAACTGGTCGCCGGCTCGCTCTAGCGCTGGCGCACCGTCGAGCGCTCGCGCCTCGTCGCGCTCGAAGAGGACCGCGGCGCCCGAGCGCAACGTCGCGTGCAGCTCGCGCTCCTGGTCGAAGAAGGCGAGCGAGACCGCCGGCTCGCTCACCTCGGCAGCCGCGGGCTCTCCCAATCGACCTCGGTGGCCGTGCCCTCGACGTCCCAGCCGTCCGTCCCGGGCGGCGGGCCCCGTCTTCGCCGGCGACCGCCGCGGGCTACGCCCGTCGCCGCGCGGCGCTCGATCCTGCGCCGAACCGCCCGACGGAACAGTGCGCGCGTCGGCGGCAGGAGCAGCAGCAGCCCCACGACGTCGGTGAGGAACCCGGGCGTGATGAGGAACGCCCCGCCGAAGATCACGAGCACGCCGTCGATGACCTCGCTGTGCGGCACGCGTCCGGCCCGCACGGTCTCGTTGAAACGGCGCCAGACGACCCGGCCCTGCGAGCGCAGGAGCAGCGAGCCGAGCACGGAATCGGCGGCGAGGAGCAGGATCGTCGGCACCGCGCCGATCGCCTCGCCGACCTTGAAGATCACGTACAGCTCCGCGAGCGGCACCGCGATGAACAGGGCGAGGAGCGCCAAGAGGACCATCGAAAAGCAGGCTACCGAGCGTCCGGGACCGTCCGCCCTAACATGGTCTCCATGCCCACCGTCGAGGAGGTCAACGAGGCCCTCAGCAACGTGATCGACCCCGAGCTCGGGCTCGATTTCGTCGAGCTCGGGCTCGTCTACGGCGTCGAGGTCGAGGACGGCGACGTGCACGTCACGTTCACGCTCACCTCGCCCGGCTGCCCGATCGGGCCCCAGGTGACCGAACAGATCAGGGAGTACGTGGGCGAGCTCGACGGCGTCGAGAACGTCGAGCCGAGCATGACGTTCTCGCCTCCGTGGACGCCGGACATGATGAGCGAGGACGCGAAGTTCGCGCTCGGCTATTGAGCTCCGTCGCAGCGAACTGGGATAGGCGGCGCTAGGAGCCCGTGCCCGCCGGCTCGGGCGTCGCCGGTGCCGCAGGCTCCTCGCCCGAAGCCGCAAGCAGCTCCTGAAGCGATTCCTCGAGCGCCTCGGCGACGAAGTCGAGGTCCGGCATGGCGTCGTAGTCGGCGAGCAGCCCGAACTCGAGCGCGCCGTTGTAGCTCACGATCGCGAGCGCGAGCGCGTGGTTGTCCGGCAGGAACGCGAGCGGGACGAGCTCGCGCAGCTCCCGACCGTGCATGTAGAGCGGGAACTGGGGACCCGGCACGTTCGTCACGATCAGGTTGAAGAGGCGCGTGGAGAAGTTGAGGCGCGACGCCTGGGCGAGGATCGTGGGCGGCGCGAAGTCGGACAGGCCCGCGATCACCTCGGCGCCGAGCGCCTGCTTCGACTCCTTGAGCCCCTCCATCGCCTCGCGAACGATGTTCAGACGCTCGACCGGGTCGTCGACGTAGACGGGCAGCGGCCCGCGCATGGCGGCGATCCTGTTCCCAAGCGCGCCCTCGTCTGCCTCGGTCCGGATCGACACCGGCACGAGCGCGCGAAGCTCGAGTCCCTCGGTGCGAACCCCGCGCGAGGTGAGCCAGCGGCGCAGCGCTCCGGCGACGACGGTCAGCACGACGTCGTTGACCGTGCCGGCGAGCTCGTTCTTCGCCCGCTTGAAGTCGGCGAGGGTCGACCTGACCCAGCGGATGCGCCGGTGCGGCCCGATCTCGACGTTCAGCGGGAGCTCGGGGGCCGGGTTCAGGTTTGCCCACGCCACCTCGCCGAGCCCCTCGGCCGCCTCCCGGACCTCGTGCAGGGCGCGGCTGGGCGACTGGACGGCCCCGATTCCGCGGCGGAGGGCGCCGAGCGGGGCATTAACGAAATCGCGCACGCCCTCGGCCACCAGCTCCGCGGTCGACGGCAGCGGCTGTGGAGTCCACGGCTCCGGCTCGATGTGGCGAGGGACTGGGTCGACGTCGAACAGGACGCTCGCGAGGTCGAGGCCCGAGATCCCGTCGACCATCGAGTGATGCGTCTTCGTGATCAGGGCGAAGCTGTTGCCCTCGAGGCCCTGGACGAGCCACGTCTCCCACAGCGGCTTGGAGCGATCGAGGCGCTGCGAGTAGATGCGCCCGGCCAGCGCGCGCAGCTGGTCTGTCGAGCCCGGGTTCGGAAGCGCGGTGTGCCGCACGTGGTACTCGAGGTTGAAGCTCGGATCGTCGATCCACACCGGGCGGCCGGCCTGGAACGGCGGGAACGCCAGCTTCTGCCGGTAGCGCGGGACCAGGTGCAGCCGGGACTCGACGTCCTCGAGTAGCTCCTCGTGGCTCGGCGGCGGCCCCTCGAACAGCAGGATCGCGCCGACGTGCATGTGCGACGCCCGTCCCTCCTGGGCTAGGAAGGACGCGTCGACGGCGGTCAGGCGGTCCTTGTGGCGCGGCGCCATGGTGCCGCAGAGTACCCGGAAATCGGGCGAGAATGGGCGAATGCGGAAGCTCCTGCCGCTGGCGTGCCTCGCGCTCGTCGCCGGTTGCGGAGGAGCCGCGACGGGCCAGCCGCGATCGGCCGGCAAGGTCCGCTTCGACGCAGCCGCGGCCATGCATCTCGTGCGCGTGCAGGTCGGCTACGGACCGCGCCCGGCGGGCTCCCGCGCGTCGCGGCGGCTGGGCAGGTGGCTTCGCTCCGAGCTACCGCACGGACGGTTTCAGCGCGTGCCGCACGGGCTCCGCAACGTTGTCGGATCTGTGGTGGGCCGCGATCCGCGACGCATCGTGGTTGTCGGTGCGCACTACGACACGAAGGACATCCCCGGCTACCTAGGCGCGGTCGACTCGGCCTCGGGCACCGCCGTCGCGGTGCAGCTCGCCCGCACGATCAGACCGCGGGAGCTCGGCCCGACGGTCGTGTTCGTGCTGTTCGACGGCGAGGAGAGCCCGCCCGGGCCGCCCGAGACCCCGGCGGACTTCGTGCGCCGGGGGCTCAGGGGGAGCAAGGTCGCCGCTCGCTCGCTGCGTGAGGCCGAGACGATGGTCCTGCTGGACCTGGTCGGCAACCGCCACCTCCGACTCCGCCGCGATCCCTTCTCAGACAAGCACCTCTGGTCGCGGCTCCGCGACGTCGCGAACCACCTCGGGACGGGGCACGCATTCCGCGACGGGACCGCCGACGCCACCTTCTACGACGATCACTATCCGTTCGTGCGTGCCGGAGTGCCGTCGATCGACCTGATCGATTTCGACTTTCCCTGCTGGCATGCGCCCTGCGACAACCTCTCGCAGGTGTCGCAGGCGTCGCTGGGAGAGACGGGGCGGACGGTGCTGGGTTTGCTTCTTACACTCTGAGGCGATGCCCGCCGCCCCCGAGAGGCTGCTTCTCGCCGCGCCGCGCGGCTACTGCGCCGGCGTCGACCGCGCCGTGCAGACGGTAGAGCGCGCGCTCGAGCTCTACGGCCCGCCGGTCTACGTCCGCAAGGAGATCGTCCACAACAAGCACGTGGTCGAGCAGCTCCGCGAGCGCGGAGCGGTCTTCGTGGACCAGGAGACCGAGGTGCCGGAGAGTGAGACGGTTGTCTTCTCGGCGCACGGGGTCGCGCCGAGCGTGCACGCCAACGCCGAGCGGCGCACGCTGCGGACCATCGACGCCACCTGCCCGCTCGTAACCAAGGTCCACGTCGAGGCGAAGAAGTTCGCGGCCCAGGGCTACACGATCGTGCTGATCGGGCACGCGGGCCACGAGGAGGTCGAGGGGACGATGGGGGAGGCGCCCGAGAGCATCGTCCTGATCGAGACCGAAGAGGACGTTGACCGGCTCGAAGTCGAGGATCCGGAGCGCGTCGCCTACATATCGCAGACGACGCTGTCGGTCGACGAGACGGATGCGATCATCGCCCGGCTGCGCGAGCGCTTCCCGAGCATCGTCGGGCCGCGGACCGACGACATCTGCTACGCGACCACCAACCGCCAGGCTGCGGTGCGCGAGATGGCAGGCGAGTGCGACCTCGTGCTGGTGATCGGCTCGAAGAACTCGTCGAACTCGAACCGCCTGGTTGAGGTCGCCCGTGCCCACGGGGCCGAGGCGCACCTGATCGACAACGAGCTGCTCGTCGAGGAGGAGTGGCTCGAGGGCAAGCGCACCGTCGGGATCACGTCGGGGGCGAGCGCGCCCGAGGAGCTCGTGCAGCGGCTCGTCGACTTCTTCCGCGAGCGCGGCACGCGCGAGGTGAGCGAGTTCGAGGTCGTCCAGGAGGACGTCCGCTTCATGCTGCCGAAGGAGATCAGGAAGGCGATGGCGGCAACGGCGTGAACTGGAAGCCGTGCAGCCGCAGGCCGGGCTCCTCGGCCACGACCGTTCCGTCGCTCTCGTAGAGGCCGGGCTCGACCTCGGCGCCGGACAGCACTGCCCAGGCGCCGCCCGCCCGGAACCGCATCGTCGCTGACGCCCCGGCGTCGGCCGCCTCGATGTAGTCCTCTCCGTCGGTCCAATCGCGCACCAGCTCGAGGCGGCCGCGGTCCGCCGGCAGCGCCACATCGGCGGTCTGCGGCTCGAACAGCGCGCCGGGGGCGTCCTCGGGGCGGATAGGGGCCATGGGCGCCGGCGGCTCGAAATCGGGATCGATCTCGCGCAGGAGCTCCTGGATGGCGAGCTCGGTGCCCTCGTAGTCGCCCTCGCCGTAGTGGTAGTAGCGGAGGACGCTTCTGCGGTCGAAGAGGTAGCGCCCCGGCCACCCCCGGTTTCCGTACAGGCGCCATACCGCGAAGTCGGGGTCGAGCGCGACCGGGAAGGGGACCTCGAGCGCCTCAACCGCGCGCGTAGCCACCTGACGGTCGCGCCCGAACGAGTAGCCCGGGGAGTGGACCGCGATCACCCGCAGGCCGGCATCGGCGTAGCGCTCGTGCCACTCCTTCAGGTAGGGCAGCGTGCGCAGCGAGTTGATGCGCGCGGAGTCCCAGAACTCGACGAGCACGGCGTGCCGGCCAATGAGCCGGTCCATGCGCAGGAACGCGACCCCCAGCCAGTCGAGCTCGGGTGGAAACGCCGCAATTCCACACCAGGCCCGCACGCCGCAACTTTCCGGTGCGCCCACCGTTGATATCAATACGGCCCCGGGTATTCCATCTGGCCACCCGTTTACGGGTCGGCGGACTCACGAACCCTCGTAAAGGAGGAGCGTTGCGAAAGCTTCTAATCGGCTGCCTCGTGGCGGTGGCGGCGCTCGGTATCACCGCAGTGGCGCTTGCCGTCACGGTGCAGAACTACAAGCAGACGTTCTCGTCGAAGAAGCCGGGCAAGCCTTCGGGTTCGGTCTTCCACGCGAACTCGAACGACTCGGCGAACACGTCGAACAACCAGCAGCCGGCGGCCGCGAAGGAAGTCGACATCATCTTCCCGAAGGGCTCGGCGGTCGATCAGAAGGCGATTCCGACATGCTCGGCGAGCGATCAGGACTTCAGCTCGAAGGGCCAGGCAGCGTGTCCGTCGAAGAGCCAGATCGGGCATCAGAAGCCCAAGTGCCACGCCAGCGGGCCCCAGGCGAACTGCTCGGGCCACGCGTCGCTGCGGCTGCGGTTCGGCAACAAGGGAAGCGCGGCTGACATCGCCGCTCGGATCTACGCCTTCAACGGAAAGAACAAGACGCTGATTCTCTACATCGTCCCGAACGGCGCGAACCCGATCGTCCTGCGGCCGAAGATCAAGACCGGGAAGACGCCGAAGATCATCACGAAGATCCCGGGTATCTGCACGCTCGGGACCTACCCGAACTGCGGGACCGCCGGCGAGGCAAGGCTCGACGACCTCGACCTGACGATCGACAAGCTCGGGTCGAAGACGAAGCCGTACCTCAAGACGCCGCCGACGTGCCCGTCGTCGAAGAAGTGGGTCTTCAAGGCGACTTGGCACTACCGCCCCGCGACGAGCGGCGAGCCGCCGCAGCCGGCTTCGGACACGAAGACGAGCAATTCGCCGTGCAAGTAGCAGCGATCGCCTGACCAGACGGTCGCTTGGAACGGCCCCGCTCCGGCGGGGCCGTTCGCTTTCCTGGACGGCGGTGATGCGCGGCGGTTGCTAGCGCGCGAGCGCGAGGATCACGTGCGGAGTCACGTACACCTCGACGAGGCAGCTGATCATCAGCACCGGCAGCGAGATCGCCGTCGTCACGATGGTCGCCGCGAGCAGCTTGTGCCAGTCGTCGCGCCTGCTCGCCACGACCCACGCGGCCAGCGGGAGGAACAGCGCCGTGAGCTCCGGCACCGCGTGGATCGAGAGCGCGAGCAGGAGCTTCGCCACGCCGATGCCGAGGTGCGCCGAGAGGGTCGACGCGGCGTGGCCGAGGACGTACGCCTGCGTCGAGAGGGAGAAGGTGGTGGCGCCGATCACGAACGCGATCGCGAACCGGCCCGCCTTCTCGTGGATCCAGCGCGAGAACCCGTTTCGCATCGCCGCCTGCTGGGGGAGGGTGCTCCCCGCCATGAAGCCGGCGACGCACGCCATCGAGTGAAGGGCGAGCACGAGGAGGTTGCGGTAGAAGACGTGCTGGGCGTCCCCGAATGCGGGGTCGCGATTCACGCCGGGCAGCACGAGCGGGGTCGGGTCCGGCCGCGACAGCTTCGCCACGACGTAGACCGCGCAGAGGAGGCCGACGGCCGTCACCACGCTCCAGAAGAGCCAGGTGCGGAAGACCGGCCAGGGACGCCTGTTCCACTCGGCCAGGGTCTCCTTCGTGTCCGACATCCCCTGGACGAGCACGAGCTCGTTGACGCTCACCCCTCCCGAATCGGCACGGCCGCCCCGGAGGCTGAGCCGCGGGCGCCTCACGACGCGCCCGGTTCGCGGGCCGGCAGTGGACTCACGACGCGCCCAGCGCGCGGAGGTCGTGAGCCAGCCGCTCCGGCGTGGCCTGCTGCGCCGGGTAGCCGACGCGCTGCATCCCGCGGGCGTCGGCCAGCACGAGCCTGGCCTGGTGCTCCTCGTGCGGGAGCTGCGGCCGGATCGCGAAGGCCCGCCAGAGCGGAGCGAGCTGCTGCCGCGTTCCGAGCAGGAAGTGCATCCGGCCTGTCATCCCGACCTTCGCGAGAAAGCGGCGTGCGCTGCCGGGCGTGTCGTGTGCGGGATCGACCGAGATGGCGATCGCCGTGACGGGCCCCCGCAGGTCGTCGAGCGCCCCCTTCACCTGCTGCGCGGTTATCGGGCAGGTGTCGTGGCAGTGGCTGTAGAGGAACGTGATCACGGCGGGCCGGCCGAGCAGCGTCCTGGAGGAGACCTCGCGGCCGTCCTGGTCCTTGAGATTGAAGTTCGGAACGCGCAGGCCCGCGGGGAGGAGGGCGCCGTTGAAGTGCGAGGCGGGGCCCGAAGCGGAGCCGCGCAGGTCGTTCGCTTCGTGGTGGGCGCGAGTCGCTGCCAAAACGACCGCCGCGAAGGCGAGAGCGGCGCCGGCGACTAGGAGGGCGATCCAGCGGGGTCTCATCCGGCCCCAATCGTTGCAGCCCTCCGGCTTGGATCAGGTAGGCGACGAAGGGAGGGGAGCCATCGCCGCTCCGGAAATCCGGAGCAATCCTGACTTAGCTACCCATACTGTGGCTAAGTCAGGAATGCTCTCGAAGAATGTGCTTTCGTTGCCATACTCGAGGCGGTTCGGAGGCCTTGATCGCTTGGACCTGACCGCCCTGACGGGCCGGACCTCCAACGCTACACTTTCTGAAGTAATAAGCCGATGTGAGGCTTTGAGTCAAGCCGATTTGCGGTTTGATCGAAGCTCTCCTGAGGCACAGGAGCCCTAGATGCCCAGCGGTTCAGAGCTGATACGACAGATTCGAGACCAGGTACGCGAGCTCGATCCCCGCGAGGTTCACGACGCCCTGGCGAGCTCGAACGGCAACGGGCGCGTGCCGGTGCTGGTCGACGTCCGCGAGCAGCACGAGTTCGAGGAGGCGCATATCCCGGGAGCCATCCATGTCCCGCGCGCCTATCTCGAGTCGCGAATCGAGGGGAAGGTCGGCGACAAGTCGCAGTCTGTCGTCCTTTACTGCGCGACCGGTCAGCGTTCGGCGCTCGCCGCTCACACGCTCGAGCACCTGCTCGGTTACCAGGACGTTGCGTCGATGAACGGCGGGATCACGCTCTGGAAGGACCGCGGCTTCGAGGTGGAGACGCCCCGCGCGCTGAGCGCCGAGCAGAAGAGCCGCTACTCGCGCCATCTCCTGCTTCCCGAGATCGGGCTCGAGGGCCAGCTCAAGCTGCTTGACGCGAAGGTTCTTCTGCTACGACCTGCGGGGGCCCGTCACGGCGATCGCCATCTCGGTCGATCCCGCACACGACACGCCCGGCAGCGCACGCCGCTTTCTCGCGAAGGTCGACTCCGCCGAGCAGACCATCAACTCGCTCAACCCCGACGTCGAGGTGGTCAAGTACAAGACGCGCCTCGACGCGTCGAACATCATGGAGATCATCGACGGCTACGACGTGATCGTCGACGGCGCCGACAACTTCCCGACGCGCTACCTGCTGAACGACGCGACAGTCCGGCTCGGGATCCCGGTGGTCTCGGCGTCGATCCTCGGCTTCGACGGCCAGCTCTCGGTGTTCGCGCCGTACGAGGGCCCGTGCTACCGCTGCCTCTACCCGACCCCGCCGCCCGCGGAGCTCGCGCCGTCGTGCGGTGCCAACGGCGTGCTCGGCGTCCTGCCGGGCACGATGGGGATGCTCCAGGCCACCGAGGTGATCAAGCTGATCACCGGGTCCGGCGAGCCGCTGATCGGGAGGCTGCTCCTGTACGACGCATTGGGCGCGACGTTCACGGAGCTCAAGGTTCGCCGGGATCCGAACTGCCCGATCTGCTCGCGCGACCCCGATTCCATCTCCGAGGAGGAGATGGGGAAGTTCCCTGACTACGAAGCCTTCTGCGCCGGCTAGGGCTTACGCGCCTGCAAACCGTCGCACCCGTGCGTCCTCGGCTCTCGGCTTGGCCCGCCAAGCCTTCGAGCCTGCGTCCTTCGGCTGCTCGGTTTTCGGCGCGCCGCCAAGTCGCGGTAGCGTAGGCGGCGATGAGCACGGTCAAGATTCCGCCGGTGCTCCGGTCGGCAACGGGTGGCGAGAAGGAGGTCGGAGCGGACGGCTCGAACGTCGGCGAGGTGCTGCGCTCGCTCGCCGAGCGCCACCCCGAGACCCAGCATCAGCTCTTCTCCGAGGAAGGCGAGCTGAACCGTTACGTGAACGTGTACCTGAACGACGAGGACGTACGTGTGCTGGCCGGGCTTGAGACTCCGGTCAGCGAGGCCGACATACTCGTGATCCTCCCGGCGATGGCCGGCGGGTCCCCCGGTTAGCACGCGTTAGGGCACTACTACACTTTCTGAAGCGATGATCGAGCCGCGACTCGACAATCAGCCGTGCGGGGGGAAGTACGCGGACATCGTTCAGGCCATCGGGCACACGCCGCTCGTGGAGCTGCGCCGGCTCTCGCCGAAGCCCGGCGTCCGGATCTACGCGAAGCTCGAGAGCTACAACCCGACCGGCTCGGTCAAGGACCGCGTGGCTCGCGCGATGCTCGAGGACGCGGAGGCGCGGGGTGCGATCTCTCCGGGACAGACGATCCTCGAGCCGACGTCCGGCAACACCGGGATATCGCTGGCGATGATCTGCTCGCGCAGGGGCTACCCGCTGAAGGTCGTCATGCCGGACAACGTGACCGAGGAGCGCACCCAGCTCCTCAGGATGTACGGGGCGGAGATCGCCTACTCCCCGGGCGCGCAGGGGTCGAACGGCGCGGTCGCGATGGCGCTCGAGATGGCCGAGGCCGACGCCTCGTACTACATGCCGTACCAGTACGGCAACGAGGCGAACCCGCTCGCCCACTACAACGGCACCGCCGTGGAGATACTCGAGGAGCTCGACGACGTCGCCGCCTTCGTCGGCGGCCTTGGAACCGGCGGCACGCTGATGGGCTGCGCCCGCCGACTCAAGGAGGAGGACCCGGACACGCTGATCGTGGCGGCCGAGCCGCTCCAGGGCGAGCAGGTGCAGGGGCTCCGCTCGCTCGAGGACGGCTACATCCCGCCGATCCTCGACCTCTCGTTGCTGGACCGCAAGATCTTCGTCTCCAACCGCGACGCCGTCGTTTGGACCAAGCGCCTCCTCGCCGACGAGGGCCTCTTCACCGGTGTCTCCGCCGGTGCCGTCGCGTCGATTGCGGTGCGCGTCGCCCAGGACATCGACGAGGGCAGCGTGGTCTTCGTCGTGCCGGACGACGGCTGGAAGTACCTGAGCTCCGGCGTGTACTCGAAGCCGCTCGAGGAGCTCGAGGACTCGCTCGAGTCGGCGTCGTTCTGGTAGCCGGCCGCCGCTAGCTCGGCGAACTGGGCGCTTGCGACTTTGCCGCCGCGGGCTGATCCTTCGCAGCCGCCGGCTTGGCGGGCTCGGCGGCTGGAGTCGCTGCCGGCTCGGCGGGCTTGTCCGCCGCGCCGGTGTGCTCCGGAGCCGGCAGTGCCTCGGTCTGCGCGGGCGGCGGAGGCGCCGTGTAGTCATCCTCGTCGTCGTGCTCCATGTTCAGCGCGCCGCGGAACTCGCGGATTCCGCGGCCCATCGCGCGCGCGGCGTCGGGAAGCCGGTGCGGACCGAGCACGATCAGCGCGATGATCAGGACGACGATCAGCTCGAGCGGGCCGATGTTGAACACGGGGCCAGGATAGACCCGCAAAGGGCGGCCCGGTGCCGCCCGCTGTGGCCGTTGCTCAGGCGGCGCCGCGCTCGAACGCGCTCGGTACCGGCTGCTCGTGCAGCAGCTGGCGCAGGAGCACCAGGTGCTGCGCATCCGAGCCGACGATCCCGGCGAGCGCCTGGCGGATCTGGGAGTCGTAGGCGGTCCGGATGCCGGAGATGTTCGTCGCGATCGCGCGTCCCTCGAGCCTGCTCGCGAATCGAAGCGCCGCCGTCCGGTCGCGGAGGCCCAGGAGCCCGGAGATCTCGGTGCGCCTCGGAGTGGCAGGTGGCTCGGTCCCCAACTGGTCCTTCATCAGCTGCCCCAGTGCCGCCGCGTGCTGGGTGGCGTGCTCCTCGAGGATCCGAACGACGGAAGTCTCGGACGGGCGGAGCAGCCGGCCGTTCGCGATCGCCTCGAGCGCGACCATCTTCCTCAGCTCGTCGAGCGTCGCCGCGCCCACCGCCCTGCGCTCGATCTTCTTGACCAGCGCCTTGTCGACGGCTGCACGTGCCGAGCCCGGCGAGGAGGCCACGGCGACTGCGGCTCCGCCGGCGAGCAGCGCGCGCCGCCGGGTGATCGGGCGGTCCGTCACGTCGGCTTGCTCCCGGTGACGACCGCTTGCGGAGCCTGCGGCTCGTGGAGCTCGCCGAGGATCACCGACATGTGCTCGGCCTCGGTGGCGAGGATCGATGCGAGCGTGGCCCGCAGCCCCGGAGCCGCGACGGTGCCCAGCGCATTGACGTAGGCCGAGACCTGCGTGTTCTCCACGTCGAGGGCGAAGCGCAGCGCCGATTCCGCGTCGGAGAGCCGGGGGAAGCCCGCCGAGTAGGCCGCTGGCGTTCTGCGGATCGGCGGCTTCCCTCCGAGCGAGAGGATCGCGCGGGTGAGTGCACCCTAGTGCTCCTCCTCGTGCCCCAGGAACCGCACCCCGGTGGCGCGTGCCGCACCTGCGAGGCGCCCCATCCCCAGCCGGTACGCGGCGATCGCCGTGCGCTCCGCCTCGATCAGCGCGCTCACGACCGCGGCATCGGCTTGCACCTGGGTGGGGTTGACAGTCGGCAGCGTTCGCGCGCCGCCCCCGCCGCACCCGGCGCGCAGCACGGCCATGCCCGCACCTGCGCCGCCGCCCGCGAGCCGGACGGCATCGCGTCGCGACAGCGCGCCGCCCGCTTCGGCGCGGGGCCGCCCCGGGGTCGGCGGGGTGTCTCGCGCTCCGGCGTCGATCCGGGGATCGTATTCGGTGTCTACGCTCTCGGCATGCGCATCTCGCGCGCACTGCTGGACGAGCTTGTCGCACACGCGCGAGAGGAGGCGCCGAACGAGTGCTGCGGCTACGCGCGCGTGAACGAGGGGGTGGTGGAGGAGGTGTTTCGCGGCGAGAACATGCGCCACTCGCCATACGGCTTCGACCTGGATCCGCAGAGCCTCCTCGCCGCGAACGAGCTCGACGGCGAGGGCTTCGGAGTGGCCGTGTACCACTCCCACCCGCGCAGCGCGGCCGAGCCCTCCGAGCAGGACCGCAACCTCGCGCAGTATCCGCACTGGACCTACCTGATCGTGTCGCTCGACGGAGAGCCCGAGGTCAGGGCGTGGAAGATCGCCGATGGACGGGTCGAGGAAGAAGCGCTCCAGGTCGACTGACGCGGAGCCCGCGCACCCCGAGGCGCTGGCCTGCCCGGCGTGCGCGCGCCGCTACCCCCTGGAGGAGCGTTTCTGCAGCCACTGCGGGATGCCACTCGTGTACGCCGGCGGCCGCAACGTCGAGGAGCCGCGCGACGAGGCGCACGAGCGCGCGCGCAAGATCCGCCCGGAGCTCACCCGCGGCGAGCTGGTTCGCGTGGGGTTCGCCCGCAACCAGGCGGAGGCCGAGCTGATGCAGAACCTCTTGATCGAGGAGGGCATCCCGAGCGTCCTGCGGCGGACCGCCGGCTTCGACGTGCCCGACTTCCTCGCCGCCGGGCCGCGTGACGTGCTCGTGCCCGAGTCGGGTGTGGAGCTCGCCCGCATCACCCTCCGGAGGGCGGACGTCGAGCCCGTCGAGGCGCGGGTCCCGGAGGCGACCTCGGGCGCCCAGGTCGCGCGCATCGTGGTCGGGATCGTGGCGGGTGCCGCGGTCGCTGCGCTGATCGCGTGGGGGCTGCTCCAGGCGACCACCTGATGCGCCGCCCCGGCACGGCGCCTGGTGGTAGGGTCGCCGGCCCAGGTGGGGGAGCAAGGGGATAGCCGCTCTGGGCTCCGGCTCTTGCGGAGCGGGATTTCGCGCAGGGCTTTCCTCGAGCGCGCCGGGCTGACGGGTGCCGCCGCGATCCTCGCCCAGATCCCGGGCTTCCTGGCAAAGCAGGGCTGGCTCGAGGCGGCGCTCGCCGCGGAGACCGACCTCACGCGCGACACGCTGAACGGGCTGGTGGCGTTCGTCGTGCCCGGGCCGGACGCCTACTCGAAGGCGCAGGGGCAGAGCTCGAAACGCCCGGGCGGCATCCAGGCGGGGACCACCCCGGCGCTCATCGAGCTTCTCGATCGCTTCGTCGGCACCTCCGAGGGGCCGACGCTGCCCTCGTCGGGCGGCGTCGCCACGCTGCTCAACGGCCTGGCCGTCGACGTGAACCCCGCCGCGTCGAGCGGCGCGTTCCTGTCCCCGTTCGCCCGGCTCTCCTTCGCGGACAAGATCGAGGTCTTCCACCGCTTCGAGCAGATGACCGAGGGCTCGGAGCTGCGCTTCGTGTCGGGGATCCTCATCGGCGCCGTCGCGTTCCTCGCGTACGGCGAGGCCGGTGTATTCGATCCCGCGACGGGACGGCTCAAGGGGAAGCCGGTCGGCTGGACGATCTCGAACTACTCCGGGATCGCGGAGGGCCGCAACGAGCTCAAGGGCTACTGGCAGGGGCGCCGCAGCGTCCACACGAGCAAGCGTTACCACGTCAAGCGCCACGCGAGGCATCACTGATGCGCGACGTGATCGTAATCGGCGCGGGCGGCGGCGGCCCGGTGGTGGCGAAGGAGCTCGCCGCCCACGGGCTCGACGTGCTGGTGCTCGAGGCGGGCCCGCGCCACCTGCGGCCTGAGCGCGAGTGGCGGCACCTCGAGAACGACGCCAACAACCCGGTGTCCGGCTACTTCCGCTGGGGGCCTGCCGACCGCGCGAAGTCCGAGTGGCTGCGCGAGACCCCGCAGAACTGCTTCGTCTGGCAGCTCTCGGGCGTGGGAGGTACGACGCAGCACTACTACGGCAACTGCCCACGCGCCGTCCCGGGCGTCTTCCACGGCTACAGGGGCAGGGACCGCTCGCGCTACGACCGCGCGCACGAGTTCCCGTTCTCCTACAAGACCCTCGTCCCCTACTACGAGTGGGTTGAGCACACGCTGCCCGTGCAGACGGCCGCGATGGGCACGAAGGAGGAGGTCTTCCTCCACGGCGCGAGCAAGCTCGGGATCCCGGTGCAGAAGACGAAGGACGCCCTGCACGCCGCGTACAGGCCCCAGGAGAACGCGATCCTCCAGCCCCACGGCACGGCGGGCAAGACGGCCGAGCGGAACAAGCTCGTGTTCCCGAAAGCGCGCGGCTGCACCTTCTGCGGCTACTGCTTCCAGGGCTGCTTCGAGCCGCGCCACGCCCCGCGCAACCTCTTCGCCAAGCGCTCCACCGACAACAGCTACGTGCCGATGGCCCTAACCGCGGACGCCTGGTCGAAGCACGGCAAGCGGATCACGCTGATCCCCGACGCGTTCGCCACGAAGATCGGGACGACGACCGTCGGCGGCAAGACCGTCGCGAACAGCGTCACTTGGCGGGTCGGCAAGACCGGCGAGACGTTCACCGAGGAGGCCAAGGTGATCGTCATGTCGGGCGGGACGACGGAGAACCCGCGCCTGTGGCTGAACAGCGGGCTTCCGAACCCGAACGACTGGGTCGGCCGCGGCTACACGGACCACTACTTCGACTGGCTGATCGGCGTCATGCCCCGCTACACGGGGTCGAGCAAGGGGCCGGGCTCCTCGGCGCGCGTCGACTTCCCCGGGCACGGCGGGCTCGAGAACGTCGGGCTGCCTCCGGCGCTTCAGGCGTTCTCGGCCACGTTCTCGGACGGCGGGATCAACGACGTGTACCTGAACGGCCACCCGAAGATGCACGGCGTGGACGGCAACGGACGCCGGGTGGGCAACCTCCTCAAGCAGCTGACCCACGACGTCGACCGCCTGCTGAACGTGCTCGTGATCACCGACGACGACGTGGAGGCCCAGAACCGCGTGACGCTGTCACAGGACCTGCCGGCGGACGAGAACGGTGCGGTGCCGAAGATCGAGTTCCACTACCGCCAGCGGACGGCACGTACCCTGCGGAACCGCGAGTACCTGGCGCGGAAGGCGCTGGCGCTCCTGAAGCACGCCGGCGCGAAGCAGGTCTACCGGCTGAACTGGCCGCCGCTGATACTCCACGTCCAATCGACGATGCGGATGGGGGCGAGCCCCTCGAACTCGGTGCTCGACCGGAGCTGCGAGGCGCGCTTCGTCAAGCGGCTCTTCATCGCCGACAACTCGGCGTTGCCGAACTCGCTCGGAGGCCCGAACCCGACGCTCACCAACCAGGCGCTCTCGACGCGCACGGCCGAGACGATCTTCAGGCGCTACTTCGGCGGCCACGACTACGTGAGGAACGGACACCCGGTGCAGTCGATCGACCACCGGGTGACGCGCGCGGTGCTGAAGCGGAAGCTGTAGGGCGCGCTTACCCAACCGCCAGCGGGGCTCAGGCCAACAGCATCGATAAAGGGGCAGGGATGGTTTCGCCGCGCGTTACGTTCGTTGCCGTCTTGTAACCGGACGTTCCCCTGAGAGGGCCTCCGGCGAAGACGAGAGTCCATTACTAGGTGCTATAGCCCCTACGAATGGACTCGCGCTCTAAGGGGGCGAACGCGCGGTTACGAGATTGAGACACGGCAACGTGATTGGCGCGCGGTAACAGGCCCACTCCCTTTATCGCTTCCCTCCACCTCGGGCAATGAGGCGTTCTGCGCCGCCCAGGTGCGGCTCGCAGGGGCCCGCCTACAGCGGCGTCTCGTGCGAGCCCGCTCGCCCGGCGTCGCTCTTCTCGTAGAACCGCTTGAGCCGGCCCAGCGTCTCCTCCGCGTCGGCGCACGAGTAGCCGTTCAGTGCCTCGATCCGCAGCTGGTCGTCGAGCGGCCGGCCGATCACGTCGAGGATCGTCTCCTTCGCCGAGCGCACGGCGACCTGGCTGTTGCGGAGTATCTGGCGCGCCACCCGCTCGGCCTCGTCCATCAGCCGCTCGTGGGGAACGACGCGCGACACCAGGTTGCACTGGAGCGCCCGCTGCGCGTCGATCGGCTCCGCGGTGAGGAGCATCTCGAGCGCGATCCCTGAGCCGCAGGTGTTCACCAGCCTCACGATCCCGCCGTCACCGTGGTGGTAGCCGCGGCGGGCCTCGAACGACCCGAACATCGCGCGCTCCGAGGCGATGCGTATGTCGCAGGCCAGCGCGGTCTCGAGGCCGCCGGCAAGCGCCCAGCCGTTCACCGCGGCGATCGTCGGCTTGTACGTGCGGTGCAGTCCGCGCGTCAGCCCGCCCAGCCCGGTGGCGACGTTGTCGCGCACCTTCCGGGGCGTGGCGTCCTCGATCCACGGAGGGATGAAGGTCTTGAGATCTGCACCCGCGGAGAAGGAGTCACCGGTGCCGGTGAGGATCGCGACGTCGACCGCGTCGTCCGAGGCGAAGTCCTCCCAGGTGCTCCAGAGAAGCTCGTGCGTCTCGGGATCGATCGCGTTCTTGGCCTCGGGTCGGTTGATCGTGACGTAGGCGATCCGGTCGCGCTTCTCGTAGAGCACCTTGGGCACGGCGTCCTCCTTGCTACTTTGCGGGCACGGCGGACTCGACCGGGGTGGCGAGCGCCGTGGGCTCGGAGCGACCGCGGAGCACGACCTCCTCGCCGAGCTCCCAGCGCGCGGCCTCCTCGGTGCTCGCCCGCCCGATCGCTCGGCTCGAGGCAAGGACGCGCGGCCTGCGCTCCTTCGCCAGCTCGGACAGGCGCGCTGCCTCGTTCACCGGATCTCCGATCACGGTGTACTCGAAGCGCTCGGCCGCGCCGACGTTGCCCGCCACGACCTCGCCCCCCGAGACGCCGATCGCGGCGTCCAGCGGGCTCTCGGCCTCGAGGCGCTGGGCGAGCTCGCGCGCGGCGGCGAGCGCGTGGCCGGCGGCGTCGTCGAGCGGGGTCGGCACGCCGAACACGCACACGGCGGCGTCGCCCTCGAACTTGTTGACCCAGCCGCCGTGGTTCCGCACGACGTCGAGCACCAGGCCGAAGAACGCGTTGAGCCGGCGCACCACCTCGTGCGGAGGCGTGCTCCCGGCGAGCGCCGTCGATCCGACGACGTCCACGAACAGCACCGCGGCCTCCCGCACCTCGCCGCCGAGCTCTACCCCGGCCTCGAGCGCCTGGCGCGCGACGTCCTCGCCCACGTGGCGGCCGAAGAGATCGCGCAACCGTTCCCGCTCCCTGAGCCCGGCCGCCATCCGGTTGAACCCGGCCTGGAGGAGGCCCACCTCGCTCGCGTCGTCGACCGGCACCTCCACGTCGGTCACGCCCTCCTCGACGAGGGCGAGCGCGCGGCGCACGGAGCGAACCGGCTCGGCGATCGACTTGGCTGCTAACACGATCGCCAGCGCGCCCACCGCGATCCCGATCGCCGAGAGGAGGATGATGCTCCAGGCGGTGGCCTTGCTGCGCGGCGTGTCGCCGTTGATCATGCCCTCGGCCACGAAGGCGATCGCGAAGATCGGAACGCCCGTCGCGAGGGCCCACGCGAGGACGGTGCGCGCGATCACCCCGGGGACGACCGGCTGCATCGGCACACCGGACTCGAGCGCGCGCCGGGTCACCGGTCGCACGACGCGCTCACCGAGCAGGTACGAGACCGCCCCGGTCACGAGGCCCCCCATGACGATGCCCGAAGCCACGTTGATCGCGATCTGGACCGAGAAGTGCAGGTTGATCAGGCCGAACACGACCGCGGCGGCCGCCCAGATCCCGCCGACGACCTTGAGTTGCACGAGCGGGTTGCGCAGCACGCGCCGCCGCTCCTCCGGCGTCGGCACGCGCTCCTCCTGCAGCCACCGGAGTCGCGGCAGGGAGATCGACCGGCCCCACCGCGGGCCGACGTAGGACGCCGCCAGCCCGAAGATCGCGAATGCCGGGCCGTTCCACAGGAACACCTCGCCTACGGGCGGCGGGTGCCGGACCGGAAGGATCAGCGTGAGGAAGACGAACACGATCAGCGCGCCCACGCAGTTGGAGACCGACATCGCGATCGTGAAGTCGCGGATCGTGCGCGCGCGCAGCTCCCGGCCGGTCAGCCGCTCATCCGCCGTCTTCGCCCCTGCGTGCATAAGGAGGTTGTACCGCGCGGGGGTCCCTTACCCGCCCCTTCGAATTCTGTCGGCTGAAGACTTTGGTGTGCCAGAGCACCGAAAACCCTTCAGCCAAGGAGGGTTGGGCCGGGATGGCAGCAGGGCGGATGCCCCTGGCGAGGTAGCCTGCCGGACATGGACTTCTCTCCTTCCCCACGGGTCGAGGAGCTGCGCGAGCGCATAGCGGCGTTCCTCGACGAGCATCTCTATCCGGTCGAGCTCGAGGCGCTGCGCGCGCTCGACGAGGAGGTCGGGCCCGGCGTGCCCTACCCGCAGATCCTCGTCGACATCCGCGAGCGGGCGAAGGCCGAGGGGCTGTGGAACCTGTTCCTGCCGGACGAGGAGCACGGGACCGGGCTCACCAACTGGGAGTACGGGATGCTCTGCGAGGCGATGGGCCGCAGCCTGGTGGCGCCGATGGCCTTCAACTGCTCGGCGCCCGACACCGGCAACATCGAGATCCTCGTCGACCACGGCACCCCCGAGCAGAAGGAGCGCTGGCTTCGGCCGCTCCTCGACGGCGACATCCGCAGCTGCTTCTCGATGACTGAGCCGGAGACCTCGGGATCCGATCCAACCGGGCTGCAGGGCCGCGCCGTGCTCGACGGCGACGAGTGGGTGATCGATGCCCACAAGTGGTTCACGTCGGGCGCTGTCGGCGCGGACGTGGCCATCGCGATGGTCGTGACCGATCCCGACGCACCCCCGCACAAGCGGGCAAGCATGATCCTCGTCCCGACCGACGCTCCTGGCTTCAACCTGATCCGGCCGGTGTCGGTGATGGGTCACGACGGCGGCCCCGGCCACTGCGAGATCCGCTACGAGTCCTGCCGGGTGCCGAAGGAGAGCCTCCTCGGCGAGCGCGGTGCAGGCTTCCTCATAGCCCAGGACCGGCTCGGCCCCGGCCGCATCCATCACTGCATGCGCGCGATCGGGGCTGCCGAGCGCGCGATCGAGCTGATGTGCCGTCGCGCGAACGAACGGCATTCCTTCGGCGGCCCGCTCGCCGAGAAGCAGTTCGTGCAGGACTTCGTCGCCAAGTCGCGGATCGAGACGGACGCCGCACGCCTGATGGTCCTGCACGCAGCGTGGAAGATGGACACGCAGGGCAAGCGGGCAGCGCGGCAGGAGATCTCGATGACGAAGGTGGTGGCGGCGAACGTCGTGATGGACGTCCTCGACCGCGCGATCCAGGTGCACGGCGCCCTCGGGGTCTCGGACGACACGCCGCTCGCGGTGATGTGGCGCTCGCTCCGGATGCTGCGCCTGGCCGACGGGCCGGACGAGGTTCACAAGATGGTCATCGCGATGCGCGAGCTGAACCGCTGGAAGGCGCGCGAGGAGGCGCCGGCGGAGGCGCCCGCCCCGGTCGGCGCGGGCACGGGCTCCTCGTAGCCGGCGAACGCAGCGGTGATCGACGCGACGGCGAAGCGCACGGCCGATCTCGGCCTCACCGATGAGCAGCAGGACTTCGTCCGCTCGGTTCGCGACTTCTGCTCGCGCGAGTTCCCTCGCGAGCGGCTGGCGGAGATCACGGGCGACTACCACGACCTGCACTCAGCGGAGGTCGCTCGCCAGATGGCCGAGCTCGGCTGGTACGGGTTGACTATCGACGAGCGCTACGGAGGATCCGGGGGCACGTTCTTCGACGCCGCGCTCTTCCTCGAGGAGACCGCCCAAGGGCGGGCCCCGATCGGCGGCTACCCGGTGACGCTGATCGTGGTGGGCGCGCTCAACCGGTTCGGCACCGAGGAGCAGAAGAGCGACCTGCTCGGGCGGGTGGCCGCGGGCGGCGGGCTGGCGATCGCGATGTCCGAGCCGGAGTCGGGCTCGGACGTCGCGTCGCTCAAGACGTCAGCCGCGCGCGACAACGGCGAGTGGGTCCTCAACGGGTCGAAGATGTGGTGCTCGTACGCGCACAAGGCGAGCCACATCCTCATCGTCTGCCGCAGCGAGCGTGGCGACTCGCCGCACGAGGGGATCT
>VAXR01000204.1 GCA_005885165.1 Actinomycetota bacterium
GAGCGCGCCCGACGGATCACGCTCGCCCGCTTCCGCGACCTGATCGGCAGCTCCCGGAAGACCTCGCAGCTGCTGCTAGAGCGATTCGACGCCGACGGCGTCACACGCCGGGTCGGGGACGAGCGGGTGCTTCGGCGTTCGGCTGCGCGTCGTTAGCGTCCGGCTTGGCTTTCGCTCCGCCGCTGCCGGTGGCGGCAGCAAGCGTGTCCTGGGCCCAGCGCTCGTTGAAGCCTGCGACGAACGAGAGCACCACGAGCGCGTAGAAGCGCGGGTCTGCCCCGGCAGGTCCGGCCTTACCGGGCAGCTTGAGCGCGATCAGTTGGCTCTTGAACGCGAGGTAGACGGCGAGCCCGAAGGCCGCACCCAGCAGCGGCCGCACTCCGCCGAGGAAGAGCACGTACTTCCGGCCGACGTCGTGTTCGAGCTGGAAGCTCCGATCGTCGATCCGCTGCATCACGCTGATCAGGGCCCCGAGCGATCCGGCGATCAGGGCGGCGAAAAGGCCGCGTTGACCGACGGCGAGCCAGAGGCCTGCCGAGAGGCCCCCGAGCAATCCGGCGACGACGGCCATGCCCGCGAAGTACATGATCTGGGCCTGACCGTTCGCGGCCGACTCGAAGTACTCGTCGATGTGAACAAGCCGGTTCTGCTCGTCCTGGAGAGCCTCGGCCGTCTTCTCCGGGGCCTCGTGCCGCGCGCGTGCATCGACGAGGCTGAGCAGGTGGCCGGCCGACGCGAGGACGAGCTGCATGCAGATCCGCTGGCGAAGCCCCGTCAGCACCGACGACGCCCGGACGGCGAGCTCGTCGAGCCGGTGGAGCTGGTCGGCGATGTCCGGCTCGTCCTTCGTCGCCCAGTCCGTCAGGCGATGAAACGAGAACCTCGGCGCACGGAGACGGGCGAAGGGACGCACGGGCTTCGCGGTGAGCGCGACGGCGCTCTCGACCTCCGAGCACCAGTACGAGTTGACGATCTGCCCGTGCTGTCCCTCGAACCGGGCAAGGGCGCGGCGGTAGCGCTGCTCGGCGTCGACGGCGTTGTTACCCGCATCGACCGCCTTCCGCCATGCGAAGTGGGCGTAGACGAGCTCGGGAAACGCGAGCGCGGCCTGATCCGCTGTCTCGTCACGGGCGCCTCTGGCGACCGCCGAATGCACGACTTCGGCCATGGGAAGTTCCTCCTCGTACGGCCGCAGTCGATTGTCGGGGTGCCAGAACAGCTTGAACCACCGGCGGCCGCGCTTCAAGATCGGTCCATGGACGAGGCTGCCGGGCTCGAGGAGGCGATCGGCCGCTACAACGACGCTTGGAACGTCCAGGATCTGGACGCGATCCACGCCGCGCACGCCCCCGACGTCGTCTTCGAGAACCACACCGCCGGCGAGCGCGCCGAGGGCGCCGGGCCGGTGCGCGAGCACATCGCGCAGATCTTCCGGAACTGGCCCGACCTCCGCTTCACGAGCCGCCGCCTCTACGTACGGGACAGCCTGGTCGTGAGCGAGTGGACGGCGCACGCCACGCGCGACGGCAAGAGGCTCGAGTGGGACGGAATCGACGTCTTCCCGTTCGAGAACGGGCTGATCAAGCGCAAGGACGTCTACTCGGCCGGCCACCGGCCCCGTTCTTCTTAGTTACACGCGCGCGTAGCGTCTACTTCCCCCTGAAATAGTCGGCACCCGCGGCGGAGTCCGGTCCATCCGATTGCGGTCCTAGCGTTGCTGGAAGTCAGCGACTTTCGGGGGTGTGGGATGCTGCGGGAGCGGGCGGTCGGGGAGAGTTTGTGGGAGGCGGTGTTGCCGGCGGAGCTGCGCGAGCTGCCGGCGGAGCTGGGCAAGGTGGACGCGATCCTCGATGACGACCGCTTCCTGGCCCCGTTTCGCTCGCGGCTGACGGCGCGGAGCGGCAGGCCGACGATCCCGATCGAGACGTATCTGCGGCTGATGTATCTCAAGCACCGCTACGGGCTCGGCTACGAGACGCTGTGCAAGGAGGTCGCGGACTCGTTCACGTGGCGGCGTTTCTGCCGGATCGCCGTCGACGGGCGGGTGCCCGACCCGAGCACGCTGATGAAGCTGACCAAGAGGCTTGGCCCCGGCCTGTTGGAGGAGCTCAATGCCGAGCTGCTCGCGCTCGCGGTTGAGCGGAAGGTGCTGCGCTCTCGCCGCTTGCGCGTCGACACGACCGTTGTCGAGGCCGATATCCGCAGCCCGACCGACTCGGGCCTGTGCGCGCACGCGGTCTCGCGGCTGACGCGGCTGGCGAAACGGATCAAGCGCGCTGGCCTTGCGCCAAGGGCCCGGCTGCGCGACCGTCGCCGGTCGGTCGGCAAGCGCGTGCGCGCGATCTCGGCGGCCCGCGTCTTCGCACGGCGCGAGCTGGCCACGATCGACCGGCTGACCGCTGAGATCGCCCAGCGCGCCAAGCAGACGGCGCGCGAGGCACGCACGCTCGCGCGAAGCGCGCGCCGGGGTGCGCGCCGCAAGCGCGTCAGCGTCGCCCTGGTCGAGCGGCTCGAGCGGGAGCTGGAAGCGGCCGAGCAGATCCTCGCCCAGACCGATCTGCGTCTGGCCGGGCAGCGCACGATCCCCGACCGGCGCGTCTCGCTGGTCGACCCAGACGCGCGCCCGATCCGGATGGGCAGCCCGCGCCGGCCGACCGAGTTCGGCTACAAGGCCCGGGTCGCCGACACGGCCGAGGGCTTCGTGATCGCCGACGTCCCCGAGCGCGGCGGGCCGGTCGACGCCAGCCTGCTCGAGGGCGCGATCGCGAAAGCGAAGAAGGCGGGGATGCAGGTGCGCAGCGTCTACGCCGACCGCGGCTTCGGCACCAGCACCGGCGACGCCGCGCTCTCCCGTCACCGCATCCGTGACCCGATCATCCCGCGCCAGCAACGAGCCGCCCCGGTCGAGCACAGCCGCAACTGGAAACGCCGCTACCGCTACCGCAACGGGCTCGAGGGACGCATCTCGCAGCTCAAGCGCAAGGGCCTGCGCCGGACACGCTTACGTAGCCTCGAAGGCGCGCAGACCTGGGTCGGCGGCATCACCCTCGCCCACAACCTGCAACGGATCGCGCTCCTCACCTGACCGAGCGCGCCGATAAAGACCAGAATTCGCTCGGCCGATAAGACCGCACCGACGGCCCCGCACGCTCAATCGTTTTTCAGGGGGAAGTAGCAGCTAGCGCTTGCGCTTCGGGTCGCGCGCTGGCGCGCCGCCGCGCAGCTTCTGGTAGCGCCGGAAGGCGAGGCGGTCCATCCAGTAGAAGAACGGGACCGCGGCGACGCCGTACAGGGCGGCGAGCCCGATCCGCGCCTCGAGCGACGGCTTGTGCTTGCCGACGAGCGAGATGAACAGGAAGAGGACGACGACGAACATGCCGCCACGCTGCGCTGCACGCCGCCACGACGGCGGCCGCCGTCTTTCCGACCCATGCTCTCGCCGTCGGCGACCTGAAAGCGTTCCCACCGAACACCGGCCCGAACAAGGTCGTGACGAGACATCTCGCGGGGTTTCCGACGCCGCTGTACGTGATCCACGCGGAGCGGAACGGCTACGAGGCCTCCTACGTGATCTTCGTTCTCGACAACGTCCTCGTGAATTCGTGCTCCTACGGTGCCAAGGGCTCCTCCTCGCAGCTCCTTGCAGTCGTGAAGCGCGATGCGCGCTGGGCGAAGGATCACGTCCTGCACGTCATGCGCAGCGGCTGATCGTCAGCCGCCCCCGGCGAGCCTGTACGCGATCAGCTCGTAGACCGGGTTCAGCCGGTCGGGATACACGGTGCCCGCGCCGACGAGCAGGGTGCCATCCGCAACCGCCGGGCACGCGTTGATGCCTGCGCGCGCGGTCGCCTGCCAGAGGATGCGACCGCTGTCTGTCGCAAGCGCGTAGATGCGCCCGTCGAGGGTCGGTGCGAACACGACGTCGTTCGCGACCGTGGCGCAGCCGAACGCGGGCGCGGGAAGGCGTCTCGCCCACAGCGGCCGTCCCGTGCGCGCGTCGAGCGCGACGAACTCGCCGCGACCGCGGCCGGCCAGGTCGATGTCGAAAAGATTCTCGTAGCCGGTGGCGCCGCCGCGCATGCACAGGTCGACGACGGGGACGAAGAGACGCCCGCGGGCGTACGCCATCGGGGTCTCGACGCCTCCGAGCAGGCCGGGGCAGACGGTGACGCGGTGCGAGGGCAGCGGCCCGCGGTCGTTCCGGTGCAGACCGACCGCGGTCTGCCACAGCCGGCGGCCGGTCCTCCGGTCCCAGGCGTACACGAATCCGCCCTTGCCGGCGCCGAAGACGGCGTTCCGCGCGATGATCGGCGAGGCGGCGAAGTCGTAGTCGCGGACGTCGTGCGGGATCACCTGGTCGTACCAGGCGAGCTTCCCGCTCCGGCCCTCGAGAACGAGCAGGGAATCCGTGTAGAGAGCGGGGCCGCGGTACGCGGCGCCGTTCGGATGCCGCCGCGTTCCGCCCCACGGGTACGGATTCGAGTTGCCCGCGTAGACGCGTCCACGGCCGTCGACGGAGACAGGCCACCAGCTTCCCCCGCCTGCGGCCTCCTTCGGCACCGCCCAGTCGCCGAGGATCGTCCGGAACCGCCAACGCGGGCGGCCGGTGGCGGCGTCGAGTGCGTACAGGACGCCCTTGCCGCCGGGAGGCAGGCCGACGCTGCTCGTGTAGACGAGTCCGTTCGCGACGACCGGCGCGACGTCGACGGCCGAGGACGGACGCCGCGCGAGCCGCCGCACCCAGAGCAGCTTCCCCGTGTCCGCGTCGAGCGCGAAGGCGGCGCGATCCGTGTTGCCGTAGATCCTCCCGTACCCGGCCGCGAGTCCGTTCGGTCCGCCGTCGATCTGTCCGAAGCGCGCTCGCCAGAGCAGCCTGCCGGTGGCGAGGTCGAGCGCGTACACGTTGCTGTCGAGATCCTGGACGTAGACCCGGCTCCCGAGCACGAGCGGCGTCGACGCGAAGATGCCCGACAGCCCCGGCGGAGCCTTGAAGCGGAACCGCCAGGCGAGGCGCAGCCGGCCGACGCTCTTCGTGTCGATCGCCGACCCGGCTGCAGCGCGCGTCCCCGCGAGGTCGGCATTCGGCGCGGGCCATTCGTGCGCGTAGCGCCCGAGCTCGGGCGGGTCGGTGACGGTTCCGCCCTCGGAGAGGACGATGCCGACGGTCGTGCCGCCGGCGGCGAGAGCGACGGCAAGCGCGGCGAGGATCGCCCGGCGACGGCGGTCAGCTAGGGTCGGCGCTGTGCGCGTGCTGCTCGCCGGCTCGTCGATTCTCGTCCTCCTCTGGACGGCGGTCGCAGCGTCGGCGGCCGGCCCGCGCGTACGCGGACCCGTGTCGGTCACGCCGGGTCGCGTCGTCGCGTTTCACGCCAGCGGCTTCCGCGCGGGGAGCATGGTCAACGTCGTCCTCTCCCCAGCCGGGAAGCCCGCGTGCTGCGCGGCGAGGATCGCCTCCAGCTTCCTCGTCTCGCATTCCGGCCGCGCTCTGCTGACCTTCCGATTGCCGGGCTTCTACCTTC
>VAXR01000076.1 GCA_005885165.1 Actinomycetota bacterium
TAGAGATCCTGATCTGGGACAGCGAGTCGAGCGGC
This sequence comes from Actinomycetota bacterium, assembly GCA_005885165.1. Lineage (GTDB taxonomy): Bacteria > Actinomycetota > Thermoleophilia > Solirubrobacterales > Thermoleophilaceae > AC-37. The sequence continues at coordinate 36 of VAXR01000076.1, forward strand.
GTTCGAGCCCCCGACGTACGCTGGGGACTCGGCGCGGTGCGCGTCCGGGGCGACGTTCCCGGCTACGAGGGCTCCCCGGTCGTCGTGATCAACGAGCCGTCTTCCGGCGCCGTCACCGCCTTCAGCCGCGAGGCGCGCACGATCGTCTACTGGGTGGCGGACGCGCGTGCGGTCCCCTGGTACGAGAGCGGTGCGCCGTTCCGGGCCGTCCTGCACCACTGGGCCGCGGGCCCTGCCCGCCATCTCGTCCACGCCGGCGCCGTCGGACAGCGCGGCGCGGGCGTGCTTCTCGCCGGTCCGAGCGGAAGCGGCAAGAGCACCACCGCGCTCGCGTGCCTCGAGGCCGGCCTCGACTATGCGGGCGACGACTACGTGATCGTGACGTTCGAGGACCCTCCGCACGCGCACTGCCTGTACTCGACGGCGAAGCTCGACTTCGAGGCGCTCGAGCGGCTCCCCAGCCTCTCGCCGGCCGTCTCCGACTTTCGCCGCGGCGAGGAGCAAAAGGCTGTGCTCGCACTTCACGGCCACCGGCCGGAGCTCTTGTCGGATTCGATTGCGGTGATGGCTGTGGTGGTGCCATCGATCGGCTCGGGCGAGGCTCCCGCGCTCCGGCCCTCGACCCCGGCGGCCGCGCTCCGCGCGATGGCGCCGAGCACCCTCATCCAGCTTCCCGGGGCCGGCCAGACAGGTCTGAGCGCGATGGCCGGGCTGGTCCGGCGCCTCCCAACATTCACGCTCGAGCTCGGCTCGGACCTCTCGGCGGTACCCGATCTCATTTCGGGCCTGTGCTCGGAGCTGACCTCCTCCCGCGGGTCGACCGCGGGCCGTGGGCGCGGTTAGACTGGGCCGCCGTCGCCTGGGGAGGGACTCCGCACGTGGCCATCGCACACATCACGATCGATTCGAACGAGGTCATCCACGAGACCGTGGACGGCGAGGTGATCCTCATCGGCCTGCAGACCGGTTGCTACTACTCGCTCGAGGGCTCGGGGGCCGAGATCTGGGAAGCTCTGGCCGCGGGCAGGCGGTCGGCTGACGTGATCGCCGAGCTGGAACGTCGGTACTCGGCCGGTCCCGACGAGATCCGGCAGGCGGTGGACGAGCTGGTCGAGAGGCTGCTCGACGAGCGACTGGTACATCCGGCTGGGACGAACGGCGGAGCGCCGCCGCCGCCGGTCCGTGAGATCGAGGCGGCCGGGGACCCGCCCCCCTTCGACCCGCCCGTGCTGCACAAGTTCACCGATATGCAGGACCTGCTGCTCGTCGACCCGGTCCACGACGTCGGCGACGCGGGCTGGCCCCACCCGCCGCCTGCGGGCTAGCCCGGCCGTACGAACCGTGACGGGCCCGCTCGTCAGCGTCATCGTCCCGGTGCACAACGGCGCGCGGTTCCTCGCCGCGGCGCTCGACAGCGTGGCGGCGCAGGACTACGGCTCGATGGAGATCGTCGTGGTCGACGACGGATCGTCGGACAACAGCGCGGAGATTGCGGCGTCGTACAGGGTGCGCCTTCTTCAGCAGCCGAACCGAGGAGTGGCGGAGGCGCGCAACGCGGGAGTCGCGGAATCGAGCGGGGAGTTCCTCGCGTTCCTCGACCAGGACGACCTCTGGCTCGAACGCAAGGTCTCGCGCCAGGTGGCGGCCCTCGAGGCAGACCCCACGCTCGGCTTCGTGCTCACCCGGATGGACATCCTCCTCGAGCCCGGTACTCCCCGACCCGAGTGGCTGCCGGAGCAGATGCGATGGCAGGACTCGAGGGGCACGGTGCCGAGCGCACTGATGGTGCGGCGCGAGGCGTTCGAGCGGGTCGGGGGGTTCGATCCGGGCTACCGCTTGACCTGCGACGCCGACTGGCTCGCTCGGGCGAAGGACGCCGGTGTGCGGTGGAGCGCGGTCGACGAGATCCTCGTGCGCTATCGCATCCACGGGGGCAACGAGATCTACGACCGCGACGCTGTGCTTCGGGAGCTGCTCGCCGTGGTCGGGGCGTCGCTTCGGCGCCAGCGATCCGTGATCGGCACGGGGGGAGCGTGAGCCCGGCGCCCGCGGACCAACCGCTGGTGAGCGTGGTGGTGCCCGTGCGCAACAACGCGGGCTTCCTGGGCGCGGCGCTCCGCAGCATCCTGGGGGGCGAGTACCGGAACCACGAGGTCATCGTGGTCGACAACGACTCGAGCGACGGCAGCGGCGACGTGGCTAGGCAGTTCCCTGTCCGGTACGTCCGCCAGCCCGACCGGGGCCAGGCCGGCGGCCGCAACCGGGGCATCGAGATGGCGAGGGGAGACCTGATCGCGTTCCTCGACTCCGACGATGAGTGGACCCCGGACAAGCTGAGGCGTCAGGTCCCGGAGCTGTGGTCGGACCCGGACCTCGACTTCAACGTCGCCCACATGCGGGCGGTGCTGGAGCCCGGTGTGCCAACCCCGCCCTGGATGCCGCCCGAGTGGCTGACGGAGGGAGTCTGCGGCTGGCTGCCGGGCGCGCTACTCGCGCGGCCGCGGGCGTTCGACCGCATCGGGCTATTCGACCCGAAGTACGCGGCCACCAGCGACACCGACTGGTTCGTTCGGGCCCAGGACGCCGGCCTCAAGTGGCGCGCCTTTCCGGAGGTGCTGCTTCGGTGGCGGATTCACGGCACGAACCAGTCGTACCGCCGCGGCGAGCTGCAGGCCGACCTTCTGTCGGTCCTGCGCGCATCGGTGGTGCGCAAGCGGCAGGCGGCGCGGAGCGGCCATGCCGGTTGACTCCACGGTCAACGTGGTGGTGCCGGTGCGGGACGGCGCCCGCTACCTCGAGGAAGCTCTTCGCAGCATCGCGGACCAGACGGTGCCGCCCCTCGAGGTGATCGTGGTGGACGACGGCTCGCGGGACGACAGCGCCCGGATCGCGGAGCGGCTCGGCGCGCGGGTCATCCGGCAGGATCACGCGGGTCAGGCGGCCGCGCGCAACCGCGGGGTGGACGAGTCCCGCGGCGAGCTCGTGGCGTTCCTCGACGCGGACGACATCTGGCCGCGGGAGAGGCTCGAGCGCGCGACCGCCGCGCTCGGTTCCGAACCCGCCGTCGATCTCGTGTTCGGCCACGTGCGCGAGTTCGTCTCGCCCGACCTGTCTCCGGCCGCAGCGGCTCGCCTGCGTCCCGCCGAGGCCCACCATCCGGCACGGCTTCCCGGAACGCTGCTCGCCCGCCGCAGCGCGCTCGAACGCGTCGGGCCCTTCTCGACCGACTGGCAGGTGGGCGAGCTCATGGAGTGGCTGCTGCGGGCCCGGGAGGCCGGGCTGCGCGAGAGCATGCTGGACGAGGTGGTTCTGCTACGCAGGCTCCACGACTCGAACACCAGCCGCCTGCGCTGGGCGCAGCGCGGCGACCACGCGCGGATCCTCAAGCAGGCGCTCGACCGTGCCCGGGCCCGGCAGGCGGACTGAGGATGCGGACCTGGCGCTCGTTTGCCCGGCTCCTCGAGGGCAGCCGAAGGCTCCTGGCGCTGAGCGTGGGGGTTGCGGCTGTCCAGTCGCTGTCGCTCGTCCCGTTCGGCCTGCTCGTCCGGCACGTGTTCGACAGCGTCATACCCCACCGGGACAAGGGTCAGCTCGTGCTCCTCGGCGCCCTGCTGCTGGTGCTCTACCTCGTGGCGGCCGGTCTCGGCCTGTTCAGCAGGTACGTCGTGCTAACCGCGACCAAGCGTGCTGTCGACCGCCTCCGGAACGACGTCATCGCGAGGATGCGGACGCTTCCGCGCGCTTGGCTCGACCGGACGGACCTGGGCTCGCTTCACTCGACTGTCGTCGAGGACTCTCAGCGGGTGGATGTGATGGCCAACGCCGTGCTCGGCCAGGTGCTGCCGGCCATGGTCGTGTCCGCCGCCCTGCTCGGGTCGCTCGTGTTCATCGACCTTCGGCTGCTGCTCGTCCTGCTCGCGGTCATCCCCGTGCTGCTCGTGGTCTCGCGCCTACTGGCGGAGAGGGTCCGCCGGCTGGCTCGGAAGTTCCAGGGTAGCTTCGACACGTTCAGCTCGCGGGTCCTCCGGAACCTGCGCATGGTCACGACCATTCGGGCACAGGTCGCCGAGAGCACCGAGCTCGCCGCGGGCGCCGCCGAGATAGACGAGCTCTCGCGGGATGGTGTGCGGATGGCCTGGCTGGCCCAGGCACAAGCCGTGATGCAGGGAGCGACCTCCGCGATCGCGGGCATGCTCGTGCTCGTCCTCGGGGGCCTGGCCGTGATCTCGCACAAGCTTTCGACGGGCGACCTCCTCTCGTTCTTCACGGTGCTCGCGCTCGTTCGCGGACAGGCGACTGTGGCCGTCTCCTTCTTCCCTCAGATCGTCGTGGGCCGGGAGGCGCTGGCGCGGCTCGCGCGCCTGCTCGCGATCGAGGAGCCCCAGCCGTACGCCGGGCGGCGCAGGATCGAGTTCAGCGGCGCGCTGTCGGTCGAGGACGTGTCGTTCGGGTACGGGGCCACGCCCGTCCTCCACGAGCTGAGCCTGACGATCGAGCCGGGCGAGCACGTGGCGCTGAAGGGGCCGAACGGGATGGGGAAGAGCACGCTGGTCGCGTTGATGCTCGGCCTGTACAGGCCGGACGCGGGCAAACTGCTGGCGGACGGCGCTCCCTACGACGAACTGGACGTGCGTGACCTGCGCCGCAGCATGGGCGTGCTCCTGCAGGACCCCATCCTCTTCCGCGGATCGGTGCGGGACAACATCGCCTACGGTGCCCGTGCGGCCGGCGACGAGGACGTGGCCGCCGCAGCCCGCACGGCGACGGCCGACGAGGTGATCGACCAGCTCCCGCATGGCTACCTGACCGAGGTCGGGGACGATGGTGGCCAGCTTTCGTCCGGCCAGCGCCAGCGCATCGCCCTCGCACGCGCTCTCATGGGACGACCCCCGCTGCTCATCCTCGACGAGCCGACCAGCCACCTGGACGAGCCCACCACCGTACGGCTCACGCAGAACCTCGCCGCGCTGCCCTGGGAGCCCGCGGTGCTCCTGATCACCCACGACCCGCTCGTCGCGACGAGCGCCGGCCGGATCCTCGAGATGCGCGACGGCCGCCTTGTCGCCGACACGGCCTCGCGCGAGCTGGCGCCGCAGGCCTGATGCCGGCTCCAGCGTGGTACCCCACGCCGGAGCAGGAGCTGCTCCTGCGGGCGGCCCTCCTGGACCGGGGGCCGGCCGAGAGGGCCTGGGTCAGGTGGCGCACGCGCCACGGCGAGAACCGCGGGCTCGACCTGGCCTCGTTCCGGCTGCTGCCGCTGGTCTACCGCAACCTCGCGGCCCACGGCAGCGAGGATCCCTGGATCAGCCGCCTCAAGGGCGTCTACCGGCGCTCCTGGGTCCTCAACCAATCGCTTGTGCACGCCGCGGCGGACGTCGTGGCGCGGCTCGAGCGGGCCGGGATCCCCAGCCTGCTCTTCAAGGGCGCCGGGCTCTCCGTCGCCCACTACCGCGACCTAGGCGTGCGGCCGATGACGGACGTCGACGTAGCCGTCCCGCTCGACCGCGCGCACGAGGCGCTCGGCCTGCTCTCCTCGGAGGGGATGCGCCTCGAGCAGCCGCGAGCGGAGGTTGACCTTCGCGCGCGGCATGGCGAAACGCTCCTGACGCGCGACGACCACCGCGTCGACCTCCATTGGGCGCTCCTGTGGCAGCCGGGCCCGGACGACGAGTTCTGGGATGCCGCCGTCCCGATCGAGCTCCGGGGGGTGGCCACGCGGACGCTGTGCGCGACCGACCACGTGCTGCACGTCTGCGCGCACGGCGCGTTCTGGAACCCGATCCATCCGGTGCGCTGGGTGATCGACGTCTGTACGGTCCTGCGCTCCGCTCCTGGAGGAGTCGACTGGCAGCGCCTCGTGCGCATCGCCGGCGAGCGGGAGCTCACGCTCCCCCTCCACGACGCGCTCGTCTACGCCAACGACCGGTTTGACGCCCAGGTCCCGGCGACCGTGCTGGAGCAGCTGCGCGCTCACCCGGTGCGGAGGCTGCGGCGCGCGGCGCACCGGGTCGCCGGGAAGCCGCCCTCCCTCAGTCGGAGCACGGGGCTCGCGCTCGTCTTTCTCGACACCTACCGCGCGAGCGCGAGGCACCACGGCGAGCGGACCGGGCCGCTTCGGTTCGTCGACTTCGTGCAGCACAGCCTTCAGGAGGAGACGCGCGGCGCGCTCGTGCAGCGCGCGCTCCGCTCGCTGCTGGGGGCTCGACGGCCCGGCGCGGAGCCCGAAGCCGACGTCGTACTGCCGCCGCCACCGGCTCCGGCGTCCGCGACCCGAACCCCGGATACGCTTGCCCTGTGATCGTGCGCAAGTCGCCCGAGGAGGTCGAGAAGATCGCGGCCGCCGGCCGCGTTCTCACGCGCTGCCTCTGGATGCTCCAGCGCAAGGCACGCGCGGGGGTCACGACCGGCGAGCTCGATGACGCCGCCGAGAAGTTCATCCGCTCCCAGGGCGGCGAGCCGGCGTTCAAGGGCTACCGCGGCTTTCCGGGGTCGATCTGCGCCTCGCCGAACTCGATGGTGGTGCACGGCATCCCTGGCCCCTACGTCCTGTCGCGCGGGGACATCCTCTCGCTCGACGTGGGCGTGATCCTGGACGGCTGGGTCGCCGACGCGGCGATCACCGTCCCGATCGGGAAGGTCAGTACCGCGGCCGCGAGCCTGCTCGCGTCGACCCGCGCGGCGCTGTCCGAAGCCGTCGACCAGTGCCGTCCGGGCAAGCGGCTCGGCGACGTCTCGCACGCTGTCCAGCGCCGGATCGAGGCGGACGGCTTCGCCGTGATCCGCTCGCTCGTGGGCCACGGCATCGGCCGCGAGATGCACGAAGATCCGCAAATTCCGAACTTCGGCGAGCCTGGGACGGGGCCGCTGCTCGAGGAGGGCATGGTCCTCGCCGTCGAGCCCATGGTGAACGTGGGCTCGCACGACATACGGGTGGCGGGCGACGGGTGGTCGGTCTACAGCCGAGACGGCTCGCTGGCGGCCCATTTCGAGCACACCGTCGCGATCGGCGCCGACGGGCCCCGGATCCTCACCCCGTGGCACCTCGAAGAAGCCGCCGGAACCCGCTCTGAGGCTGGGCTCGCGGCCTCTGGCCACCCGTAGCCGCCTGCTAATCTTCCGGGGCTGGGCGCCCGCGCGGCGCAGCGGCGCATCGCCGACTCCTGGGTGTTGCGCCCGATCTCTTCAATCATCAATCGGAAAGCGGAGCGTGAAGGTCCGAGCGTCGGTCAAGCCAATGTGTGAGAAGTGCAAGGTCATCCGCCGGCGCGGTGCCGTGCTCGTGATCTGCCAGAACCCGCGTCACAAGCAGAGGCAGGGCTAGCCGATGGCGCGCATAGCGGGGGTCAACATCCCGCTCAACAAGCGGGTTGAGATCGGCCTCACCTACATCTACGGGATCGGCCAGTCGCAGGCGCGACGCGTAGTGCAGCAGGCCGGGGTGGACCCGAACACGCACGTGAAGGACCTCACCGACGACGAGGTCCGCAAGCTGCGGGACGCGATCGACTCGGGCCTCACAGTGGAGGGCGACCTGCGCCGGGATCGCTCCCAGAACGTCAAGCGCCTCCAGGAGATCGGCGCCTACCGGGGGCTGCGCCATCGCCGCGGGCTGCCCGTGCACGGCCAGCGAACCAAGACCAACGGCCGCACCCGCAAGGGTCCGCGCCGGATGCAGGTCGCGGGCAGGAAGAAGGTCACGAAGAAGTGAGGAACTTCCGCTAGTGGCTCAGCAGAAGGGCGGCAGGGGCCGCGGGCGCCGGCGCGTGCGGAAGAACATCCCGTTCGGGCAGGCCCACATCAAGACAAGCTTCAACAACACGATCGTCGCGCTGACCGACGTCGAGGGGAACGTAATAGCCTGGGAGTCGGCGGGCGGCGCCGGCTTCAAGGGATCGCGCAAGTCCACGCCGTTCGCCGCCCAGGTCACGGCCGACTCCGCGGCCCGCAAGGGGATGGAGCAGGGTCTCGAGCGGGTCGAGGTCTACGTCAAGGGCCCGGGCTCCGGCCGCGAGACCGCCATCCGGTCGCTCCAGGCCGCCGGCCTGGAGGTAACCACGATCAGAGACGTCACGCCGCAGGCCCACAACGGCTGCCGCCCCCGCAAGAGGAGGCGCGTCTAGTGGCTCGCGAACGGGGACCGCAGTGCAAGCAGTGCCGGCGCGAGGGCGTGAAGCTCTTCCTGAAGGGCGAGCGCTGCCTGACCGACAAGTGCGGCGTCGAGCGGCGCTCGTACCCGCCGGGCGAGCACGGCCGCGGCCGCTCCAGGCAGTCCGAATACCGGCTCCAGCTGCGCGAGAAGCAGAAGGCGCGCCGCTACTACGGCGTGCTGGAGCGCCAGTTCCGCAGCTACTACGAGAAGGCCAGCCGGCAGCCGGGCGTGACCGGGGAGAACCTGCTGCGACTACTTGAATCGCGCTTCGACAACGTGCTCGTGCGGCTGGGGTTCGCGGCGTCGCGACGCCAGGCGCGCCAGCTGATCCTGCACGGGCACTGGACGATCAACGGGAGGAGGGTGGACGTCCCCTCGTACAAGGTCCGGCCGGACGACGTGATCGCGATCAAGGCGGGGTCGAGCGCCTCGCAGGCGATCCGCGACGCGACAGAGCTCACCTCGGCCGTGCCGGCTTGGCTACAGGCGGATCACGACGGACTCACCGCGAAGGTCCTGCGTCATCCCGAGCGTGTGGAGATCGACACGCCGGTGCAGGAACAGCTCATCGTCGGGCCGCCGTGACGGCACCCGACACGAAGGAATCCATCTCATGCTCGAGTTCCAGACCCCCCAGATTTCGGCCGAGAAGGTCGAGGAGAACCGCGGAAGCTTCACAATCGAACCGCTCGATCGCGGCTTCGGCTACACCTTCGGCAACTCGCTCCGGCGCGTGCTCCTGTCATCGCTGGCGGGCGCCGCGGTCACGAGCGTCCGGATCGAAGGCGTGGCGCACGAGTTCTCGACCATCGCCGGGGTCACGGAGGACGTGACCGACATCGTCCTCAACCTCAAGGAGATCGTCTGCAAGATGCACTCCGAGGCGACCGAGATCGAGGTGCCGCTCGTCGCGACCGGACCGGGAGAGGTCACGGCCGCCGACATCGACCTCCCCTCGGGCGTCGAGCTCCTCAACCCGGATGCCCACATCGCCACTCTCGAGAAGCGGACGAAGCTCGAGATGTACCTCACGATCGGCCGCGGCCGCGGATACGCGCCGGCGGAGGAGAACAAGACGCCCGACCAGCCGATCGGCGTGATCCCGATCGACTCGATCTTCTCCCCGGTGAAACGGGTGGCGTACAGCGTGGAGGCGGCGCGCGTCGGGCAGCGAACCGACTACGACAAGCTCACGCTCGACATCGAGACCGACGGCTCGCTCCCGCCTCAGGCCGCGCTGCGCGAGGCGGCGGAGATCCTCATCAAGTCGCTCGCGATTTTCACCGACGCCGACCGCCTCGAGGAGCTGCGGGCCGAGGGCGAGGGCTACGGCGAGCCGGCCGCGGCCGGTCCGCGCGCGGCTCGCTCCCCCGACGGGATGGACGACATCCTGATCGAGGAGCTCGAGCTCGGCGTCCGCTCCTACAACTGCCTGAAGCGAGCCGGCATCCAGACCGTCGGCGAGCTGCTCCAGAAGTCGGAGTCCGAGCTGAACGCGATCCCGAACTTCGGTCGCAAGTCGATCGAGGAGGTCATCGAGACGCTGAACGCGCGCGGGCTGGAGCTCCGCGCCGGCTAGGGACGGCCGGGCGCGATGCGGCACCAGCGCGACCGCCGCAAGCTCTCGCGGAGCGCCTCGCACCGCAAGGCGCTCTTCATGAACCTCGCGCGTGAGGTGTTCAACCACGAGCGGATCCGGACGACGGAGGCCAAGGCCAAGGCCACGGCGCCGGAGATCGAGCGGCTGATCACCCTCGCCAAGCGCGGCGACCTTCACGCCCGCCGTCAGGCGCTCGCGTCGCTCGGGCAGGACAAGTTCGTCGTGTACAAGCTGTTCGAGGAGATCGCGCCGCGGTACACCGAGCGCCAGGGCGGCTACACGCGCATCCTGAAGCTCGGTCCGCGGTCGTCGGACGCCACCGAGATGGTCTACCTCGAGCTGGTCTAGACCGCGTTCTTGGCCACCGAAGCGGAACTCGCTGAGCTGCGCAAGCGCTCGCGCGAGGCGTGGGACCGCGCCGACTACCCGCCGCTGGGCGAGCGCCTGATGCCGGCCGCGCGGGAGCTGGTCGAGGCCTGTGCCGTGTCCGCAGGCCAGGAGGTGCTCGACGTCGGTGCGGGCACCGGCAACGTGGCCGCCGTCGCCGCTGCTGAGGGCGCGCGGGCCGTGGCCTCGGATTTCGCTCCCGAGCAGGTGGCCCGCGGCCGGGCGCGCACCGAGGCCGAGGGGCTCGACGTGGAATGGGTCGTGGCCGGGGTGGAGGATCTGCCGTTCGAGGACGGCCGCTTCGACGCGGTCCTCTCGGTGTTCGGTGCGATGTTCGCGCCGCGGCCCGAGCGGGCGGCGTCGGAGCTCTTCCGCGTGCTGCGGCCCGGCGGCGTGGTCGGGATGGCGAACTGGGGCGACCGCGGCTTCCAGGGCGAGTTCTTCCAGGTCCTGCGCCGCTACCAGCCGCCGGTGCCAGATGGAGTTCCGCTGCCGGTCCTGTGGGGCGACGAGGCGGTGGTGCAGGAGCGGTTCGAGGGCCTTGCCGGCCGCGTCTCCGTGGAGACCCGCACGCTGCCATGGCGGTTCGGCTCGTTCGAGGAGATGGGCGAGCTCTTCCAGCGATCGGGGCCGCGGCCGCCGGAGCCGCCGCCCGAAGAGCAGGTCCAGGCGCTCATCGACGAGGTGCGGAGCATCGTGGAGCGCCACAACCAGGCGACCGACGGCTCGGTCCGGATCGACGCCGAGTACTCGCTGGTCGTGGCGCGCAAGCGCGGTTGACGGCCAGCCTCGTCCTCGAGTACGACGGTGCGGGCTTCGCCGGCTGGGCGCGCCAGCCGGGCCTTCGCAGCGTCCAAGGTGAGGTCGAATCGGCGCTCGAGCGGATCCGGGGCGAGCCGACTGCTGTGACCGCGGCGGGCCGCACCGACGCCGGCGTCCACGCGCGCGGCCAGGTGGCGAGCCACGAGGGCGACCCTGCGCCAGCGAGTGCGCTGAACGGCGTGCTTCCGGCCGACATCCGCGTGCTCGCTAGCGATCCGGCACCCGACGGCTTCGACGCCCGTGCGGACGCTCGCTCGCGCGTCTATCGCTACCGGTTGCACACCCGGTCCGTGGCGAGCCCCTTCGAGCGCGGCCGTTCGCTCCACTGGCCGCACCCGATCGACCTTGACGCGCTGGACACCTGCGCTGCGCTGGTCCGCGGCACCCACGACTTCACCGCCTTCACGCCCACGCAGACCGAGCACGTCCGCTTCGAGCGGGACATCGTTCGCTCGGAATGGCTGCCCGGGGGCGACGACGCGCTCGAGTACTGGATCGAGGCCGACACGTTCATGCGCCGCATGGTCCGGATCCTGGTCGGCACGATGCTCCCGGTCACGCGCGGCCGGCTGACCGTCGCCGAGTTCGGCACGCTGCTGGAGGGCCGGCCCCGGACCGACGCGGCGGAGACGGCGCCCCCGCACGGGCTGTACCTGGAGGCGGTCCGCTACTGAGCTGCGGGGGCGAAGGCGGTGCTCCCGACACTATCCTCGACAGAGCCCCATGAAGGTCCTGCTGACGAACGACGACGGCATCCAAGCGCAGGGCCTGAATGCCGCGAGACGGGCGCTGCTCGAGGTTCCGGGGATCGACCTGACGGTGATCGCTCCCGACTCGAACCGCAGCGCCACCGCGCGCAGCATCACAACGCGCGATCCGCTCTGGGTCGAGGAGATCGAGTTCGAGGACGGCAGCGTCGGCTACGCGACCGACGGAACGCCGGTGGACTGCGTGCGCTTCGCGGTGCTCGGGCTGACCGAGTCGCAGCCGGAGCTGATCGTCTCGGGCATCAACCACGGCACGAACCTCGGCGACGACATCACGTACTCGGGGACGGTCGCCGCCGCGCTCGAGGGCGTCGTCCTCGGGATACCGGCGATTGCCGTCTCGCAGCAGTCGACCGGCGGCGAGATGGACTTCAGCTCGGGGCTCAGCTTCGACTTCCAGTACGCCGCCGCGTTCACCGCGCGCCTAGTCGAGGAGCTCGAGCAGGTGCCGATGCCCGATGCCACCCTGCTCAACATCAACGTGCCCCACAGCCGGCCCACGGGCGCGCGAGCGTGCCGGCTTGGCAAGCGCATCTACCGCGACCGGCTGGAGCTGACCGAGGAGGAGGACTCGGGGCGCCGCCGCTACCGGATCTATGGCCAGAAGCCGGGCTTCCACGAGGAGGAGGGAACCGACTTCGAGGCGCTTGGCGACGGGCTGATCGCCGTCACGCCGCTGCACTTCGACCTCACCGACGCGGCCGGCGTCGAGGCGCTCGCGGAGTTCGACCTCGACCGGCTTCTGCGGCCGGCGGCGCAAGAGGTTGAGTAGGCGCCACCTGACGGTCCCTGGTGCGTGAACGTCCCTTTCACACAGCTATAGCTAGGTGAAAAGGACGCTCGCATCTGTAGAGAAGCGCGCCGCCGAGCTGCGGCGGGTCATCGAGCACCACAACCACCGCTACTACGTCCTCGACGACCCCGAGGTCTCGGACGCCGACTACGACGCGCTGCTGAACGAGCTGCGCGACCTCGAGGAGCAGCATCCCGAGCTCCGTACACCGGACTCGCCCACGCAGCGAGTGGGAGCCAAGCCGCTCGACAAGTTCGAGCCGGTCCGCCACCTGCGGCCGATGTACTCGCTCGCCAACGCGCGCAACGAGGAGGAGCTGCGCGCCTGGGACGCGCGGGTGCGGAAGCTCGCTGCGGACCGCGGGACCCCGCTCGAGCAGGTCGAGTACGTGTCGGAACCGAAGATCGACGGCCTGGCGATCTCGCTCGTCTACGAGAACGGGATCCTTACCCGCGGGGCCACCCGCGGCGACGGCGAGGTCGGGGAGGGCGTGACCCAGAACCTGCGCACGATCAAGGCGATCCCGCTCCGGGTCGAGGACGCGCCGGCGCTCGTCGAGGTGCGCGGCGAGGTCTACCTCCCGCGATCGGCCTTCGCCGCCCTCAACGAGCAGCGCGCGGAGGCCGGCGAGCCGACGTTCGCCAACCCCCGCAACGCGGCCGCGGGCGCGATTCGCCAGCTCGACGCCGCGATCACCGCCTCCCGGCCGCTTTCGATGTGGTGCTACGGCCTGGGAGCGATGGAGGGGATCGACCTCGACACGCACGCGGCGGAGCTCGAATGGCTCTCGCAGGCCGGGTTCAAGGTCACGCCCGACTGGAAGGTCCACACCGACCTCGAGGCGCTGGTGCGCGAGTGCCGGCGGTGGGAGGAGGAGCGCGAGGGACTCGACTACGAGATCGACGGAGTGGTGGTCAAGGTGAACGACCTCGACGTGCAGCGCGGCCTGGGCGTTGTGGGCCGCGAGCCGCGCGGCGCGATCGCGTGGAAGTTCGCGCCGATGACGGCCACCACGACGCTCCGCTCGGTGATGTGGAACGTCGGCCGGACGGGGCACATGGTGCCGTTCGCGAACCTCGAGCCGGTCCAGGTCTCGGGCGTGACCGTCAAGCTCGCCACCCTCCACAACGAGGAGGACCTGCGGCGGAAGGACGTCCGCGACGGCGATGAGGTGATCGTGATGCGCGCCGGCGATGTGATCCCGCAGGTCGTGTCGCCGACACCGAAGGCGCAGCGCAACCGCAAGCGCTCGCCCCCTCCCAAGCCGCCCGACCGCTGCCCCGCCTGCGGCACGCCGACGATCAAGCCGGAGGAGGGCGTCTGGACGATCTGCCCGAACCGCGCGTCGTGTCCCGGCCAGATCTTCCAGGCGGTGAAGCACTTCGTGAGCAAGGGCGCCATGGACATCGACGGCCTCGGCGAAAAGCAGGCGTACCGGTTCCTGTCGGAGGGCCTGATCAAGGACGTCTCCGACATCTACTCCCTGACGGAGGAACAGCTGACCGAGCTCGAGGGGTTCGGCGAGATCTCGGCGAGCAACCTGCTCCAGTCGATCGAGCGCTCGAAGGAGGTGCCGTTCTTCCGCGTCCTCTACGCGCTCGGGATCCCCGGCATCGGCTACGTGAACGCCCGGGCGCTGGCCCAGCAGTTCGGCTCGATCGACGCTCTCATGGCGGCCTCCCCGGAGGAGATCGAGGAGACGCCCGGCATCGGCCCCGTCCTGGCGCGCACGATCGCGGAGACGCTGTCGGAGGACACGACGCGCGAGCTGATCGAGCGGCTACGCGGGCACGGGCTCAAGATGGCGTCCGAGGGCCCGCCGCCCGGCGCCGACGGCAAGCTCTCCGGCCTGACGTTCGTGCTCACCGGGACGCTGCCCGATCTCTCGAGGGAGCGCGCGAGCGAGATGATCGAGGCCGCGGGCGGGAAGGTGACGAACTCGGTCTCGCGCAAGACCGACTACGTGGTGGCCGGCTCGGAGCCCGGCTCGAAGCTGGCGAAGGCCGAGGAGCTCGGCGTCGCGGTGATCGACAAGGACCGGCTGCTCGACCTGCTCGAGAACGGGCGCCCGCCGGAGTCCTAGTACGTCCTAGTGGCCCTGGTAGCCGGCGATCGCCTGCGCCATGTCGTCCTGCAGCGCGTGGGCGCGCCCGAGGTCGGACACCCCGTTCATCAGGATCGAGAACATGAGCGTGTGGCCGCCGAGCGTCTTGCAGTAGCCGGATAGGGCGCTCACGCCGGTGAGCGTGCCGGTCTTGGCGTGGCAGCGGCCGTAGGCGGGGCCGCTCGTCATCCGACCGGCGAGCGTCCCGTCAACCCCGGCAGTGGGGAGCGCATCGTGGAGCGCCTTCCCCTCCCGCCGCTTGCGCACCTTCTGCAGGAAGCGGGCCACGTCGCGCGGGGTGGCGACGTCGGAGTGGGAGAGGCCCGACCCGTCCGAGAGGCGCGGGTGGAAGCCGAGGCCGTTGGCGTAGAACCCGATGAGCTGCGCCCCGCGGGACGTGGTTCCCTGCTCGCCCCCGCCCACGATCCCCTTCGCCAGCTCCTCGGCGTCCCAGTTGTCGGAGGGGAGGTCCATGATCCGGACGATCTGCTTCATCGGGAGCGAGCGCACCTTGGCGAGCGCGCGGGCGCCCGACGGCGCCTCGCCGGTCCTGGTCCCGCCGTCCACGCGAATCCGCGTCGCTCCAAGCGCGGCGGCGAACTGGTCAGCCGCGAACTGCGGCGGGTTGGTCTGGAAGTGGCCGTTGTCCAGTCCGTGGTCGAACGCCAGGGCGCTCAACGGCCCGCCAACGTAGCCCGACGCCGCGTAGCCCGATGTCGGGCCTCCCCGGAGCGAGTCGAACTTCGATTCGTCGCCGATCACCGCGCCCCGCACCTCGCGCAAGCCCGCTTTCCAGAGGCGCTCGGCGAGCGTCTGGACGGTCCCGCCGCCGCCGAAGCTCGCCTGGACGTAACCCGCGTCGCCGAAGGTCGGGTCGCCGGCGCCCCTCAGGAAGAGGTTGCCGTGGAGGATCCCGGGGCCCTTCATCTTCCCGCGGCTGAGCACCCGGGTCACGATTCGCCCGTTCGGCCCGCGCTTGACGAGAACGGCGCCCGTGGTGAAGAGCTTCGCGTTGGAGGCGAGCGTGAGCAGGGCGTTCGAGTTCCAGGTGAAGAGCCGGTCGCCGTTCTTCCCGTCGAGCACGAACGCACCCGCCGGAGCACCTGCCTGGCTCATGTCGGCCGACAGCTTGTCGTCGAGGGCCCTCCGGTCGTCCGCCGTGCTCGCGGCCGCGCTGGACGCACCGGCCGCCAGGATCAGGGCGAGCGCCGCGAGGAACCAGGCTGCGGCCCGGGATCTGGAGGAACGGGCGCGGCTGATCGGCGGCAGGCTAACGAGGCCTCCCGCCCCCGGCGCAGATACTCCCGCGACGGACCCAGCGCAAATAGCGGGAACCGGGTGGCGGTGCCCCGTCCCGCTGCGATAATCGACCGCGGGCCTATGGGGACGGTCGTCAAGCTCGACAAGTCGCGGAATGCGGAGTCGCAGCCGCGCAAGCCGACCCGGCGGCGGCCGCGCCGATCGCGCACCGCGCTGGTGCTAGGCGGTGGCGGCGTAACCGGCGGCGTCTACGAGATCGGCGCCCTCCGGGCCCTCGACATCCTCGCGGTGAACCGCACCGTGAACGAGTTCGACGTCTACGTGGGCACCAGCGCGGGATCGTTCGTGGCGAGCCTGGTGGCCAACGGCGTGACCCCGGAGGAGATGATGCGCGTGGTCAACCAGCAGGTGCCCACGCCGTTCCGGGACATCAACATGGGCACCGTCCTTCAGGCGGACTACCCCGAGCTCGCCAAGAACCTCCTCCTGCTGCCGCTGCGCAGCGTCGGCGTGGCTCGCGCCCTCCTCACCCGCTTCCGCCAGACGTCGATGATGGACGTGCTGCTGGGCCTCGCCGAGAGCCTCCCGAGCGGCCTCTATAACGGCGCCGGGATCGAGCGCTACCTCACCGAGGTCCTGAGCGACCCCGACCGCGCGAACGACTTCCGGCTGCTCCAGAACGAGCTCTTCCTCACCGCCACGGACCTCGACACCTGCGAGCGGATCGTCTTCGGCACCGAGGGCTGGGACGACGTGCCGATCGCGCGCGCCGCAGCCGCGTCAGCCGCCCTGCCGATGGTGTACCGGCCCGTGGAGATCAAGGGCCGCCACCTGGTGGACGGCGGCATCCGCTCGACGACGAACGTCGACCTGGCGGTGGAGCACGGCGCGAAGTTCGTGGTGGTCGTCAACCCGCTCGTCCCGTACGTCAACGACTTCCAGAAGCTGATCCCGACCGTCCTGGGCAGCCGCGTGCGCCGCGTCGCCGACATGGGCTTCCCGCAGATCGGCTACCAGGCGTTCAAGCTGCTCGCCCACCAGCGCCTGCACGAGGCGGTGTCGCGCTGGCAGGAAAAGTACCCCGGCGTGGACATCATCCTGATCGAGCCCGACCCGAACGACGAGCTGATGTTCGACACGAACATCATGAACTTCGCCCGCCGGGTGGAGATCGCGAGGCACGGGTTCGAGTCGGTCACGCTCCAGCTCGCCAAGGACTACGACCGGCTGCGGGCGGTTTGTGCCAAGCACGGAATCGAGATCTCCGCCACGCGCGTGCGCAAGGTGATCCGCCACTTCGAGCGCGAGCGCGAGCCTACCCGCGCCTGGCGCCGGATCCTCGAGCAGACGACCGGCGCGCTGCTCAGGCAGTCCGAGGACGCGTAGGAATTACCGGCTAGCCCAGACGCGCGGACGGGTATCGTCCGCGGCGGACGAAATGGGGAAGAGCACGCACGGGAGCACGAGGTCGTCCCGGACGCGCAGGTCGCAGCGCCTCCGGCTGCTCCTCAGCGCGCTGAGCGCGACGCCTGCCCTCGCCGCCGCCGCGGTGGCGATCGGCGCGCCGAACCCCCTGAACGATCTGTTCGCCCTCGGCCAGGCGGGCGGCGACTCGCCCGCCCGGGCGCCGATCCAGCAGCCGAAGGAACCGCCTTTCAAGGCAACGCCGGTCGCTAAATGCGGCCCGGGGTCGCACAAGGAGCCGAGCGTCGACGGCCGCGTCCCGGCGGGGTCGGCCGCGCACGGGCTCAACTGCAACATCACCCTGATCGGCCACCAGGGCACGGAGGGCGGCTTCAAGGTCTTCCGCTACGTGGACCCGCACGGGCACGTGTGCGCCTACTACGACCAGACGCTGATGCTCCCGCTGAACGCGCTCAACCCGGGCGCGGGGTCGGAGGGCGTGGCGGTGCTGGACATGTCACACCCGGCGCACCCCGTGAAGACCGACACGCTGACGACGCCGCCGATGCTCTCGCCGCACGAGTCGCTGAACATCAACACCAAGCGCGGGCTGCTAGCGGCGGTCAACGGGAACCTCTCGACCGAGCCTGGGTTCGTGGCCGTCTACAGCCTGAAGCCCGACTGCCGTCACCCGGTCCTCGACGCGCTCGGGCCGTACGCGCGCTTCGGGCACGAGAGCGGGTTCACGTCCGACGGAAACACCTTCTACGCGACGAGCACGGCGCTGCAGGCGATCACGGCGATCGACCTGAGCGACCCGAAGCACCCGCACGCCGTCTGGCAGGGGAACGTCTACTCCCACGGGATGAGCCTCTCGGCGAACGGCAACCGCGCCTACATCGCCGACCCCGGGACCGCCCCGGGCGGGGGCCGCGCCGGCCTGCTGATCCTGGACACGAGCCAGATCCAGGCACGCAAGGACAACCCGCATGCGCGCGAGGTGAGCCGGCTGACGTGGTCGTCGGTGTCGATCCCGCAGAACGCGATCCCGTTCACCGAGCACGGCAAGCCGTACCTGCTCGAGATCGACGAGTACAACCAGGCCACGCTGCATCAGGGCGGGAATCCCGACATCGTGGGCGCCGCCCGGATCATCGACATCTCGAACGAGCGGAAGCCGCGGATCGTCTCGAACCTTCGCCTCGCGATCGACCAGCCGGCGGCGCACGCGGCCGCGACCCAGGCGGGCGATCCGGGGACGAACAACCCCGCCCAGGGCTACGCGGCGCACTACTGCAACGTCTCGAGTCAGACCGATCCGAAGCTCGTCGCCTGCTCGTTCATCGCGTCGGGGCTCAGGGTCTTCGACATCTCCAAGCTCAAGCATCCGAAGGAGATCGCCTACTACGTCGCGCCGCCGAAGCCGCGCTCGGAGAACGGCGAAACGGACAGCGACTTCGCGATGTCGAAGCCCGCCTTCGTGCCGAGCCGCCGCGAGATCTGGTGGACCGACGGCACGAGCGGCTTCTACGCGCTGCGGGTTGCGAAGGGCGTGTGGCCGCACGCAGCGCACAGCTCGAAGAAGAAGTGCGGCAAGGGTCACCGCTGCAAGAAGAAGCGGGCGGCCAACCGGCGCCAGGGCGAGGATTCGCCTTAGGCCGTGACCGCCTGCTCGGCGAACGGGAAACCCCGCCGCCGGAGCTCTTCGTCGATGTACGCCAGATCTGCGCCGGAGAGGTAGTCGAGGTAAGCGCCGACCCTGCCCCGCCGGACCTTGAAGCTGTCGGGGTCGCCGGCGTTGCCCGGCCTTAGGCGAGGATCGTCGAACGCGTCCGCGCCCTCGAGCGCGCGCATGTTCTCGAAGCGGGCGTAGTCGACGGCGGCGGCGACGTGACGCTGCGCGGCCGCGCGGGCGCCGATGAACCGCAAGACGTCGGCCAGGACCTCCGCGGGCGCGGCGTGAAGCTGCTCGTAGCGGACGAGGAGGAACTCCTTCGGCACCGTCCGGTTCCTCGACCAGATCTCGTAGAAGGCGGCAACCTTCCTCGCGCCGAAGAAGGGCGAGCGGACGAACTCGGCGAGCGACCCGTCGAAGTGGCAGGGCGCTTCCTCGAAGACGAAGGACCTCCTCGTGACCTCGTAGTAGCTCGAGACGAGCACGTCTCTCACGTCTCGGGCCAGGAAGATCACCTTCCTGTGCCCGTAGGCGCGCTTGTCGTCGGACAGCGACGCGTAGTGGACGGGCTCACGGAGGCTGGTTCCATCGTGGTCGAAATCCGTGCGGAGCGCTCCGGCGGCGCTCGTCAGGGCCGGCGTGTCGAGAAGGAGCCGCGCGCCTAGCCCCGCCTGCAGGCAGAGCGCCTTCCCGATCAGCACCCGGAGCCAGGTCCGCCCGGATTTCGGGTAGGAGATGATGTGAACGTCTAGCCTCACCGCGCCGCAGGCGATGCAGATCGCGCAGACGAATCTACAGCTCTACAACGCCCTCCGTGCGAAGGGCCTGCCGCCCGACGACCTGGCCCTCGTCAACCGGGCCTACGAGCTGTCGACGAGCCTGTACTCCGGCTACTTCCAGGCCGACGGCAAGCCGTTCGTCGCGCACTCCGTGGGTGTTGCGAGCATCCTCGCCGAGCTCGACCTGCCCACCGAGATCATCGCCGTCGGCCTGCTCCACAACGTCTACGGCAACGGCGATTTCGGCGACGGCCGCGTCGATGCTGCTACGCGCTCCCGACGCCGCTTAGTCCGGGCTGCAGTCGGGGAACGGATCGAGGAGCTCCTCATCCGCTTTCGCGAGCTGCGCATCGGCCCCCACACGGTTGAGGCGGTCCGCAAGACGCTGCCTTCGCTCGGCGAGGTCGACCGGCGGCTGGTCTGCGTCGAGCTAGCCGACCACCTGGAGAAGCACGTCGACCTCGGCGTCCTCTACTGGGGCCGGAACGACTGGGTCCTCTCCGCCGACGAGCGCATGGCGGACGAGCTGACCCAGATCGCATCCGAGCTCGGCGAGCCGAGGCTCGGCGAGATGCTCTCCTCGGCCTTTGTAGCGACCGCAGCCAGCCGAGAGGCGGTGCCGGCCGAGTTGCGTCCGTCCGACGGCCGGGGTCAGCTGGAGCTGCTCGTCCCGCGCTCGTGCCGTCCGAGGCGTCCTCTCGAGTTCCGCAAGGCCATGCGCGCGTTGCGGGGCCGTGTCCGCCTGCGGACCCGGTTGCGCGGGTTCTTGAACGCGCCCGCCCGGCGGATGCGCGCATGATGCCGTCGTTCGAAGGTCGCGCGGCTGTCGTAACCGGTGCGGGACACGGCATCGGACGCGCGACCGCGGAGCTCCTCTCGTCGCTTGGCGCGCGGGTCGTCGCCGTCGACCACGACCAGC
>VAXR01000077.1 GCA_005885165.1 Actinomycetota bacterium
CGCCACTCGCAGCGCGCCCGAAGGATCGCGATGTTCCCGCGGTCGGCGTAGATGTTCATGAGCTCGGGGTAGAGCGAGCAGACGCGCAGCGTCGCGTCCATCAGGGCGCCTCCAGGATGACCACGACGCTGCCCACGTAATCGCCGACCGGCTCGACCGTCCGGCGCGGACGGACGCGCATCCCGAGCCGCGCGGCGGCGGTCTCGAGCTCCTCAGGCGTGACGGCGTCGAGCCGGATGCTCGCCATCGTCTCCTCGAGCTTGCCGTCCGGCGAGACCGCCTGGCGGAGGCGGTCGATCCTGATCGCCCCGGGCTCGGGGTGCACCGCCATCGGCAGGCTCGAGAAGACCCAGCCGTCCCGCTCGCGCACGTCGGGCAGAGGCGGATCGGCCTCCTCGGCGGGAACGCCCTCGAGCGGGTCGGCGAGGGCCAGCGCGAGGGTGCCCCCGGCGCGCAGGTGTGCCCGGGCGCTCGAGAGGAGCGCGTCGCGGCCATCCCGGCCGCCCATCAGCTGCGTGACCTGCATCGGCCCGAGTACCAGGGCGTAATCGCGCTCCGCGAGCTCGAACGACCGCGCGTCCGCCACCACGGCCTCTATCCGGAGCTGCCGGGCTCGGGCTCGCGATGCCAGCGCGCCTAGCAGCGCGGGCTCAGAGTCGAGCGCCGTGACGTCGTGGCCGCGCGCGGCCAGATCTAGCGCGACCCGGCCGGTGCCGCAACCGAGCTCGAGCACGGGTCCTCCGGCGGCGCTCGCGAGCTCGCGCCAGAGCGCGAGGTCCGCCTCGTAGGCGCTGCACTCAACGTCGTGCCAGATCACCGGGTCGGCAATCGCCGCTGCGCGCGCGGTCAGTCCGACCACCTCCGGGCGACGCCGCGGTGCGTTAGCAGGTCGCGCAACTCGAGCAGGGCCGTGTAGGTCGGCAGCGCGTACAGCGGCGCGCCGTTGCCCGCTGCCAGGGCGGCGTCGAGCGAGCGGCCAAGGTTGCGATCGGTCTCGATCGGCGCGTCGATGCCCGCGTACTTCAACCGCAGGGCCATCTCCTCGGCGCGCGTGCCCGAGCAGGTGACGCGGCGGACGTGCCCGGTGAGCAGCTCGAAGTCCGCGTCCCAGATCCACGAGACGTCGCGCCCGTCGGCGATCCCGTCGTTCAGGGCGAGCCAGAGGTCCAGCGAGCCCTGCTCGAGGGTCAGCGTGCGCAGGACCTCGTTGGCGCCGGCCGGGTTCTTGATGAGCAGGATCGAGAGGTCGCGCCCGCCGATCGGTATCCGCTCGACGCGCCCGAACACCGCCGCAAGCTCGCCCAGCGCCGCCCTCACCTGCTCGAGCGAGGCACCCAGCTGCAGCGCCGCCGCGGTTGCGGCGAGCGCGTTGTAGACGTTGTAGAGCCCGGGCAGCGGCAGGAGCACCTCCGCGCTGCCGGCGGGGGTTCGGAGCTCGATGGTGGACCCCGACATTCCGTGCAGCGCCACGTGCTCGGCGGCGATATCGGGGCGCGGTCGCTCGCGACCGCAGTTCGGACAGCGGTAGTGCCCCAGGTGCCCCATGAAGATCGCCTCGTACACGTACGGATGCCCGCAGCGGCGGCAGTGCTTCGAGTCGGCGGCGTGCTGGAGCTCCGGGAGCGCGAGCGAGTCGTCCTCTACGCCGAAATACGTGACTCCCTCGCGTTCTCGTCCCAGGTCGGCGACGAGCGGGTCGTCCGCGCACAGCACGAGCTCCGACCGTCCAGCGCGCTCTGCCGTGAGCTCCGCCCAGCGGTCGGCCAGCGTCTCGAGCTCGCCGTAGCGGTCGAGCTGATCGCGAAAGAGGTTGCAGAGGACGAGCATCCTCGGATCGAGCTGGCCGGCCACCGGCACGAGCCACGCCTCGTCGACCTCGAAGACGCCGAGCTCGCCCGGCTTCCCGCCCGCGTCGAGCAGCGCGGTGGCGATGCCCCAGTGCATATTCGACCCGGCTCGGTTGCGCACCACCGGGACGCCCGCGCGCTCCATGGCCGCGCCGATCATCGACGCGGTGGTCGTCTTCCCGTTCGTGGCGGACACGAGCACCGACCCGGCGCCGAGCCGGGCGCCGAGGCGCGAGATTGCATCGGGCTCGACGCGCAGCAGGAAGCGGCCGGGGGCGGTCGTCCCGCCGCGGCCCGCCGCGCGGATGGCGGCCCGGACGATCCGGGCGAGCCCCAGCCGGAGGCCCGCCATCAGGACGCCGGGACGACGACGCCGAGCACCCGCGGAGCCACGCGGATCTTCACCGGCAGATCGGCGATCGGATCGCCGTCGGCGTAGACGGTGAACGGACGGTCGGCGCTGATCTCGATCTCGGTCCCGCGCAGGAAGACCAGTGACGGGTCGTCTACGTGCGTGCCCTTGAAGACCTTGCCCATGCCTTTCAGGAAGTTCAGCTTCGGGCTCTCGGTGCAGAGCATGACGTCGAGAAGCCCGTCGTCGAGCTCGGCGTGTGGCACGAGATACATGCCACCGCCGTACGCCTTCGAGTTCGCGACGGCCACGCCGTATCCCCTCATCGCGTGGCGTTTTCCGTCGACGCTTACGTCGAAGGGCTCTGGCTTCCAGGCAACCAGCGTGCGAAGCCCCGCGTACAGGTACACGAGCTTGCCGCGGACCAGCTTCGCCTCGTTGGCGATGCGGTTGGCGTCGGAGTCGAAGCCGCAGCTCGCGATGCTCACGTACGTCGCGCCGTCCGCCTCGGCC
Source organism: Actinomycetota bacterium (assembly GCA_005885165.1). Lineage (GTDB taxonomy): Bacteria > Actinomycetota > Thermoleophilia > Solirubrobacterales > Thermoleophilaceae > AC-37. Next base: position 2,713 of record VAXR01000077.1, read on the forward strand.
ACGTCGATCGTCCGCACGTCCCCCTCGACCGCCACGCGCGCGGCCGCGGCCGGCTCGGTGGGGATCCCGAGGACACGGGCCAGGTCGTTGCCCCGGCCGCCGGGGAGGATCGCGAGCGGGACGCCCGTGCCGCACATCACGCCGGCCAGCGTCCCGACCAGCCCGTCGCCGCCGAGGGCTGCGACCGGCTCGCCCGTGTCGGCTGCTGCGGCCGCCTCCTTGCGGGCGTGCTCGGCGCTCGAGGTCTCGATCACGCGGAAATCGGCGCCGAGACGCTCCAGCTCCGCGCGTACCTGGGAGAGGGCGCGGGCGGCACGCCCGGCGCCTGCGGTCGGGTTGACCACCACCGCTAGCCGCCGACCGCTCACCCGCACGAGTCTAAGAGAGCCTTGAGTCGGCAGGGGGCGAATTCGGCGCGCCACGGCCCTTTCCGCGGAAACCGAACGGAGGAGATATGCGCGAACCGAAGCGAATCTGGTGGGCGCGCCCGAAGAAGCTCTGCGCCCTCGAGCGCCCCGGCGGCGGAGGGATGAGCCACCGGCCCGAGCGCCGGAAGCAGGAGATCGCCTACCTCAAGAACCGCGGCGTCCGGCTCGTCATCAGCACGATGAAGTCGCGTCACAACCTCGAGGCGTACGAGAAGGCCGGGCTCGAGTGGCACCACGTACCCGTGCCGTCGTGCGCCAACGGGGAGGACGCGCTGGAGGAGCTCCTTCCGCTGCTCCGCCGTGAGCTTCGCAAGGGCGGCGCCGTGGCGGTTCACGGCGACAGGTACACGGACTTCGTCGCAGCGCTCTGTGCCGCCCACATGTATGAGGCGCGGGGAAAGGACCTCGAGGACTCCCTCGTCGAGGCCGCGGAGGCGGGACTCAAGGTCACGCAGGAGGCCGCCCAGCTCGTCGGCGTCGACTACGCAGCAGTCCAGCCCCGCTCGCGCATAGCGGCCACGACCTGATCGGGGCGGTCGGTCACCACGTAGGCGTCGATCATCGCGCCCGAGTCGTTGATCGTGATCGATAGGCCGGACTCCACGCGCCGGACCTTCGAGATTGGCGCGACGGGCCGGCCCGAGCCCATCCGCGGGGTCACGCGCCCCGTCGCCACGCGATGCACGCCGTCGAGGGCCGCCAGGGAGTCGAGCAACCGCCGGTAGCCCTTGCTCGAGGAGTGCTTGTGGTGCGTCTTGCGCGGCACGGCTCAGCGTGAGGCCGGCAGTACGACGATCGCGTGACGGGCGTGGGTATCGAGCCCGCGCTCGTCCGACTTCGCGTCGATCTCCCAGTAGAGGGCGCCCAGGCTGTCGGCGTACGAGGGCGGGGCGTCGGCCGGGACCTGCAGGCTGAACTCGAAGCTCGCCGGCGCCGCGACGTCGCCCTGCGCGAGCTCGGCACCCTCGATCGTGCGCACGACGCCGGTGTAGTCGGCGGTCCTGTCGCGCTGTAGGAGCGAGACGGAAAGCCGGCGCGAGTGCCCTCCCTCGCGGACCTCCACGCGACCGCGCACCCAGTCGCCGGGCGCGTAGGGCCTGTCGTCGACCACAAGCTCGAGCTTCACGGCGACACCCAGATCGGAACGTCGCGGTGCGGATCGGAGCGGTGCTCCCGGGCGACCCGCGCCGACACGCGCCAGGCCCAGGAGACCGTGTCGCCCTCGTACGAGAACGCGGAGTCCGGAGGGACTGCGAAGTCCAGTCGCTGCTCTCCGGCGCTCGGATCCACGTCACGCCAGTCCGTCACGACCTCCGTGCGCTCGGTGCTGCGGCGTTCCGATCGATGCCCCTGCGCGTCGTAGGACTCGACCTTCACGTCGTGGAACGCGGTGCACATCAGCCCGATCTGGAGCTTGCCGTCGATCCGGCTCGGGTCGGTCACGCGCAGGGTGGCGTGGACCGCGTCGCCTCGCCGCAGCTCGATGGGATCGGCTGTCACGTCGAGGTAGCGCGCGACCCGCGCATGGAACAGCCGCCGCCACAGCCAGATGGCGACGAGCACGAGGAGGATCGCCACGCCGAGGAAGACGGCGGCCCCGACCTCGGAGCCCGACTTGCTCTTGGCCGTGTTGCGGCCAACCCACAGCGCGATCGAGCCGCCGAGCGCGCCGAGGGCGAATAGGAACAGCAGGATCGGACCCCACGGGCGCGTACGAGCGGCGCGCCGCGACTGGCGGCCGGGCGGGTGGCCTGGCGGCAGGTGGTCGAAACGAGCGCTCACGAGCCCGCCCCGTTTTCTTCACCGAGGACGAGAGTGCCGAGGTTGGGCGCCACCGCGACCGGCCGCGCACCGTCCTGGCCGCCGAGCTCGCCGAGCTCGGCCTCGGTCGGCGGATCGGTCCCCGTGAGCACGAGCGCGGCGTCGAGGCCGGCTTTCGCCGCCGCCGCGATGTCGGCGTCGAGCCGATCGCCCACCACCAGCGTCCTGCCCTCGCCTAACCGATCGAGCGCGGTCAGCATCAGTTGGGGCTGGGGCTTGCCCACGATCGCCCCGGTGCGGCCCGACGCGGCCTCGATCGCCGCGAGGATCGCTCCGGTGCCCGGCCAGGGGCCGTCGGGCTTCGGGAAGGTCGGGTCTCGGCTAGTGGCGAGGAGATCGGCGCCGCGGCGCACCGCCAGGGATGCGATCCGCAGGTCGTCGTAGGTCAGCTCATCGGTTCCGCCCAGGACGACGATCTCGGAGCGGCTCGCGAGGTCCGTCCCGTTCAGCACCTTCAGCCCGGCGTCGGCCACGTGGCGGAGCATCACCTCGGTGCCGATCACGAACGCCGTGCGACCCCGGCGTGTCTCGGCAAGGAGGTGCTGCATCGCGCCGCCGACGGTCACGACGTCGCCCGCGGAGGCCTGGACCCCGATCCCCCAGAGGTCGCGCACGTAGTCCTCGCCGGACAGTCGCGAGTTGTTCGTGACGAATGCGATCCGCTTGCCGGCTCCGCGCAGCGCGGCGATCGCCTCCACAGCGCGCGGGGTGGGCTCGCCGCCGATCCACACGCACCCATCGAGATCGAGGATCAGCTGGTCGTATCCACTGACAAGCGGGGAGACACCCACGGCTCCACGCTACCGCCGCACGCGGGCGCCTATCCTCGAATGCGCGTGGCATTCGACGTCGGACAGGCAGATTTCGAGCAGCGAGTGATCGCGCGATCGCAGGAGGTCCCCGTCGTCGTGGACTTCTGGGCCGAGTGGTGCGCGCCCTGCCGGGCCCTCGGGCAGGCGCTCGAGCGCGCCGCGGCCGCACACGAGGGGCGGGTCGAGCTCGCGAAGGTCGACGTGGACCAGAACCAGGAGCTGGCCCAGGCGTTCCGCGTCCAGGGGATCCCCGCCGTCAAGGCGTTCTCCGGTGGGCGCGTCGTCGACGAGTTCACGGGGGCGATTCCGCCGGCCGAGATCGAGCGCTTCTTCGACCGCCTGGTTCCATCCGACGCCGAGCTTGCGGCCGCCCGAGCGATCGAGTCGGGCGACGAGCAGGAGCTGCGGCGGGCCCTCGAGGCCGATTCGCGCAACGCCGGCGCCGCCGCGGCGCTGGCCAGGATCCTGCTCGAGCGCGGAGAGAACGAGGAGGCGCTGGCCGTCATCGAGCCGTTCGAGCACGACTTCGTGGCCGCCGGGCTGGCCGCCCGCGCGCGCCTGGCGCTCGTGGGCGAGCCGGATCTGAGCGAGGCGTTCGAGGCATGGGACCGCGGCGATCACGCGACCGCCCTCGAGCAGCTCCAATCGGCCCTCGCGTCGGATGGCAGCGAGACCCGAGAGGAGATCCGCAGGCTGATGGTGGCGATTTTCACCGAGCTAGGACCGGACCACCCGCTCGCGCGCGAGCACCGCCGCCGGCTGTCGGCCGTCCTCTACTGACGCGTTCGGGCTCGGGCTCGCCTACTGCCGCGTGGCGGCCTTGCGGGCTTCCGCGCGCCGCTTCTCGGTGGCGCGCGACTGGCGTCTTCGCCCGAACACGGTGAGCACGCCGAGCACGGCCACGACGACGAGCACCCCGATCAGGATCGCCCCCGCCGCGCCGATGCCGCCGAACGGCAGCGCCACGAGCTCGACGAGCCCAAAGCCGGCCGCGACGAGCACGATCACCAGCGCCAGCAGCAAGACGAAGCCGCGGGCGCGCAGCAGGATGCTCGAGCCCGGGGGAGGGGAGATGAGGCCCATCACCCGGAGCAGGAGGAGCTGCCGGCTCGAGGGCGGCTCCTGTCCTAGCTTCTCGACCGCCTCCTTCAGCTGGTCGGGCCGGCGCTCGGCCAGCGCCAACGACGCCTTCATCATCTGGCGCAGCGCGGGGCGCTCCTGCGGGTGGGCGCCGGCCAGCGCCTCGTTGAAGTACGCACGGGCCTGCTTCGCCTCGTAGCGCTCGGCCGCCCTGGCGCCGAGGATCGCGCGCGCGGCCACGCGGTGCCTGGTCTCGCGCAGGAGCTGCTCGTCGGTGCGCGACTCGAGCTGCTGGACGGCGCCGAGCGTCCCCGCCCGGTACTGCATGCGCTGCTGGCGCTGCTTGGCCACGGGCCAAGTCTGGCAAACGGGGCGGCGTACTTTCGCGCTGGTAGCGATGACTGGATCGCGAAGACGACTGGTCGCTGCGCACGACCGTCGCTATGCTCGCTATTCGATGCTTCGTCTCCGGTCGAACTCCTCGCAGGGATGAGGACGCTTCATCACCCCAGACTCGACGAGCTGAGCCTCCCGGACGTGCTGCATGCCTTGAGCGATCCGGTGCGGCTCGAGATCGTCCGAATGCTCGGCGACCTGGAGGAGCGGCCGTGCAGCTCGGTCGAGGCGAAGGTCGCCAAATCGACGCTCTCGCACCATTTCAAGGTGCTGCGGGAAGCAGGAATCACGCACACGCGGGCGAACGGCACACACAGGCTGATGTCGCTCCGCAAGGATGATCTCGACAGGCGCTTCCCCGGGCTGATCAGCTCGGTCCTGAAGGCTGTCAAGACTCGCTGAGCCGCGCGAAGTTCGCGCAGCTTCCGCCGATTACCGGTGTTGACATAGTGAGTCCCGGGTATCACCTTGCTAAGCTTCTATTCCCGGCGAACTTTCGAAACTTTTTAACAACTTCGGGTTACATAAGTAACCGGAACCTGATGCCAGCCACGAAGAAGAAGACGAAGACAACCCGCAAGCACGCCTCTAAGACCGCCGACAAGCCCCGTCGGCGGTTCGCGCGTACGCCCGAGGAGCGTGCGGCAGCGCGGCGTGGGGCGGACGAGGCGCGCCACCACGAGGTGGAGGACGTCACGACCGACTCGCTCCAGCTGTTCTTCAACGCTGCCCGGAAGTACCCGCTGCTGACGGCCGCCGAGGAGGTCGAGCTGGCGCAGCGGATCGAGAAGGGCGACGTGGAGGCCAAGGACCGCATGGTCAACTCAAACCTGCGGCTCGTCGTCTCCGTGGCGCGTAAGTACCAGGGCCACGGGCTGTCGCTCGGCGACCTCGTGCAGGAGGGCATGCTCGGCCTGATCCGGGCCACCGAGAAGTTCGACTGGCGGCGCGGCTTCAAGTTCTCGACCTACGCGACGCTGTGGATCCGGCAGGCGATCCAGCGCGGGCTGGAGAACAGCTCGCGGACGATCCGGCTGCCCGTTCACATCGCGCAGCGCGAGCGGAAGATCAACCGGACCGAGCGCGAGCTCGCCACGAAGCTGGGCCGCGAGCCCACCGAGGACGAGCTGGCGGCGGCGGTCGAGCTGCCCGTCGACCAGGTCATCGAGATCCGCAAGGCGGCGCGGCCGCTCACGAGCCTCGACCAGCCGGTCGGCGACGACGGCGAGACCGCCTTCGGCGACCTCCTCGCCTCGAACTCGCCCAACCCCGAGGACGAGGTCGTGACCGGCGCCGGCACTAGCGCGGTTCAGGAGGCGGTCAACCGCCTGCCCGAGCGCGAGCGCGACGTGGTCGAGCTCCGGTTCGGCCTGGGCGGGCGCGAGCCGACGCCTCTCCGCGAGACCGGGCGCAAGCTCGGCATCTCCGCGGAGCGCGTGAGGCAGATCGAGGAAGACGCTCTCGAGCGGCTGGCCGAGAGCGGCGATCTCGCCTCGCTGCGCGACGCCGCGTAAGAACCGGCTCGGCCGACCTCACATTGCAGCGCGCCCTAGCGTTCTTAGGGTCGTGACGCTGCCACCGTTCCAGGCCCTGCTGGACGACCACGCCGAGGCGATCCATCGCTTCCTGGTCGGACTGGTGGGGCCGGCGGAGGCGGAGGACTGCTTCCAGGAGACGTTCCTGGCGGCGCTGCGGTCGTATACGCGGCTCCGGGAGGGATCGAATCTCCGGGCGTGGCTGTTCACCGTGGCGCGGAGCAAGGCAATGGACGCCCACCGGCGCTCGAGACGGGCGCCGGTGCCGGTGGCCGAGCCTCCCGAGCCGCGGCGGAGCGGCAACGGCGGCCATGGGGTCGAGCCCGTAGACGGGGACCTCTGGGCCGCGGTCGCGGCCCTGCCGGAGAAGCAGAGGGCGGCGGTCGTGCTGCGATTCACGTGCGACCTGTCGCATCGCGAGATCGGGCGTGTGCTCGACTGCAGCGACGACGCCGCGCGGCGCAGCGTTCACGAGGGCGTAAAGCGATTGAGAGAGGTTTGGGCATGAGCGATCGAATCGAAGAGCTGCTCCGCACGGGCGGCGGCGATGGAGTGGGGGAGGCGGTCGAGCGATTCCTCGCAAAGGCCGAGGACGGCCAGCTCCTCGACGTTGCCTACGCTCGCGCCGAGTCGCCGTTCGGCGACCTGCTCGTGGCCGCTACGCCGCGCGGCCTCGTGCGCGTCGGCTTCCTGCACACGATGGACGAGGACGCCGTGCTCGACGAGCTCGCCACGCGGATCTCGCCGCGCGTGCTGCGCTCGCCGGCCCGGCTCGACGACGTCCGGCGCCAGCTCGACGAGTACTTCGATGGCCGGCGCCGGCGCTTCGAGCTCCGGACCGACCGCGCCCTGATCCACGGCTTCGCGCGCAAGGTGCTCGCGCAGACGGCCCGGATCCCGTACGGGAGCTTCCTCACCTACGGTGAGGTGGCGGCGGAGGCCGGCAACCCGCGCGCCCATCGCGCAGCGGGCAGCGCCCTCGCGCGCAACCCGATCCCGATCGTCATCCCCTGCCACCGCGTGCTGAGGAGCGGCGGGGTGATCGGCAACTACGGCGGCGGGCCGGAGATGAAGGCGCGGCTGCTCGCGCTCGAGGGCGCGAAGGTGGCCGGCACGTCGTAGTTGCTGCGACAATGCGCCGATGCGCGGGCGTACCCCTAGCCGGCTTGTCGCCTTCTTCGCTGCCCTCGCGGCATGCCTGACGCTTGGCGCCTGCGGCGGGGGCGGCTCGACCGTCTCCACCAAGCTCGTCTCCGACGCCGTCTCGACGACGTCTAACGGCGGAGCCTTCAGGATCGCGATCAGCGGCTCGTTCCGCATCCCGCAGCTGAACAGGCCGATCCCGCTGAACGGGAGCGGGATCGTCGATCCGCGCACCCGCAGCGGCAAGGTGACGGTCGACATGTCGTCGCTCAGCGGGCTACTTGGCGGCCAGCTCGGCCAGACGGCGGGCGGCGCGCTGAAGATCGACGAGGTCTTCGCCCAGCACGTCATCTACATGAAGGCGCCCTTCTACGCGCGCTTCCTGCCGAAGGGGAAGAGCTGGCTGCGGCTCGACATCCAGCAGTTCGGCCGCAAGTTCGGCATCAACGTCGACCAGCTGACGCAGTTCAGCGGCGGCGATCCCCGCCAGACGCTCGACCAGCTCCGGGCCGTATCCGGCGACGTGAAGAAGGTCGGCTCGGGCACGGTTCGCGGCGTGCCGACCACGCACTACAGGGCTACGGTCGACCTCAACCGCTACCCGAAGCGCCTGCCAGCGGCCCAGCGCGCCTCAGCCGAGCAGAGCGTCAAGCGGCTCATCCAGCTCACGCACATCTCGAAGATCCCCGAGGACCTATGGATCGACTCCCAGAAGCGCGTGCGGCGGATCCGCCTCGTCTACTCGTTCCAGCCCGCGAACGCTTCCAAGGGCCAGAAGGTCTCGTTCGACGAGACGCTCGACCTCTACGACTTTGGCGTGAGGGAGTCGATCGCCGCTCCGCCGGCCAGCCAGACGGTCGACTTCACCTCGCTGCTCAGCCAGCTCTCGCAGGGGCGCGGCCTGGGCCGCACCGGCCCGTAAGACGCCACTTTCGGCCGCTGTCCTGACTTAGTCACACATGGTGTAGCCAGGTCAGGATTGCTTTGTGAGACGAGGCGACGGGTCAGTTGTGGACCGGAGCCCCGTGCAGCCCGGTCTCGGGCTTCTCGCGCTGGTCCCACCATTCGTTCACGACGGCCAGGCCGCCGCTGATAATGCCCTCCCTGAACGACATGGTCTCGTTGAGATGGGGGAGGGGGTCACCGGGCACGTCGACCTCCAGGAACTCGCAGAGCGGCTCCCACCCTTCCTGCAGGTCCCAAACGAGCAGACGGTCGGGCGGAACGGTGCTCTTCACCGAGTCGTTCCAGCGCTCCATGATCGCGGCCAGGCCGTCGTCGCTGTGGGTGTCGCCGGCCATCGCGCCGGTCTCCTCGTCCCAGTTCATGCGGGTCATGAGGTTTATGAATCGCCGCCAGAGAGGGTCGAGGGTCGCGCGGGCATCGGACACGTGCCGCATGACGTCGTCCCCGTAGAAGATCCCCCAGACGGTCTTCCGCATGCTCTTCACCCAGCCCTCGGAACCGCGGACCGTGAGGACCACCTTCGCGTCCGGGTAGTGCTCCATCAGCTCGGCGTAATAGCGCGCCGACGGCCAGTCGCAGGTCGACTGCGCGCGTTGCCCTCGATGGCCGCCTTCCAATGAGGCAGCTCGTTCTCGAGGTCCCCGAGGACGTTGCGCATGTGGTAGCAGGGGCCAAGCCCGAGCATCTCGAGCGCGACCATCTGCGTCGTGGTCGCCGTACGCGGAAGCCCTGCTCCAATCACCTTCATCGATCGCTCTCCCTCCAGGTTCGTGCGGTCGCTGTCAGCGACCGAACACTAGTCATCGTGGCGCGGCCAT
>VAXR01000078.1 GCA_005885165.1 Actinomycetota bacterium
GATCGACGTCGGAGGGGTGAAGATCGGCGGTGGCGCGCCCGTCGCCGTTCAGTCGATGACAAAGACGGAGACCGCCGATTTCGACGCAACCATGCGCCAGATCCGCGAGGTCGCGCAGGCCGGGGGAGACCTCGTGCGGTGCGCCGTCCCCCGCGAGAAGGACGTCGAGGCGCTGAAGCGGATCGTGGTGGAGTCCCCGATCCCGGTGATCGCCGACATCCACTTCAACTACACACTGGCGCTGAAGGCGATCGACGCCGGGGCCCACTGCGTCCGGCTGAACCCCGGGAACATCGGCGGGCCCGAGAAGGTCGCCGAGGTCGTCGACCGCGCCAAGGCGGCGGGCACGCCGATGCGCATCGGCGTCAACTCCGGCTCGCTCCCAAAGCACCTCCACGAGCTGGAGCGCGAGAATGCGGTCGAGGCGCTGGTCGCCGCCGCGGTCGAGTTCGTAGAGCTCATGGAGCGGCTCGACTTCGACGACTTCAAGGTGTCGATCAAGTCGACGAGCGTGCCGAACACGATCGCCTCGAACCGCCTGCTCGCGGGGAAGATCGACTACCCCATCCACCTCGGCATCACCGAGGCGGGCACCAAGTGGTCCGGCTCGTTGAAGTCGGCCGTCGGCATGGGCACGCTCCTGGCCGACGGGATCGGGGACACGATTCGCATCTCGCTCTCCACCTTCCACGCGGAGGAGGAGGTGAAGGTGGCCTGGGAGATCCTCAAGGCGCTCAAGCTGCGCCGCCGGGGCCCCGAGCTGATCGCCTGCCCGACCTGCGGACGGCTCCAGTTCGACATGGACACCGTGGTCGCCGAGATCGAGCAGCGCCTCGAGGGCTACGACGAGCCGATCGAGGTCGCCGTGCTTGGATGCGCGGTGAACGGCATCGGCGAGGCGTCGCATGCCGACTTCGGCATCACCGGCGCGAAGAACGAGGGGCTGATCTTCGCCCAGGGCAAGCCCATACGCAAGGTCCCGCAGGAGCGCCTCGTGGACGAGCTCTTCGTGGAGATCGATCGCTCACTCGAGCGCGGGGCCACCGAGTTCGAGGAGCAGAAGGCCGCGGAGGGCGCCGACTGGCTTCGCCGTATCGAGGAGGAGAACGCCGACGAGATGACCCCAGAGCGGATCGCGAAGCTCGAGGCCGAGGCCGCGTCGAGCGGCGACTCCGGCACCGACCTGCCCCAGGCGGAGAAGGTTCGCCTCGACGAGAAGACCTCGCCGACCGAGGGCCGCCGCTTCACCCGCGTCTGACGGTCGAGCCCAGCGGCGCGGCGCGCCGGGAGAGCGCGGCCCTGACCAATAGGCTGATCCCGTGACCCGCCTGAGCTCGTATTTCCTGCCCACGGTGAAGGAGCCCCCGGCCGACGCCGAGGCGCTCTCGCACAGGCTGCTCGTGCGCGCGGGCATGATCCGCCAGCTCGCCTCCGGCCTGTGGACGTTCCTGCCGGCGGGGTGGCGCGTCCACCGCAAGGTCGAGCAGATCGTCCGCGAGGAGATGGACGCGATCGGCGGCCAGGAGATGCTCATGCCGGTGATGCACCCGGCCGACCTCTGGCGCGCCACGGGGCGCTACGACATCGACGAGCTGTTCAAGCTGCAGGACCGGCGGGGCGCGGACTTCGTGCTGGCGATGACTCACGAGGAATCCGTCACCTGGCACGTCGCCCGCGAGGTCCGCTCCTACCGCGACCTGCCGCAGATCCTCTACCACTTCCAGATCAAGGAGCGCGACGAGCCCCGCCCGCGCGCGGGGCTTCTGCGTACGCGCGAGTTCATCATGAAGGATTCGTACACCTTCGACCGCGACCCGGAGGGCCTCGACCGCGGGTACGACCTGCATGTGAAGGCGTATGACCGGATGTGCGACCGCTGCGGCCTGGAGTGGTACCGGGTCGAGGCCGACGTGGGGATGATGGGCGGCACGGGCGCCCACGAGTACATGGCCCCGTGCCCGGCGGGCGAGAATGAGGTGGCGCTCTCGGAAGCGGGCTACGCCGCGAACATGGAGATCGCGTCCGCGGAGCCCCAGCCGGTGGACGGGCTGTTGGAGCCGCTCGACGAGCCCGAGCCGGTCGATACGCCGGGCGCCGCGACGATCGACGCCGTGGCGGCGCTGCTCGGCTTACCGGCCGGGGCGCTGCTCAAGGCCATGCCCGTGATCGCCGAGGGCCGCGGCCCGCTGCTCGTGGTCCTGCGCGGCGATCACCGGCTCAACGAGTTCAAGCTCCGCAACCACCTGCGCACGGCCGTCCGCCCCGCGCACGACGAGGAGATCCGGGACGAGTTCGGCACGGTCGCCGGGTTCATCGGCCCGGTCGGGGCGCGGGTCGACGTGCTCGCGGACGAGGCCGTTCGGGGGCTGCACGGTCTGGTCGCCGGCGCGAACGAGCCGGATCGCCACCTTCGGGGGATCGAGCCCGGCCGCGACTTCGACCCCGAGTGGGCCGACGTGAGGAGCGTCGAGGAGGGCGACAGGTGCCCGAACGGCGCCGTCATAAGGATCGAGCCGGCGATCGAGGTCGGCAACATCTTCAAGCTCGGCACCCGCTACTCCGAGCCGCTGGGAGCCACCTACCTCGACGAGCGCGGCGAGGAGCAGCTCATCTGGATGGGCTCCTACGGGTTCGGGCCGGCCCGCGCAATGGCCGCTGCGGTCGAGCAGTACGCGGACGAGCACGGGATCTCGTGGCCACGGGCGATCGCCCCGTTCGACGCCGAGCTCGTCGGCCTCGGGAAGCCGGGCGAGGAGGGGCACGAGGTGGCCGAGCGCCTTTACGGCGAGCTGCGCGAGTCGGAGCTCGAGGTCCTCTACGACGATCGCGAGTCGAGCGCGGGGGAGAAGTTCGCCGACGCCGAGCTGGTGGGCTGCCCGCTCCGCCTGACGGTCGGGAAGCGCACCGTCGAGTCGGGCGAGGTGGAGGCCCAGGTCCGGCGGGGGCGCGAGACGCAGACGCTCCCGCTCGATCGCGCCGCCGAGGCGGTGGCTGAGCTGTGGCGCGAGCTTCCCTGACCAAGCGCCGGCTGCTTGGGATCGACCGCTCGGGGCCACCGCCTGCCGCGACGCTGCCCGGTCATCCGCTGAACCCGTGGACGATCCCGAACGCCATCGGGTTCGTCAGGCTCGCGTTGATCCCCGTGTTCCTGGTGCTCGCCCTGGACTCCGGCGACGGGCGGACCGCCTCGGCGTCGACGATCTTCGCCGTGGTCGCGGCGTCCGACTACCTCGACGGGATCGCCGCGCGCATCACCGGGCAGTACAGCCGCCTTGGCGTGCTGCTCGACCCCGTGACCGACCGGCTGCTCGTGGCGGCCGGGGTGGTCGTCTGCTGGAAGTTCCACCTCCAGCCGCGCTGGGCGCTCGCGGCGCTGCTCGGCCGGGAGCTCGTAATGCTGGTCGTGGCGCAGCTCGGCCTGCGACGCGGGGTGGACATCAGGGTGAGCTGGCTGGGACGGCTTGCGGTGTGGCCGACGATGCTCGCGCTCTGGCTCGCGATGGTCTCCGTGACCTGGGTGGCGCATGCCCTGCTGTACATCGGCCTGGCCGCCTCGGTCGCGGCGACCGCCCTCTACGTCCGCGACGGGCTGGCAGCGATGTCCCGCGGCGGACCCTCAAGCTCGGCTTGAGGCTATACTCGCCGCTCCCTTCGGGCCCGCTACCAAGGACGACCATGGACACCTTTCCCGATCTCGGCGCCCTCTCCGACCAGGAGCTGAAGTCGCTCATCGATGACCTCACCCAGCAGGAGCAGGAGGTCTCCTACGAGCGCCGCATCCTGCACGGCAAGATCGACATCCTCAGGGCGGAGCTCGTGAACCGCCTACGGCGCAAGCGGGAGCAGGGCGAGGCGGTGATCAGCGGCGCGGACGTCCAGCAGCTGACCGACATCCTCGCCGGCAAGACGATGCCCGAGGGTTCCCCAGAGGGCGAGTAGCCCTCGCGCGGCGGCGGTCGGCGGCATGCACTGCCCCGAATGCGGGTTCATCAACAGCGAGGGCGCGAACTACTGCCAGAAGTGCGGCGCGTTCCTCGGCGACGTCGCGCCGGAGACGGATGACACCACCGCCGCCTGGCAGCTCGACGAGACGGGGGACATCAAGCCGGTCGATCCCGAGACCGTCACGGAGGAAGGGACGCTGGTCATCCGCGCCGGCGGCGGGAGGGCCGGTGAGACGTTCCAGTTCACGGGCGACCAGATGCGGATCGGGCGCAGCCCGGACGCCGAGGTCTTCCTCGACGACGTCACCGTCTCCCGCAATCACGCGCTGCTCGTCCGCCGCCGCGACGGCCTCTACATCGACGACCTCGGGTCGCTGAACGGCACCTACGTGAACCGCAGGCGGATCGAGTCGCACAAGCTCACGGACGGCGACGAGCTCCAGATCGGCAAATACAAGCTCACGTACCTCAGCTGATGGCCGAGGTCGACATCCGGGAGGACAGATCCGAGGGGACGGGGGTCGGCGAGCTGCGAGAGCCGGCGCGGGCCGAGCGGCCGGGCCAGAAGTCCCTGACGATCGGCGCCGTCTGCAAGCAGCTCGAGCGCGAGTTCCCGGACATCTCGATCTCGAAGATCCGCTACCTCGAGGATCAGAAGCTGCTCGCCCCGCGCCGCACCCAGGGCGGCTACCGGCTCTACTCGCCAGCGGACCTGTCGCGGCTGCGCACGATCCTCCGCCTGCAGCGGGACGAGTTTCTTCCGCTCCGGGTGATCAGGCAGGAGCTTGCCGCCGGGCGGGCGGAAACAGATGTCAGCGGGGCCGGCAAGGGCCCCGACCCGCGGACGCTGCGCCGCACCAGCGTCGCGGTGACGGGAGAGGGCGCGCTCTACCGGCTGGCCGACGTCCTCGACGACACCGCGGCGGATCCGAAGCTCGTCAAGGAGCTCGAGGACTACGGTGTGATCAAGGGCCGCCGCCGCGACGGCGACACCTTCTACGACGACACCGAGCGCGAGATCGTCCGCGCCGCGACCGAGCTCGCGCGCTTCGGCGTCCGCGGCCGGAACCTGCGCGTCTTCCGCACCTCCGCCGACCGTGAGGCTTCGCTGCTCGAGCAGATCCTCGCGCCCGCCCTGCGCTCGCGCAATCCGGACCGTCGCAAGGAGGCGGTCGAGGCGCTCGAGAACCTCGCCGCGATCGTCTCGCACCTGAAGTACCTCCTGCTCGTGCGGGATCTGCGCAAGATCGCCGGTTGACGCCGTCCCCCGGCACTCTCGACCTGCGGGAGTTCATCCGCGACATCCCGAACTACCCGCGGCCGGGGATCGTGTTCCGGGATATCACGCCGCTGTTCCTCGATCCGGGAGCGCTCGAGCACGCGGTGTCGCTGCTCGCACTGTGGGCCGGCGAGCGCGAGGCCGACTACGTGGTCGCGGCCGAGGCGCGAGGCTTCGTGCTCGGCGGAGCAGTGGCCACGCGGCTCGGGGTCGGGTTCATCCCGGCGCGTAAGCCGGGGAAGCTGCCGCGCGAGGTGGCGTCGGTCGAGTACGAGCTCGAGTACGGCGTGGACGCGCTCGAGGTGCACCGCGACGCCCTCGCGGGCGGCGCGCGGGTCCTCGTCCACGACGACCTGATCGCGACGGGCGGCACCGCCGAGGCGCTCTGCCGGCTGGTCGAGTCCGCGGGCGCCGAGGTGACGGGCTGCGCCTTCGTGGTCGAGCTGGCGGCGCTCGGCGGGCGGGAACGGCTGAGCGACTACCCCGTGCACAGCCTCGTGGTCTACGACACGTGAGCTGGCCCGCGGCAGGGGTGCTTCCCTGATGCCGACCGTCGTCCGCTCGCGCGAGGTCCAGGCGTCGCCGGCCGAGGTGTGGGAGCTCGTCTCAGACCCCGCCCAGCTGCCGCGCTGGTGGCCGCGTGTCGAGCGCGTCGAGGAGGCGACGCCGACAGCCTGGACGAAGGTCATGCGGTCGCCGCGGGGCAGGACGATTCGAGCCGACTTCACGCGGACGGCCGCCGAGCGGCCGCGGCGGCTGGCGTGGCGGCAGGAGGTGGAGGAGTCGCCGTTCGAGCGCGTGTTCGCCGAGATCGCCACCGAGATCTCTATCGAGGGGGCCGCGGACGGCGGCTCCCGCGTCGAGCTCACCGCCATCCACCGCCTGCGCGGGCGCTCCCGCTTCGGAGGCTTCATGGCGCGGCGCGCGGCGCGCCGGCAGCTGGACGCCGCGCTCGACGGCCTCGACCGCGCGCTGGCGGGTGCGGCGTGAGCCACGCGGAGCCGCAGATGCGCTGGTGGGGGTGGGGGGAGCCGGCGCAGCCGGTGACCGTCTCCGACGCCGGGTCGCGCTTCATCCTCGGCCGCGTCGGGATGACCGGCTGGGCAAGCCGCCGCCCGGTCGATCTCGACGCCGTGCGGCTGCCCGATCCGGCCGTGTCCGACGATGTCGTCCGCGCGCTGCGCGAGGCGGTTGGCGACGATCACGTCCTGCTCGATCGCGCGAGCCGGGTCGGCCACGCCGCGGGGCGCAGCTACCCCGACCTGGTGCGGCTCCGCGCGGGAGGGCTCGACGTGGCGCCGGACGCGGTCGTGTCGCCCGGCTCGGACGAGGAGGTGGCCCGGGTGCTGTCGATATGCGACCGAGAGGGCGTCGCGATCGTGCCGTTCGGGGGCGGTACGAGCGTGGTCGGCGGCGTTGACGCCCTCCGGGGCGGCTTCGACGCCGCGATCTCGCTCGACCTGGCGCGCTTGGACCGGCTCGAGACGGACGCCCGCTCGCTGACCGCGACCCTCGGGGCAGGGTTGCCCCTACGGACGGCGGAGGCCAAGCTCGAGGCCCGCGGGTTCACGCTCGGTCACTTCCCCCAGTCCTTCGAGTTCGCGTCGATCGGCGGCTGCGTAGCCACTCGCTCGGCGGGCCAGGCCTCCACGGGCTACGGGCGGATCGACGAACTCGTGGTTGGGCTGCGGATGGTCGCGCCGGCGGGTACGGCCGAGGTTAGGACCGTTCCCGCCTCGGCCGCCGGGCCGTCGATCCGCGAGCTGCTGGTGGGGTCTGAGGGCGCGCTTGGCGTGATCACCGAGGCCACCCTGGACGTCCGGCCGCTACCCGACGCGCGGCGCTACGAGGGCTGGTCCTTCCGCGGGTTCGCGGCCGGCGTCGAAGCGTTCCGCGGCCTGGAGCAGGAGCACGGAAGGCCGGACATCGCGCGGCTGTCGGATGAGGAGGAGACGGAGCTGGCCGTCGCGTTGTCGAACACGGGGTCGGCGGGGGATCGCGCCGCCCGCGCGTACCTGAAGGCGCGAGGGCACGGCCGCGGCTGCCTCGTGATCCTGGGCTTCGAGGGGAACGAGCGGGACGTGGCCGGCAGGGCCGCACGCTGCCGCGGCATCCTCCGCGCGCACGGCGGGTTGTCGCTGGGCCGCAATCCCGGCCGCGCCTGGGTTCGGACGCGCTACCTCGCGCCGTACCTGCGCGACGTCCTGATAGACGGCGGGCTCCTCGTGGAGACGCTCGAGACCGCCACCACCTGGTCGCGGCTCGAGGAGCTGCACGCCGCGGTGGGGGACGCTCTCCGCGGCTCTCTGGCCGAGCCCGGCACGAGGCCGATCGTGGGCTGCCACGTGTCGCACCTCTATCCCTCCGGGGCCTCGCTCTACTTCACGTTCATGGCCCGCGCCCACGAGGGCGCGGAGCTCGACCAGTGGCGCGCGGCCAAGGAGGCCGCCATGCGCACGATCCTCGACCACGGCGGGACGATCACCCACCACCACGCCGTCGGCCGCGATCACGCTCCCTGGATGCGCGAGGAGATCGGGGAGCTCGGCGTGGCCGCTCTGCGGGCGGCCAAGGAGCGCTTCGACCCGAACGGGATCATGAACCCCGGGAAGCTGCTGCCGCCGGAGAGCTAGCGGCTACGGGCCGGTGGTCGTGCCGCCGCCGGGCACGCTGGGCGCGGTGCCCGGCGTCGTGCCCGTCCCGGTTCCGGCGCCACCCGCTCCCGTGCCCGCGCTCAGCGGCCGCATGGCGGAGATCAGGCCGCGAAGCACCGAGTGGCCGTTGTGCTGTGCCGTCTTGCGCAGGCAGGCCGGGTTGCGCTGGCAGGCGGCGTCGGGGATCGTCTCGAGCGAGACGTCGATGTAGCGGAACTTCGCCACGTTCGACGGCAGCGGCCCCTGGCCCTGGTAGTTCCCCTGCTTGTCGGTGACCTGCGCGCCGATCGACTGGGCGTCCTTGGGGCTGTTATAGAGCCAGACCTCGTAGGCCTCACCCTTCTTCGTGGGTGGCAGCTTGGCCTGGACCACCACGATCTTCTGCGTCCCGCGCTGCGCGATCACGGCGAGGCCCTGTCCATTCGTTCCGCCAATCGGCCGCATCTGCTCGCCGATCAGCCGCGTGGGTCCGGTGGTGGCCGTCTTGTGCTTCTTCGAGCCGCCGCCGGCGACCGAGACGATCCCGACCGTCAGCCCGGCGAGGGCGATGAGCGCGAGGCCGCCCGCGATGAGGCGCCGGCGCCTGACCGCTGCCACCGCCTCCGGCGCGAGCGGCTCCCGCACCTTCGGCTCGGGCTCGGCAGCGGGCGGCGCCTCCGGCTCCCGGACGCGCCGTTCCCGCACCCGCTCCCGCGGGCGGGCGCGCTCGCGCTCGCGCGGGACCTCCTCCACCGCTGCCGCGGCAGGGGCCTCCGGACGGGCGCCGTCCTCGTACATGTCGTCGAGCGAGTCGATCAGCGAGAGCGTCCAGGCCCGCGCCGCCTCCGACCGCCGCAGGTGGGCACGCGTGGCCGTGTCCTCGGCGCCCGTCTGCTGGCCGAGCACGTAATCGGCGATCTGGGCGCGGCGCTCGGGATCCACGCGCTCCGCCGTGACCGGAGCGAGGTCCGTGAGCGCCTCGCGCGCCAGCTCGCGCACTCGGGGCGTCGGGATGCCGAGCGCCTCCGAGAGCGCCTGATAACTGCGCCCACGGCGGACTACGAGCTCGATGATCGCCCGCTGCTCGGCCGGAAGCTGATCGAAGGTCGGCACCGGGGGCGAAAGGTTAACCTGAGCCGGTGACTGCCGAGCCGCCCTTCAGCGTCGGCCTCGACCGCACCCTGGACGCGACGCTCGGCATCGAGATCCTCGAGGTCACCGCGGAGAGCGCCAGCGGCCGGATTCCGGTGGAGGACCGGATCAAGCAGCCGTTCGGCCTCGTGCACGGCGGCGCGCTGGCCGCGATCGCCGAATCGCTTTGCTCGCAGGCGACCTTCCTTGGGGTCGCCCACGAGGGGATGGTGGCGCAGGGGCTCTCCAACCACACCAGCTTCATGCGCCCGATCCTCGCCGGCACGGTGCACGCCGCGGCGCGCCGGATGCACCGCGGCCGCACGACATGGGTCTGGGAGGTCGAGATCACCGACGACGACGACCGCCTCTGCGCCCTGTCGCGCGTGACGATGGCGGTGCGCCCGGCGCCCGCGTGATGTGGTCCCGCGCTAGCGCCCGAAGCGGTTCGTGATCGGCAGGCGCCGGTCGCGCCCGAACGCGCGAGTCGAGATCTTGATGCCCGGCGGCGCCTGGCGCCGCTTGTACTCGGCCAGGTCGACCATCCTGATCACCCGCTCGACGTCCTCGCGGTCGTGTCCCTCGCGCACGATCTGGTCCGCGTCGAGGTCCTCCTCGACGTAGGCGGCCAGGATCGCGTCCAGCACCTCGTAGGCGGGAAGCGACTCGTCGTCGCGCTGCTCGTAGCGGAGCTCGGCCGACGGAGGCCGCTCGAGCACCGAGGCCGGGACAAGCTCACGCCCCTCCTGCTCGTTGCGCCAGCGGACCAGCCGGTAGACGCGGCCCTTGAAGACGTCCTTCAGCACGCCGAAGCCGCCGGCCATGTCGCCGTAGAGGGTCGCGTAGCCCACCGACATCTCCGACTTGTTACCCGTGGTGAGGACCAGCCACCCGAACTTGTTCGACAGCGCCATCACGATGTTCCCGCGCATCCGCGCCTGGAGGTTCTCCTCGGTGATGTCGGGCTCGCGGCCGTCGAAGGCCGCCTCGAGCACGCCGTCGTAGACCTTCATCAGGCCGTCGATCGGCAGCTCGAGGAGCTCCGCGCCGAGGTTCTGGGCGATCGCTCGCGCGTCCGCGCGGGTGCCCTCCGAGGAGTAGGGCGAGGGCATGCTCACGCAGGTGACCCGCTCCGGCCCGAGGGCGGCGACCGCGATCAGGGCCGCCAGAGCCGAGTCGATGCCCCCGGACAGCGCCAGTACGACGTGCTCGAAGCCGTTCTTGTCCACGTAGTCGCGCAGGCCCGTTACTAGCGCGGAGTAGATCTCGCGGTCCTCGTCCATCGGCTCTGCGACGGGCCCCCCGACTTCCACGCTCCCGGGAGCGGGGACCGACACCGAGGCGAGTGTGCGCGCGGGCGGGCTGTCGCTCTCCCGCTCGCGGCGTACCGCGTTGCGGTGGCGGGCGTCGCGCAGCCGCGCGGCTACGGCCGCCCCGGGGTCGATCCCGCATACGATCAGCGCCTCCTCGAACTGCGGCGCGCGGGCGAGCACCTCGCCGTCCTGGTCGACGACGGAGCTGCAACCGTCGAAGACGAGCTCGTCCTGGCCGCCGACCAGGTTGCAGAACACGACTGTCGCGAGGTTGTCCCGCGCCCGCTGCACCAGCATCTCCTCCCGCTCGAGCGGCTTGCCGGCGTGGTACGGAGAGGCCGAGAGGTTGACGATCACCTGGGCGCCGGAGAGGGCCGCGGTCGTGGCCGGCGGGCCGGGCTCCCAGATGTCCTCGCAGATCGTGAGGCCGATCGCCACGCCGTTCAGCTCGAACAGGGCCGCGTCCGTCCCTGCCTGGAAGTAGCGCTGCTCGTCGAAGACCCCGTAGTTCGGCAGGTACACCTTGTGGTAGACGGCCGCGACCTTCCCGTCGGCCAGGACGGCGGCCGCGTTGTAGACGTCGTCGCGGCGCTCGGGAAAGCCGACCAGCGCCACGATGTCGCGGGCCTCCCCCGCAACGTCGCGGAGGGCCTCGCCGACGGCGTCGACGAAGCTCGTCTTCAGCAGGAGGTCCTCTGGCGGGTAGCCGCTCAGGGCGAGCTCCGGGAGGACGACGAGCTGGGCGCCCTCGTCGCGGGCGCGGGCGATCGAGTCTCGGATCTTGCGCGCGTTCCCCTCGATGTCGCCAACGGTCGCGTTCAGCTGAGCGAGCGCGACTCGCAACGGGTCGGTGCGAAGGGTCATGCGTTCCAGTATGCCCGGCGGAGGCTCCGCGGACGGGTGACTCGGCGGGCTAGCGCCGGCGGCGGCGGTGCGAGACCG
>VAXR01000205.1 GCA_005885165.1 Actinomycetota bacterium
CGCAAGCTCAAGCGGCGCATGAAGGTGCTGGGGCTCGAGACCCCGCCCGCCGAGGATCTGATGCCCGGGCGCATCGCCTCGCCCGAGGACGCGCGCGCGGCGGGCATGCCCGTGTAGCCGGCCGGACCGTGTAGCTCGGCAGCCCGTCGTTATCCTCCGGCCCGCCTTGCGGAGGTCGAGCTTCGTTCGCCGTCTCGCGCTCGGGGCGGCGGTAGCCGGCGTCGCGGTTCCGCTCGCGCGCCACCGCCTGCGGATCCCGCGGGCGGTCACCTCGATGGTCGCCTGGCAGACCCCGCTCGCGGTGGCGATCGCGCTGCCTCGCTCGCGCTTCCGCGACGCCGCCGTGTACGGCGCGCAGATGTGGGCCTACGTGACCCACTACGAGCTGCCGAACGACGACCACGAGGCGCTGCTGCGGCGGGTGCACGTCAACTACCCGATTGCGATCGACCGCGCATTGGGCCTCGGGGAGATACCCACGCTGCGGCTCCAGCACGCGCTTGGCCGTCCCGGCCACGTCCACGCACACGACACGGCGCTCTCGATCGTGCACTGGTCGTGGTTCGGCGCGCCTCACGCGGCAGTCGCGTACATACTGCTGCGCCACCCCGAGCGCTTCGGCTCCTCGGCGGCGCGCGTGGCCGCGGTGTTCGACTTCGGCGTCGCCGGCTACTTCCTGTTCCCGACCGCTCCGCCATGGTGGGCCGGCAACACGCACGCGCTCCCGCACGTTCGCCGGATCATGACCGAGGCCGGCGAGCGGTTCTGGGGGAGGCACTGGAAGCGGCTCTACGATTCGTTGTCAGGCAATCAACTTGCTGCGATGCCCTCGCTTCACTTCGCGACATCCGTGATGGCTGCTCACGTCCTTGCGGATGTCGGCCCCGGTCCCGGTGCGATCGGCTGGGCGTACGCCGGCGCGCTGGGGTTCGCGCTCGTGTACCTGGGCGAGCACTACGTCGCCGATCTCGCCGCCGGCCTCGCGCTCGCGGAGTGCGTGCGCGTGCTGGCGCCCCGCGCCGCGCCTGCCGGACGCGCGCTTGCGCGTCTGGTGAGGGCGTTGGAGGCGCCGGCCGCGTGAGCACGGATAGAGACGGGGGACGCGCCCGCGCGCGGATCGCGGCCATGGGACGAAGGCGTCAGAGGGATCCCGACACCTTCGACGAGTCGATGTCCGAGGTCCAGGAGTTAATGGCGTCGGCGGACTTCGAGGAGGACGCCGAGAACTTCGAGGAGCGCGGTGCGGCGCTGCTGCGGGACCGCCGCCGGCTGATCGGCTTGGTCCTCGCCGTCGTTCTGATGGTTGTCGCGATCTACGTCATCTTCCCGAAGGTCGTCGGGGTCAGCAACGCGATCGACAAGCTCGGCGACGCGACCTGGTATTGGATCGTCGTCGCGCTCGGGTTCAACGCGGCAAGGTTCCTCGCCTACTCGATGCTCTTTCGGGGGGTCCTTGGAGGTCGCGACGACGAGGACGCAATCCGCCGGCGGCTCGATCTTCGAACCTCGTACCAGATCACGATGGCGGGGTTCGGCGCGACGATCCTCTTCTCGGCGGGGGGCGCCGGAGGCGTGGCCCTGACGTACTGGGCGCTTCGCAAGGCTGGGATGGAGCGCAGGCGGACCGCGTGCAGGATGGTTGCGTTCCTGGCGCTTCTGTACGCGGTCTATCTCGGCGCGCTGGTGCTGTTCGGCGTGCTGCTCCGCACCGGCGTTCTCAATGGGGAGGCTCCGATCGCAGGCACGCTCGTCCCCGCCGCGCTGGCGGCCGGGGTGCTCGTGATCCTCGGTGTCGTGGCGCTTATCCCGCAGGACTTCGAGCGCCGGCTGGCGGGGATCGGCCGCAGGCGCCGGAGACTGGCGAAGCTCGCAACCGGTCCGGCGACCGTCGCGACCGGCGTTCGCACAGCGATCGCTTATCTCCGCCATCCGAAGCGAAGCGCAAACGCGATCGCCGGCGCGCTGGGCTGGTGGGCAGGCAACATCGGGATCCTCTGGGCGAGCTTCCACGCGTTCGGGGTGCAGGTACCGTTCGGCGTGGTGGTGCAGGGGTACTTCCTCGGGATGGTTGCGAACCTGGCTCCGTCTCCGGCGGCCGGAGTGGGGTCCGTGGACGCCGGGTTGATCGGCGCTTTCGTCCTCTTCGGGATTCCGGCCGCGACGGTCTTTCCCGCAATACTGATCTTCCGCCTGATCGCCTTCTGGCTGCCGATTCCGGCCGGCGCCACGGCTTACCTGCAGCTACGGAAGACCGTTCAGCGGTGGTCGGAGGAGGGTTCGCCGGCTACTATACAAAGTGAAGTAACGGCACACGCCCTTCGATAGACAGAGTCGATATGAGTACCGAAATCGAGAACGTGATCATCATCGGAAGCGGGCCCGCGGGCTATACCGCGGCGCTGTACGCGTCGCGGGCCGACCTGAACCCGCTGGTCATCGAGGGCTTCGTCTGGGGCGGATTGCTCCAGACGACGACGGACGTCGAGAACTATCCGGGCTTCCCCGAGGGCGTGATGGGCCCGGAGATGATGCAGAAGTTCCGCGACCAGGCGGAGCGCTTCGGTGCACGTTTCATCAGCCACGACGCCACGCGCGTGGAGCTCTCGGACGACGGGTCTCCGCACCGCGTGTTCGTCGACGATGACGAGTACCAGGCGCGCGCGGTGATCCTTGCCATGGGCGCGGAGCACAAGAAGC
>VAXR01000206.1 GCA_005885165.1 Actinomycetota bacterium
GACTTCCTGCCCGAGCACGCCCGCCCGGCTCCCCGGTCCCTCTACCAGGGGATCGCGCATACCGAAGCTCCGAACCTGCTCTTCGTGGGGATGATGGAGGCCCACCGGGCGCTCCTGCCGATCGCCGACGACCAGGCGGCCTGGGTTGCCGACGTCCTGTCTGACCGAATCGCCCTTCCGGGCGATGACGAGCGCCGCAGCGCCGTGGCGCGGTTTGCCGAGAGGCGGCTCCGGGACTTCGGCGACCGGCGCGAATACATGGTCGACCACGCCAAGTATCGAGCGATGCTCCGGCGCGATCGTTCCCGCCGCCGCAATGGGAGGCGGGGCTAGCATCGAGCGATGATCAAAGCCGGCCAGCAGGCGCGCGACTTCACCCTCCCGGACCAGGACGGGAACCCGACAACCCTCACCGCGTACCGCGGCGAGCCGGTCGTCCTCTACTTCTATCCGAAGGCCGACACGCCCGGCTGCACGACGCAGGCGTGCGGAATCCGCGATCACCGAGCCGACTACGAGCGCGCCGGTGCGAAGGTGCTCGGCGTGTCGCCGGACTCGGTCGCGGCGATCCGCAAGTTCGCCGACAAGCACGGGCTCGACTTCACACTGCTCGCCGACGAGGACCACAAAGTGGCGGAGCTGTACGGGGTATGGGGCGAGAAGCGGATGTACGGCAGGTCCTACATGGGCGTTCAGCGCGCGACGTTCGTGATCGCCCCCGACGGCACGGTTGCCAAGGTCTTCCCGAAGGTCTCGCCGAAGACGCACGACAAGGTGGTGCTCGTCCAGCTGTCCGAGCTCGCGGGTGCTGCCCGAGGCAGCGCGGCTAGGGCTCGTCCTCGAAGCTCTGCTCCCTGCGCGTTTCCGCGGGAAACGCGGCCGGACTGCCTACCGAGGCGCTCGCGCGGTCACGGCCCACGTCGACGACGGGGCCACGACCTCTCCTCCGTCGGTCACGAAATCGGCAAGCGCCTTGCGGAGGTCATCGGCGATCTTCGGCCTGATTTCGTCGACCCGATCGCCCCACAGGCGCAGCACCTCGGCTGCCGGGCCGAGCGCCATGTTGAACCTCACCGCGTGCTCGAGGTCGTGGCCGATCTTGTACCGGAGGTCTTGGCGGGCGAGGCGGATGTCCTCGTAGCCGGCGTGCTTCAGGATGTCCGTCACGGTGTCCGCGTTGGCCATCGAGAACGGACCCGGCCCGCAGCGGGGGACATCTGACTCCTCGGGTTCGTCGAGGTACTCGGCCACCACCGTCTCGGCCCGGTGCATGAACTCGTTGTCGAGCTTGCGCCTCCAGACCACCATGTTCAAGAGACCGCCCGGCGCCAACCCCTCGCGCACGTTGCGGAGGGCGGCGACGGGATTCGCGAAGAACATCGTGCCCATGCGCGAGAAGGCGTAGTCGAAAACCTGATCGAACCTTGTCGTCTCGACGTCGGAGACCGCGAAGCTGACGTTGTCGATCCCGGTCTCGGCGGCCTCGTCGACCGCCGTCTCGATCATTCGCTCCGCAACGTCCACGCCATGTGCGTGGCCAGTTGGACCCACCGTACGCGCTAGGCGGACGGTCGTGTCGCCGAGCCCGCAGCCGATGTCCAGCACGCGATCGCCCTCCTGTGGCGGAGTCACCGCAAGCGCTGCGTCCTCGTGAGGTTGCAGGCTCTCGGCCACGATGTCCCGGTACTCGATCCAGATATCGAACAGCGGGCCGTTCCAGGCCTCGGTTGCCTCGATGTTGTCTTCGACGATGCGGATTGCGTCCGGCACTACGTCGAGTCTAAGGCGAACCGGCCCTCCAATTCCAGTGCTGCAGTGCCCTAGTCGTTCGCGAGCGACGGGCTCGGCTGCAGATGGACGAGCGGATCCGCGTCCCGAGCCGACAGCTCCACCGGCCAGATGCGCGGATACTCGCCGAGCGTCTGCACGCGGCCGCCCGGGACGTGCAGCTCGACCGAGATGCGCTCCCGGTCGACCTCGATGAGGTTGTACGCAGGCTCGTCGAAGCCCCGCGTGCGAAGCGTCGAGACGGTCCCGGAGTGGACGAGCAGGAGCCCCGCGACTGGCCACACGTACGGCACGTGACGGTGGCCCGACAGCACCAGATCGACCTGGGCGTGCCGCAGGAGGGACAGCACGTCGCCGGCGTCGAGGACCTGGTTGCGCTCGCGACCTGTCCCCGGGATCGGCATCAGGTGGTGATGGCAGACGAAGACACGAAGGTCGACGGCTTCCGCGAACCCCTCCTGGATCCAGCCGTAGTGCTCGCGGCCGATCTCGCCGGTGTCGAGGTCGGGCTTCGACGAGTCGACCGCCACGACCGCGACCTGGAGCTTGTCGACGTCGCACCGGACCCGCGAGTCGCGCGCTCCGAAGGTGTCCTCGAATCGCAGGTAGCCGACGTTCCGCGCGTCGTGGTTGCCTGGAACGACAACGACGTGCGGACACTCGATTGCCGCCACCTCCTCCTTCACGACCGGGTACTGGTCGGGGTAGCCGTCGTCGGTGAGATCGCCGGCGACCACCACGAGGTCGGGCTGCAATGCGTTGATCTCCGAGATCGCGGTCCGCAGGAGCTCCTCGCGGTAGCGCCCGCCGCCGACGTGTAGGTCCGAGAGCTGCGCGATCAGCACGGCGGTCCCCTACCTGTGGCGGCGGCCGGTAGCGGGCCGCGCCACGTTCCTGCGCCAGAACGGGATCACGAGCCGGTCGACCTTCGCCACGTTGTCCACGAACGGCCAGTGGCCCGAGTCGAGGACGTTCACGCTTGCGCCGGGGAACGCCTGGTCCTGCTCGTACGCGACATAGGCCGGGATGTACTGGTCCGTCCCGCCCCAGATGACAAGCGCCGGCCTGCGCCGCTTTCGCAGGACTGCGGCCTCCGCGCGTCCCATCGCGTCGGGGTTGTTCACGGAGCGGTAGAGCTTGAGGTCCGCGCGCCGCGTGGCGGCGTCGTACTCGTCCCACATGCGGTCGACGAAATCCTGGGGCAGCAGGCGCGGATTGCCGCTCTGGACGGCGAGCGTGAATGTGGTCTTCGTCGTCGTCTCCATCGTGAGCTCGCCGACGACCGGGGTGTGCCACATGAGGGCGAGCGGGTGGCCGTAGTAGTTGATGAACACACCTGTGTCGAAGAGGACGATGCTCTTCAGCTGGGAGGGGTGGCGGATC
>VAXR01000093.1 GCA_005885165.1 Actinomycetota bacterium
TCACCACTCCGTGGTTCTTGCTCGCGATCCGGGCTAGTTGCTGCTCAACCGACCTGTCTTTTGGTCGCACCACGACCAAAAAGCAGGAGAGCTCCTCAGGTTCGCCCCCCTCGGGTGGCCCCGCCTGGCTAGCGGGAGCCCGTCGTGATGGCGATCCGGGAGCGCGGCGGGCCGACCCAGGCCCGGGGATACAATCCCGCCGCCTTGCGAGCCGCCCGGTTCTCACGACTCCCGAGCGCGGCGCCCCTGGCCGCGCCTGGGGCGCTCTGCGTGGCCGTGCTTGGGGCGCTCTGCGTCGTCCTGATCGCCGCTCCGGCGGCCTGGGGGGACGCCCTCACGCCCGAGTACAGTCCGTCCCGTAACGCGAACGACATCCACACCCTCTACGTGATCTCGCTAGCGATCGGCGCCGTGATCTTCCTCCTGGTCGAGGGCGTCCTGATCACCTCGCTCATCCGCTACCGCCGCCGCCGCGGGGGCGCCGAGCCCGCTCAGATCCGGGGGAACACGCCGCTCGAGGTCGGCTGGACCGTGGGCGCGGTGGCGATCCTCGTGGTCCTGGCGGGAATCACTTTCGCCTACCTGAGCGACGTCACCACCCCGCAGCGCTCCTCCGCGTCAGGCCTCAACGCCGGGACCGAGGTGGCGGCCCTCCACCAGCCAGCCGTGCCCGGCGGCCATTCGCTCCAGATCCACGTGAACGGTCAGCAGTACATCTGGCGCTTCGACTACCCCGGCGCCCAGCAGGTCTTCAGCTACCACGACATGTACGTGCCGGTGGGCACCACGGTCACGCTCAAGATCACCTCCTCGGACGTGGCGCACTCGTGGTGGATCCCGAAGCTCGGCGGCAAGGCCGACGCGATCCCGGGCCACACGAACGACACCTGGTTCCGCGTCGACAAGCCCGGCAGGTTCAACGGCCAGTGCGCCGAGCTGTGCGGGGAGAACCACGCGGACATGCGCGCCACCGTGATCGCGCTTCCGCCCGACCAGTTCCGCCTGTGGATGGCGCGCCAGGCGGCTGACATCAGGCAGTCGCAGGCGCTGCTGTCGCTGGCGCGCCGTATCCGGGGGCAGGGGCCGTAGAGATGGCGACCCCCGAATACGCTCCCCCCGCCCCCCCGGCGGCGCTCCGCTCGCCGGCGGGCACCCGAGCCAACGGCGGCCCGCCCGAGATCGCGGTCCATGGCCTGCGCGACCGCCCGCGCGGCTGGACGGCTTGGCTCACCACCACCGACCACAAGAAGATCGGCCTCCTCTACATCTACACGACCTTCCTCTTCTTCATCATGGGCGGCGTCGAGGCGCTGCTGATGCGCCTCCAGCTCGCGCACGCGAACAACACGCTGCTCGAGCCGCACACCTACAACGCCCTGCTCACGCTGCACGGCTCGACGATGATCTTCCTGTTCGTCGTGCCCGTGCTCTTAGGGTTCGGCAACTACCTGGTGCCGCTGATGATCGGCGCCCGCGACATGGCGTTCCCGCGCCTGAACGCCCTTTCCTACTGGCTCTTCCTGTTCGGCGGCATCGCCTTCTACGCGAGCATCTTCTTCACGCCGCCGTCGGCCGGCTGGACCTCGTACGCGCCGCTGTCCGACAACGCCTTCCTACCCGACGGCGGCATCGACGCGTGGATCTTCATGATCCACCTCACCGGCCTCTCGTCGCTGCTCGGCGCCATCAACTTCACGGCGACGATCCACAACATGCGCGCGAAGGGCATGAGCTGGGGGCGCATGCCGCTGTTCGTGTGGACGATCCTGATCACCAGCTACCTGCTGATCCTGGCGCTGCCGGTCGTCGCCGCCGCGGTCACGATGCTCCTCACCGACCGCCACTTCGGCACCGCGTTCTTCGACAACACGGGAGGCGGCGATCCACTCTTGTGGCAGCACCTCTTCTGGTTCTTCGGCCACCCCGAGGTCTACATCATGGCCCTGCCCGCCTTCGGGATGATCTCGGAGGTACTGCCGGTCTTCGCGCGCAAGCCGATCTTCGGCTACAAGGCGATCGCCGCGTCAACCGCAGGCATCGCCTTCGTGAGCATGCTGGTGTGGGCGCACCACATGTTCCCCACCCCCGTCCCGGAGGTGGTGCTGGCGTTCTTCATGCTGTCGTCGTTCGCGGTCGCGGTGCCGACCGGGGTGAAGATCTTCAACTGGCTGGCTACGCTCTGGCGGGGATCGATCGTCTTCAAGACGCCGCGGTTCTTCGCCGCGGGCTTCCTCGCGACGTTCGTGATCGGCGGGATCTCCGGCGTGATCCTCGCGATCTTCCCCGTCGACTGGTACTTCAACGACACCTACTTCGTCGTCGCCCACCTCCACTACGTGCTGTTCGGCGGGAGCGTGTTCGGGATCTTCGCCGGCGTGTACTACTGGTTCCCGAAGATGTCAGGGCGGATGCTGTCTGAGGGGCTCGGCAAGACGTCGTTCTGGCTCATGTTCATCGGCTTCCACGGGACGTTCCTGGTGCAGCACTCGCTCGGGCTCGAGGGGATGCCGCGGCGCATCTACTGGTACCCGCCGCACGGCAATTGGCAGACGCTCAACCTGATCTCCACGATCGGCTCGTTAATCCTTGCCACCGGCGTACTGGTGACCGTGGTGAACGTCCTCCTCAGCCTGCGATCGGGGCGGAAGGCCGGCAACGACCCGTGGCAGGCGAACACGCTCGAGTGGTTCGCCCAGTCGCCGCCGCCCGAGAACAACTTCGACATCGTGCCGAGGATCCGCAGCGTCGAGCCGATGAAGGACATCCGCCGCGACGTCGCCCGGCGGACGGGACGTAGCGCCGAGACGGTCTCCCAGCCCGTCACCACCGGGGCCACATGAGCACGCCGTCATCCGCTTTCAGGCGGCTGGCGAGCTGGACCGCGGTCGCGACATTCCTGCTGATCGTGCTCGGCGGCGTGGTCCGCGTGTCGGAGTCCGGGCTCGGATGCGGGCCGGGCGGAAGCGGCACGCGCGGTTGGCCGCTCTGCCGCGGCGACCTGATGCCGGGTTTCTCGCTGCACACGGGCATCGAGTACGCGCACCGCGCCGTCGCGTCGATCGTCGTGGTCGAGATGTTCGTGCTCGCGGTGTGGGCGTGGCGGCGGCACCGCGGCCACCGCTGGCTCGTGCGCGCGACCGTCGCGGGCGCGGTGCTGATCGTGGCCCAGGCGGTCCTGGGCGCCGCGACGGTGGAGAAGAACCTCGACGAGCCGCTCGTGGCCGCGCACCTCGGCCTCGCCATGCTGCTGTTCGCGGTGGCGCTCCTCGTCGTCCGCGCGTCACGCGTCGACGAGGGCGGCGCCCCGGGAGTCGACGGCGGGCCGCGCTTCCGCCAGCTCGCGATCGCCACGCAGGCGCTCCTGTTCGGGGCGATCGTCGCCGGCGGATACATGGCCGGGACGGAGCACCTGGGCCGCGCCGACCAGCGCCTGACCGAGGGAGCCCACCACGCCTGCGGCCACGCCTTCCCGGCCTGTAATGGCGGCTTCCTGCCGTTCGGCCCGCACCGCCTGGTGAACATCCACCTGACCCACCGCGTGTTCGTCTACCTGTTCTCGATCGCGGCGATCTCGCTGATCGTGCTCGCGCTGCGGCGGCGGCCGGCCGGGACCGTGGTGCGGGCGGCCAAGGTGCTGGCGGGACTGCTGGTGCTCCAGATCGCGCTGGGCGGCCTGAACGTCTGGCTGACGCACGAGTACGAGCTCCTGATCCTCGCCCACCTGGCGACGGCGACGCTGCTCTGGGGAACGCTCACGACCCTGAGCCTCCAGCTCTTCAGGATCCCGAGAGCGGCGCCTCAGCCCTCGGGCCAGCTCACGACCGAACGGGCGGTCGCGGCCTAGTGGAAGCCGGCGTAAGGACAGAGCGGCGGCAGGACGCGCGCGCCCGAGCCTCGCAGATCTCGGCGCTGGCGCGCGACTACCTGAGCCTGACCAAGCCCAAGGTCCAGTCGCTCCTCCTGTTCACGACCGTCACGACGATGTACGTGGCCGGCACGCCGTCGATCGGCCGCGTCGTCCTCACCTGCCTGGGGGGCGCGCTCTCGGCGGGCGGGGCCGGGGCGATCAACCACTACCTGGACCGCGACATCGACGCGGTCATGCGGCGGACTCGGAACCGGCCGGTGCCGGCCGGGCGGATCTCGCCGCGCGCGGCGCTCACCTACGGCATCGCCCTCGGGCTCGCGTCGTTCGTGCTGCTCGCGTCGACCGTCAACGTGCTGAGCGCGGCGCTCGCGATGGCGGGCCTACTCGGCTACGTGCTCGTCTACACGCTGTGGCTGAAGCGCACCACGCCCCAGAACATCGTGATCGGCGGCGCGGCGGGCGCGGTGCCGCCCCTGGTCGCGTGGGCCGCGACCACCGGACGGCTGAGCGGGAGCGCGCTCTACCTGTTCGCGATCGTCTTCTACTGGACGCCGCCGCACTTCTGGGCGCTGTCGCTCCTCATGAGCGACGAGTACCGGCGCGCCGGCGTCCCGATGCTGCCGGTCGTTCGGGGCGAGCGCGAGACGCGCATCCAGATCGTGATGTACTCGCTGCTGCTCGTGCCGGTCACGATGCTGCCGGTCGCCGGCCAGCTCTTCGGCGGCATCTACGCGACCGCGGCCCTCCTGCTCGGAGGCGGGCTCGTGACGCTCGCGCTCGAGCTGAACCGCCGGCGGGATCGTCTCTCGGCGCTGCGGCTCTATCTCTTCTCGCTCGCATACCTGGCGCTGCTGTTCGCCGCGATGGTGGTCGATGCGCGGCTCTGACTCGCGGGGACTGGGCTCGGCGTGCACGGCGCTGCTCGTCGCCTGCGCGCTGGCGGCCACCGGTTGCGGCGGGAAGTCGAAGTCGAGTGCAGGCTCGAGCTCGTCCACGAGCAGCGCCTCCACCAGCGCGTCGGCACCGGGGCGCGTGCCGCCCGCGCCCGGGGAGAAGAAGCTCGGCTCGAAGCCGCCGATCGGGAAGCCCACGGGCAGCCCGCCGACGACGCTGCAGAAGCGCGACATCGTGAAGGGCAAGGGCAAGAAGGCGAAGTCGGGCGACAAGGTCGAGGTGCAGTACGTGGGTGTCTCCTACTCGACCAGCCAGCAGTTCGACGCGTCGTGGGACCACGGCCAGCCGTTCAGGTTCCAGCTCGGCAAGGGGATGGTGATCCCCGGCTGGGACCAGGGCGTGGTCGGGATGCGCGTGGGCGGCCGGCGCCAGCTCGTGATCCCGCCCGATCTCGCGTACGGGCCGCAGGGCCAGCCGCCGGCCATCGGGCCGAACGAGACGCTGATCTTCGACATCGACCTGCTGAGGATCAAGTAGCCGCCCGGCACCGCCGGGCGGCGCGCCGCGTTCAGGCCGCGCGAGCGCTGCCGCGGCGCGCCCGCGAGAACCGGCGCGTGCTCTCTTCCCGGTCCGCGCGCACCACGTGCATCACCGCGTTGATAAGCGCGAGGTGCGTGAACGCCTGCGGGAAGTTGCCGAGGTGGCGGCCGGTCATCGCGTCGATCTCCTCGGCGTACAGATAGAGCGGGCTCGCGTACGAGAGCATCCGCTCGCACAGCTGACGGGCGCGCTGCGGCTCGTCGATCTCGGCGAGCGCGGAGACCAGCCAGAACGAGCAGATGGCGAACGTCCCCTCCTTCCCCGACATCCCGTCGTCGGTCTCGTCGACGCGGTAGCGCAGCACGAGCCCGTTCTCGGTCAGGCCGTCTGCGATCGCAAGGACGGTCTTGCGGATGCGCTCGTCGGTGGGGGGCAGGAACCGGACGAGCGGCATCAGCAACACCGAGGCATCCAGGGCGTCGGTCTCGTAGTGCTGGCAGAAGACGCCGTCCTTGTTCAGCCCGTTCGTGCAGATGTCGTCGCGGATCTCGTTCGCCGCGGCTTCCCAGGCCTCGGCCTTCTCGTCGTCCTCCCGGATCCGCGCCAGCCGCGCGCCGCGATCCGCCGCCACCCAGCACATGAGCTTCGAGGAGGTGAAGTGCTTCGGCTCGCCGCGCACCTCCCAGATGCCGCTGTCGGGCTTGCGCCAGTTGGCCAACGCGTCCTCGACGGACTTCACGAGCATCGGCCAGACGCGCTCGGGCAGCAGGTCGCGCGAGCGGGTGTGGAGGTACACGGAGTCGAGCACCGCGCCCCACACGTCGTGCTGGCGCTGCGTGTACGCGCCGTTGCCGATGCGCACCGGTCGCGCGCCCTCGTAGCCCGAGAGGTGCTCGAGCTCCTGCTCCTCGAGCGCCTTCTCGCCGCCGATCCCGTACATCACCTGGAGGTCCTCGTCCGGCCTGCCGGCGACGTCGGCCACGAAGTAGAAGAAGTCGTTCGCCTCCCAGTCGAAGCCGAGCGTGTACAGGCCCCAGAGCATGAACGTGGAGTCGCGGATCCAGGAGTAGCGGTAGTCCCAGTTGCGCTCGCCGTGAGGCGTCTCGGGAAGCGAGGTGGTCGCCGCCGCGAGCATCGCGCCGGTGGGCGCGTAGGTCAGACCCTTGAGCGTGAGGGCACTTCGCTGGAGGTAGATGCGCCACGGGTGGTCGGGGAAGACGCCGTGGTTCAGCCACTCGGTCCAGAACTTCTCGGTGCGGAGCATCCGCTGGGCGGCCTCCACCACGTCCTGCGGCGGCGCGTGCTCGCTCCAGGAGAGCGCCGCGTACGCGGACTCCCCGTCGCGCAGGGTGTGCCGCGCGCGGGCGCGGCGCCCCTCGAAGCCCACGCGCAGGTCGGTAGTCAGCTTGAGCTCCACGTCGCAGCCCTCGGCCGTCGCGACCGCCTCGTTGTAGGTCTCCCCCGTGTACTCCCACTCGGCGCCCCGCCGGCCGTAGTCGAAGTTCGGCTCGCAGTCGAGTTGGAGCTCGACCACACCCTGCACGCAATGGACCACGCGCAGCAGGACGTGCTCGGCGTCGTCGTCGGTCGGCGCGCGGCGGTGGGTGTTGGAGCGCTCCTCCTCGTCGTGCCACGGCCCCACGAGCAGGGCGTCCCGCACGATCAGCCAGCCCATCCGGCTCATCCAGGTCGTCTCGAGCACGTTGGTGCCGGGGATGTAGCGGCGCGCGGCGGGCACCTGCATGTCGGCGGGGCCAAGGCGGAAGCCGCCGGCATCGCGGTCCAGGATCGCTCCGAACACGCTCGGGGAGTCCATCCGCGGAAGGCACATCCACTCGACGTTCCCGCCCGGCGCGACCAGCGCCACGGTCTCGCAGTCGGACAGGAACGCGTAGTCCGCGATCGGCGGGAACGGGCTCGTACCGGCGTACTCCTCGGAGGGGCTCCGGACGGGAGCGGCCGCGGCTTCCATCACGGCGCCTCCGGCCTCATGCGGGCGGCGACGAGAGCCGGCTCGCCGCGGCGGGGTCGAGGAGAATCGTGAGGTCGCCCGATTGGGGGCGGACCAGGCTTCCCGGCGCGTCCTCCGACGGGCCGCCGCCGAAGGCCCTCGCCACGGCGTCCGACTTCTCCTCCCCCGCGATCAGGAAGACGACGCTGCGCGCGTTGTTGATCACGGGCAGGGTGAGCGAGACCCGCGGCACGTAGGGCGCGAAGCCTGCCTCCTCGACGCCGACTGCGAGACGGTCCTGGACCCGCAGCGTGTGCTGGCCCGGGAAGAGCGACGCGACGTGGGCGTCGGGACCGAGCCCGAGCAGCACGAGGTCGAGGCGCGGCATCTCCTCGCCCAGGGTTTCGCGCAGCTCGCGCTCGTAGTCCTCGGCGCCGGCGTTCGGGCCGCGCTCGCCGGGGATGCGGTGGACCGCCGGGCCGCCATCCGACTCGGATGGCAGCGAGTTCAGGAGCGCCTCGGCCGCCATGCGGTAGTTCGAGTCCTCGTGATCCGGCGGCACGCAGCGCTCGTCCCCGAACCAGGCCGTAACGCCCGACCAGTCGAGATCCATCCCGGCGAGCTGCCGGTAGCACGCGCGGGGCGTGCCACCGCCGGTCAGGGCGATGTGGCCGCCGCTCGCGACGGCGTCCGCGAGGAGCTCGGCGCACTCGGTCGCCGGGTCAGGGACTACCCGTGTCTCGGTCAAGTCGCTCAGCCCGAGGACAGCATCGCCGATGCCGCCGAGAGCGCCGGGCCGTACGTGGGGTCGCGCAGGAGCGCCTGCCTGATGCCCTCGCCGAGGATCCCGGCCTCCCCGCGCGACGCTCCCAGGACCACCCACGAGTACTCGCGGCCGTCGTGGAGGCGCCGCTTCGCCGCCAGCCCGCCCGGGCCGCGGTCGAGCGACACGGTCATCCCCCCGCCCGTCCCGATCGTGATGCCCGCCAGCCCCGGCACGTCCTGGCGCGCCTCCGGCTCGAGCCGCAGCTTCACCTCGGCGCGCCGGCCCCGGGCGCGCGAGAGCATGCTCCCGTTCTGGCGCACCACCGCGCCCGGCTCCCAGCCGAGCCGCGACGCGAGCCAGCCCACCAGCAGCATTGCGCTGATCGCCGAGTCGTCGCGGTGGTGCACGGTCACCTCGTCGATCTTGCCGAGCTCGCCGCGGAACGCCGGCGGATCGAAGGTGGCGGCGATGCGCTCCCGCCACGGCGTGCTGCGAAGCCACGCCAGGTCCACCACGTAGCCCGCCTCGAGCAGCTGCTGAGCGCGCCCGATGGCGCTCGCGGGGTCGGGTGCCTCCACGGAGTCGAGCAGGTTCACGTCGGCCAGGTCCAGCAGGGCGTCGACCGCCTCGTTGTGGCCGTGCGGCGCCCAAACGACCGTGGAGAGGTCCTGCACCACCAGCGGATCGACGATCGTCGCGAGCCGCGCCACGTGCTCGGGCCCGACCTCGATCTCCACCCGCTCCTCGCAGACGCAGATCGAGCCGGGCTCCGGGTCTCCGTGGGCGGACATCGTGGCCCAGGCGGAGAGCTTGGAGCGGCCGCGCTCCACGGCGATGACGATCGTCCGCGAGGGGTGGTAGCGCCCCACTCGCTCGAGCCGGTTGACGATTTCGCCACGCCAGTCGCGGTCTACGATCGCGACCAGGTTGAGCACCCGCGCGGGAACGTAGGCGTCGCTCGAGGCGTGCTGCTCCTCGAGCAGGGTGCGCAGGGCGCTCTCTATCTCGCCGGGCGAGGTGTCGTCGGCGCTCCAGACCTCCGGCGCCTGGAGGGGGGCCATCGCTACAGCGGCCTCCACACGTGACCGTCCTCGATTAGGGCGTTCGCCTCCTCGGGCCCGGCCGAGCCGGCCGGATAGGTCGGAAGCGGCTCGTCCATGCGCGACCAGGCCTCGAGAATCGGGTCGCAGATCGTCCAAGCCCGCTCCACCTCGTCGTTCCGCGCGAACAGCGTGGCGTCGCCGCGCATCGTGTCGAGGATCAGCCGCTCGTACGCCTCTGGCGACTGGGAGAGGAACGACGTGCCGTACAGGAACTCCATGTTCACGGGGCGGACGCTCAGGCGCGCGCCGGGGATCTTCGCCACCAGAGAGAGCGACACGCCCTCGTTCGGCTGGACGGAGAGGATGAGCTGGTTGGGCTGGACCCCGAGCGATCCCCTCTGCTGGAAGGCGAGGTGCGGCACCGGCTTGAGCGTGACCGCGATCTCGGTGATCTTTCGGGCGAGCCGCTTGCCCGTCCGCAGGTAGAACGGGACGCCCGCCCAGCGCCAGTTGTCGACCTTCAACCTGAGCGCCGCGAACGTCTCCGTCCGCGATCCGTCCGGCACGCCCTCCTCGTCGAGGTAGCCCGGCACCTGCTCGCCGCCCGACGCGCCCGGGCCGTACTGCGCGCGCACCGCCATCTCGGGCACCTCCTCGATTGCCGGCGCCTTTATGGCGTGCAGGATCTTGACCTTCTCGTCGCGCACCGCGTCGGCGTCGAACGAGACCGGCGGCTCCATCGCGAGCAGCATCAGGAGCTGGAGCATGTGGTTCTGGACCAGGTCGCGCAGCGCGCCGGACTTGTCGTAGTAGCCGGCCCGGGTGCCGATCCCGATGTCCTCCGCGGCGGTGATCTGGACGCTGTCGACGTAGGAGCGGTTCCAGAGCGGCTCGAAGATCCCGTTGGCGAACCGCAGAACCAGCATGTTCTGCACGGTCTCCTTGCCGAGGTAGTGGTCGATCCGGTAGATCTGGCGCTCGTCGAAGACCGACAGCAGCTCGCGGTTCAGGCTGCGCGCGCTGTCGAGGTCGGTGCCGAACGGCTTCTCCACGATCATCCGGACCTCGGCACCCTCGGTCTCGTGGAGGCCCCGCTCGCCGAGCTTCCCGGCGATCACCGGGAAGAACGACGGGGCGGTCGAGAGGTAGAAGAGCCGGTTGAAGGCGATGCCCGCCTGCTCGTCGAGCTCCTTCGCGGCCTCCCCGAGCTTCTCGTAGACCTGGTCCTCGTCGAACGAGCCGGGCACGTAGCGCATGTTTTCGACCAGCGCGGCGAGCACCTTCTCGTCCGCGGGACGGCGCGAGAACTGCGAGATCGACTCGCGCGCCAGTTCCTGGAACCCGTCGTCGCCGATGTCGCCGCGCGAGACGCCGATCAGGTTGAAGCGCTCGGGCAGGGCGCCCTCGTGCGCCAGGTTGTAGATCGCCGGCAGGAGCTTGCGCTTGGCGAGGTCCCCCGTGGCGCCGAAGATCACGAGCGTGGTCGGATGGACGGGGAGGCGTTCCAGCCCCTCGACGAGCGGGTTGGCCTCGTCCTGGCGCTGCGGCTGCGCGACGGTGGCCATCGCTACTCGGCGTGCGGCTGGCGCTGCGCCGCGGTGTCGACGACCTTCAGGGCGTGTCCCCCGAACTGGTTGCGCAGGGCGGCGTTGACCTTCGCCGCGAAGGCGTTCTGGCCGCGTGAGCTGAACCGCTCGTACAACGAGGTCGTGATCACGGGGGTGGGGATGCGCTTGTCGATCGCGTCCTCGACCGTCCAGCGCCCCTCTCCGGAGTCCTCGACAAACGGCTCGAGCGCGGCCAGGTCGTTGCCCTCCTGCTCGAACGCGCGCGCCGCGAGCTCGCATAGCCAGGAGCGGACCACCGATCCCTGCATCCAGAGGTGCGCGATCTTCGCGTTGTCGAGCTCGTACTCCGATGCGTCGAACAGCGAGAAGCCCTCGGCGTAGGCCTGCATGATCCCGTACTCCACGCCGTTGTGGACCATCTTCACGTAGTGCCCCGCGCCCGCCGGGCCGAAGTGACCCCAGCCCGGACCGTGCTCGTCGTCCTCCGGCGGGGCGAGCACGTCGAGAATCGGGGAGAGGCGCTCGACCGCCTCGTCGGCGCCGCCGACCATCATGCAGTAGCCGACCTCGAGGCCCCAGACGCCGCCCGAGGTGCCGACGTCCACGTAGT
>VAXR01000207.1 GCA_005885165.1 Actinomycetota bacterium
CTGGCCGCTCGCGTGTACGAGATCTCGACGGTCACCCGCGGCACGACGGTCCGGCTTGGCACGGAGACGGCGGACGCAACTTGGTTCGCGGGCCCGGATCCTGGCGAGCTGGCCGTCCAAGTCGCGCATCTCCCTGGGTTCGAGGTCGTCGCCCTCATCGTCGGACTGCTCGGGGAGCGCTGGGACGGACGGGGTTACCCGCACCGGCTCCGAGGCGAGAGGATCCCACTCGCAAGTCGAATCCTCGCCGCCTGCGGTGCCGTCTGGACGCTCACGACAAAACCACCACACGGCGCCGGCGCGCCGATGGAGTCTGCGCTCCGGTGCGTCCAAGCAACCAGCGGAAGTGTCTTCGACCCGACGGTGGTGATGGCATTGTCGGCGGAATTGATGGGCGAAGTCCCACCCGTGGGCGACGCCGCCCGAGCCGCCTGGGCCCGAGCGGATGCGCTCTACTCGGTGCTCTCGTAGTTCGCGCCCTATGGGCTATTGCCGGCTCGCACGCGGCCACCGCGAGTCACACCGGAGAAACAGCACGTAGCAAAATTGAACGACTCGACGAGAACAGCGATGCCTGACAGAGGAGGCGGATCGGATGATCACGGGGATCAGCATCGTCGCGGTACCGGTCGACGACATCGACGAGGCCCTGCGGTTCTTCTGCGACCTGCTTGGGATGGAGAAGCGCAAGGACCTCTCTGGGAGTGACGGCGACCGGTACGTAGAGGTCGCACCGCCCGGATCGCCGGTTGCACTCTCCCCCTACACGTTCTACGACCGGCCGCCAGGCAAGGCGACGATTGGCGAATACTCCCGCCTCGTCCTGCGGGTAGCCGACGTCCGCTCGGCCTACCAGGAACTGAGCGCGAAAGGCGTGCGGTTCGAGAGGGAGCCATTCGAGCTGCCGGGCGGCACCTTCGCCGCGCTGCTCGACCCTTGGGACAACGTCTTCGGGCTCACTGACAGCACGGATTTCTAGCCCTGCAGCCCTGGAGGACCGGGCGGACCAGCTCGCCAGGGCGTACGCTGCTGATCGCCAACCGAAGGGAGCGAGCACATGCCGCGGATCTCCAAGCAGAGCTCCAAGCACGACGACTACGGGCCGGTCGAGTCCTGGCACGAAGAGGTCGACGGGAACGCGATCGAGTTCGTGCATTTCAAGCAGGACATCGACTCGACCCCGATGCTCAAGGGGCTGCCCGACGACCAGTGCCACTGCCCGCACTGGGGGTACGTGCTCAAGGGAAAGGTGACCTTCACGGTCGACGGCAAGGAGGAAGTGATGGAGCCCGGCGATGCCTTCTACGTGCCGCCCGGGCACCTCCAGCGCGCCGACGCGGGGACCGAGTACCTCCAGTTCAGCCCCGCCAAGGAGATGGCCGAGGTCGAGCAGCAGATCATGAAGAACATGCCGGCGATGCAGGCCGGCTGACCCGGCGCGCCTCGTAGCCTGTAGGGACTCGTGACTTACATCATCGCCGGTAGCTGCATAAAGGACGACTCCTGCATCGAGGTTTGTCCGGTCGACTGCATCCATCCGAAGCCGGGGGATCCCGACTTCGAGACGGCGGAGCAGCTCTACATCGACCCCGAGATCTGCATCGACTGCGACGCCTGCGTCGAGGCCTGCCCGGTCGATGCGATCTTCCCCGAGGCCCTGACGCCCGACAAGTTCGAGTACGCGCTTGAGCTGAACGCGGAGTTCTTCGTGGAACGGAGCACAGCGGAGCGCACCGCGATCCCATGACGGACGCGGTGCCGCGGGTCGCGATCGTCGGGGCCGGCCCGGCGGGGGCGTTCGCCGCCGCCTCACTGTGGCGGATGCGCCGCGACGTCGAGGTCGACCTGTTCGAGCGGCTGCCGACGCCGTGGGGGCTCCTGCGCGGCGGGGTCGCGCCCGACCACCAGGAGATCAAGCGCCTCGACGACACGTTCGATCGGGAGACGCTCGCGCGCGGCTGCCGCTTCTTCGGCAACGTGGAGGTCGGGACGGATATCTCGCACGAGGAGCTGATGCGCCACTACTCCGCGGTGATCTACGCCACCGGCGCGCAGACCGACAAGTCGCTCGGGATCCCCGGCGAGGACCTGCCGGGGAGCTGGGCGGCTACCGAGTTCGTGGCTTGGTACAACGGCCATCCGGACTACCGCGACCTCGTGTTCGACCTCTCGCCGCAGCGCGCCGTCGTCATCGGGAACGGCAACGTGGCGGCCGATGTGACGCGGATGCTGGTGCTCAGCCCGGCCGAGCTCGAGCGCACCGACGTCGCGGACCACGCGCTCGAAGCGCTCCGCGAGAGCCAGGTCGAGGAGGTCGTGGTGCTCGGCCGGCGCGGTCCGGCGCAGGCGGCGTTCACGAGCGCGGAGCTGCGCGAGCTGGGGCGCATGGACGGGGTCGATGTCCGGGTCGATCCGGAGGAGGTCGAGCTCGACCCGCTCTCGAAGCGCTGGCTCGACGTGGACGGCACCTTCACCGCGCGCAAGAACGTCCAGCTGCTGCGGGAGTTCGCGGCGCGGCCCGAAGACCCTGATGCTCGGCGGCGGATCGTGCTCCGCTTCCTGCGCTCCCCGGTCGAGATCCGCGGCGACGGTCGCGTCGACGCCGTTGACATCCGGCGCAACCAGATCGTCCAGGCCGACGACGGCATTCTCCGTCCGCGGCCGGCCGACGACGAGATCGAGACGATCGACTGCGGCCTGGTGTTCCGCTCGGTCGGCTACCGCGCCGTGCCGCTCCCCGGCGTGCCGTTCGACGAGCGCAGCTACGTGCTCCCCAACGAGCGCGGCCGGGTACTGACGCC
>VAXR01000094.1 GCA_005885165.1 Actinomycetota bacterium
ACGGGGCTCAGTCTAGTTGCTGATCTGGGTGCGGCACGCCCGCGTCCGCCAAGCATCAGAATGCCTCCGTCACGCGGTTCGGACAGGGGCACAGGGCGCACGCGCGAAGGTGG
The DNA here is from genome assembly GCA_005885165.1 of Actinomycetota bacterium. Taxonomy (GTDB): domain Bacteria; phylum Actinomycetota; class Thermoleophilia; order Solirubrobacterales; family Thermoleophilaceae; genus AC-37. The sequence continues at coordinate 114 of VAXR01000094.1, forward strand.
AAGCCGGCATGCCGGCGGTGCTGGATTGCGCTGGTCGTGCTGTCCGTAGCCGCGGTATTCGCGATGCCGGCAGCGGCGAACGCCAAGGGCCGCTGCGGCCACCACCCTTGGTGCAACACGGCGCTCTCTCCCACCGCCCGCGCCAAGCTGATGCTCGCCGCGATGTCCCAGTCCGACAAGGTCGGGATCCTCACCGGGCAGGCGGGACCCGACGTCGACCTGCCGCTGATCAACTGGACCGACGGCGCCGTCGGTGCGGGCGGGCTCGGCTCGGGCGCCAGCGGGGCGACCGCTATGCCGGCCGCCACCGCTCTGGCAGCCAACTTCGACCGCTCGATGGCGTCGCGCTACGGCGCGACCGTGGGCGTGGAGGTGAGGCACCGGGGGTTCGACGGCGACTTCGGCCCGACCGTGAACATCATGCGCAGCCCTCTCGGCGGCCGCACCTTCGAGGCGTACGGCGAGGACCCGTTCCTCGCCGGCCAGACCGCGGTGGCATGGATCAAGGGCTTCCAGCGGCAGGGCGTGATGGCGGACGTGAAGCACTTCGCCGCCAACAACCAGGAGGGGCAGGTCGGCCCTTCCCCCATCTTCGGGGTCTACGGCGGCCGGCCGTTCGTCAACGTCCACGCCGACCAGCGGACGCTCCACGAGATCGAGCTCACCGCGTTCGAGGCCGCGATCAAGCAGGGGCACAGCGCCACCACCATGTGCTCGTACAACCTCATCAACGGGACGTACGCGTGCGCGAACCCGTGGCTGCTCACGGGGACGCTGCGCAGGCAGTGGGGCTTCCGCGGCTTCGTCGTCTCCGACGCCGCCGCCTGCCACGAGACCCGCAGAACCTCGAGGCGGGCCTGAACTTCGACATCGCCGACACGTGCTACACGGCGCCGGAGGTCAACGCCATGCTGGCGAGCGGCCAGGTGAGCCAGAAGACGCTCGACCAACGCGTCTTCGAGACCCTGCGGGAGCTGTTCGCGTTCGGCTTCTTCGACCGCCAGACCTACAAGAAGGACTCGGGACAGGACAACAAGGCGAAGGACAAGGCCGTCGCCGACCAGGCCGAGGAGCGGGGCGCCGTCCTCCTTCGCAACCGCGGGGTGATTCCGATCAGGCGCAAGAAGGTGCACTCGATCGCGGTGATCGGCCCGGCCGCGGACCACTACATCTTCGGCGGGGGCTCCTCGCAGGTCACCCCGTATTCGACGACGACGCTGCGCCAGGGGATCGAGGCGCGCGCCGCGAAGGCGGGGATCAAGACGTCCTACGACGACGGCTCGAACCGGCAGGGCGCCGCGGCCCTGGCGAAGCGGTCGGACCTCGCGATCGTCGTGGCCGCCGACACCGAATCGGAGGGTGTCGACAAGGCGTGCATGTCACTCATCCCGCAGTGCACAGGCGGGCAGGCGACGCCGGCGCAGCCGCAGGGAACGCAGGCGGCGTTCGGGGACCAGGACGGGCTGATCGAGGCCGTCGCGGCGGCCAACCGGCGCACGGTAGTGGTCCTCGAGACCGGCGCGCCGGTGCTCACCCCGTGGCGCGACTCGATCGCCGGCCTCCTGGAGGCCTGGTACCCGGGCGAGGACGGCGGCACGGCCGTCGCGCACGTGCTGTTCGGGGACGCCGACCCCGGCGGCCGCCTGCCGGTCACGTTCCCGCGTAACGCTGGCGACCCCCCCACGGCGAGCGGCGGCATGTCCCGCTACCCGGGCACCGTGAACCCCACCAGCAACTGCAACGCGGGGCCGTTCACGATCCCCTGCCCCTACTACCAGGAGACCTACAGCGAGGGCGTGATGGTCGGCTACCGCTGGTACGACTCGCAGCACATCAAGCCGGCCTTCCCGTTCGGCTTCGGCCTCTCCTACACGAACTTCCGCTTTAGCCGGATCTCCTTGCGCCGGGGACCGGGGCGCGGGCACGCAACAGTTCGATTCACCTTGACGAACACCCGCTCCCGCACCGGTTGGGCCGTGCCGGAGGTCTTCGTCTCCCTCCCGTCGCGTCCCGGCCTCCCCGAGCCGCCGTGGCAGCTTCACGGCTTCGCAAAGCTCAGGCTGGCGCCCGGAAAGAGCCGGCGGCTGAGCATCCACCTCGTCCCGCGCGCCTTCTCCTACTGGTCGGACGCCGCGAACGGCTGGCGCATCGCCCGCGGCTGCGACCGCGTCGCAGTCGGCAACTCCTCGCGCAGCCTCCACCCGGCGGGCAGGGTCCCCCAAGGCGGCGCCCGCTGCGGCTAGCCGGCGTCTAGGAGGTCGCCAGCCCGATCGGGCAGCTCACGCCGGTGCCGCCCAGGCCGCAGTAGCCGTTCGGGTTCTTGGCCAGGTACTGCTGGTGGTACGGCTCGGCGTAGTAGAAGTCGCCGGCCTGCGCGATCTCGGTCGAGATCTCCCCGTAGCCCGACTCGCGCAGCTTCTCCTGGAACATCGCGAGCGACGCCTCGACGGCCTCGCGCTGGCGGTCGTCGGCGTAGTAGACCGCCGAGCGGTACTGGGTCCCGACGTCGTTGCCCTGGCGCATCCCCTGCGTGGGGTCGTGCCCCTCCCAGAAGATCCGGAGCATCTCCTCGTAGCTCGTCTTCGACGGGTCGAGGACCACGAGCACCGCCTCGGTGTGCCCGGTGCTGCCGGAGCACACCTCCTCGTAGGTGGGGTTCGGCGTGTAGCCGCCCGCGTATCCGACCGCGGTCGTCCAGACGCCCGGCGCCTGCCAGAAGATGCGCTCTGCGCCCCAGAAGCAGCCCAGCCCGAAGACGGCGGTCTCGAACCCGTCGGGGAACGGCGGCGTGAGCGGGTTGCCGAGCACCTCGTGCCGGTCGGGGACGGGGAACGGCCGCTGATCCCGCCCGCGCAGAGCGCGCTCGGGCTCGATCATCTTGGTCTTGTCGCCGAAGAGGAGCATCTCTGCATGTTAGGTCCGCCCGGGTGCCGGTTTGTTACAGGCTCGGGGACCGGCGCGCCCGCTCAGGATCCGCTGTCGCCCGAGCCGATCTCGAGCACCGACAGGAACGCCTCCTGGGGGACCTCGATCCGGCCCACCTGCTTCATCCGCTTCTTGCCCGCCTTCTGCCTCTCGAGCAGCTTCCGCTTGCGCGTCACGTCGCCGCCGTAGCACTTGGCGATCACGTCCTTGCGGACCGGCTTGACGGACTCGCGGGCGATGATCTTCGAGCCGATCGCGGCCTGGATCGCCACCTCGAACTGCTGGCGCGGAATCTGCTTCGACAGCCGCTCGGTCAGCGCGCGGCCGGCGGGGTACGCCTTGTCGCGATGGACGACCATCGACAGCGCGTCGACAGCGTCGCCGGCCAGCAGGATGTCGAGCTTCACGAGGTCCGCCGGCCGCATCCCGATCACCTCGTAGTCGAGCGACGCGTAACCGCGCGTGCGCGACTTGAGCTGGTCGAAGAAGTCCAGCACGATCTCCGCGAGCGGGAGGTCGTAGCGAAGCTGCACCCGCGCCTCCGACAGAAAGCTCATGTCCACGTGCTGCCCGCGCCGCTCCTGGCAGAGCTCCATCACGGCGCCGACGTGCTCCTTCGGGCAGAGGATCGTGGCGCGGATGTTCGGCTCGCGGATCTCGGCGATCCGCGCGCGGTCGGGCATGTCCGCGGGCGAGTGGACGGTGACCAGTGATCCGTCGGTGAGCGTGACCTCGTACTCGACGTTCGGCGTCGTGGCGAGCAGCTCCAGGTCGTACTCCCGCTCGAGCCGCTCGCGGACGATGTCCATATGGAGCAGGCCCAGGAAGCCGCAGCGGAAGCCGAACCCGAGCGCCTGGCTCGTCTCCGGCTCGTAGGTGAGCGCGGCGTCGTTCAGGGAGAGCTTCTCGAGCGCATCGCGCAGGTCCGAGAAGTCGTCCGTCTCGACCGGGAACAGCCCGCAGAAGACCATCGGCTTGACCTCGCGATAGCCCGGCAGCGCCTCGCTCGCGGCCGCGGCGCGCGTGGTGAGCGTGTCGCCCACCCGCAGCTGAGAGACGTCCTTCACGCCGGTGATCACGTAGCCGACCTCGCCCGCCCGGAGGCCGTCGGCGGGAGTCATCTCGGGGCCGAAGAAGCCGATGTCGTCGATGTCCGCGTGCGTGCCGGTCTGCATGGCGAGGATCGCGTCGCCCTTGCGAAGCTCGCCATCGACCACGCGGACGTACGCGATCACGCCGCGGTACTGGTCGAACTCCGAGTCGAAGATCAGCGCCCGCGCCGGCGTGCTGGTGTCGCCCTTCGGTGGCGGGATGCGGGTCACGATCGCCTCGAGCAGCTCCTCGACTCCCTCGCCGGTCTTCGCCGAGATGCGGAGCACCTCGTCGGGCTCCTCGCCGAGCAGCTCGGAGATCTCGCCCGCCACCCGCTCCGGCTCCGCGCCGGGGAGGTCGATCTTGTTGAGCGCGGGGATCAGCTCCAGCCCGGAGTCCACCGCGAGGTAGGTGTTGGCGAGCGTCTGCGCCTCGACGCCCTGCGACGCGTCGACCAGCAGGAGCGCGCCGTCACACGCTGCTAGCGAGCGCGAGACCTCGTAGGTGAAGTCGACGTGGCCGGGCGTGTCGATGAGGTCGAGGCGGTAGGTCTCGCCGTCGCGCGCCCTGTACTCGACCCGCACCGCCTGAGCCTTGATCGTGATGCCGCGCTCGCGCTCGAGCTCCATGGTGTCGAGGAGCTGCGGGCGGTGCTTGCGCGGATCCACGGCGCCGGTCATCTCCAGGATGCGGTCGGCCAGCGTCGACTTCCCGTGGTCGATGTGGGCGATGATCGAGAAGTTGCGGATGTTCTCCGCGGGCGCGGTCACGCTGACGATCCTAGGGCCGCGCTAGTCGTCTAGGCCGTGCCGATCGGGCCCGGCTCCGGCGAACGCTCCGTGAAGCGCCGCGCCAGCAGTGTGCGGATCTGCCGCGCCTCGGGCACGCGCAGGACCCAGACGAGGGCCGCGTAGACCGCGGTGCCGGCGCCGATCGCAAGCCCCACCGACACGCACTGTGCCCAGAGCGCGCGGCCGAGCTCGCGGTCGAGGCCCCACCAGATGCCGTAGGCCGCCGCGCACAGGGCGGCGGTGGCCACGAGCATCCGGGCCACCGCGTCGAGCGTCCGGCGGGCGTCGATCCCGCCCAACTGGCCGCGCAGGACGAGCGCCTGGCAGGTTGCCATCGCGACCGTCCCGGCCACCGTCCCCAGCACCACGCCGGTCACCCCGAGCGGCGAGTAGAGGGCGAGGGCGACGACCGCGTTGACCAGGAGGTTGGCGCCCGACAGCGCGGTGGTGAGCCACGGCCGCTGGAGGCTGAAGAAGGTCCGCGAGAGCAGCAGGCTCACGCCTTGGGCCGGCAGCGAGAACGCCCAGACCACCATCGCCTCGGACACCAGGCTCGTGGCGTGCGCCGTGAACTGGCCGCGCTGGTAGATGAGGCGCGTGATCGGCTCGGCCAGGATCGCCATGAACGCCGCCGACGGGATCAGCGTGAGGCAGATCTGCCGCATCCCGTTGGCCATCGTGTTGCGCAGGTCGGTGTACTCGCCGCGCGCGGCGAAGCGCGAAAGCGTTGGGAACAGGATCGTCGCGATCGCCACCGAGAAGATCCCCTGGGGCAGCATGTAGATGCGGAACGCCTTGTCGATCGCCGCGGGCGCCTGGCTGTTCACCAGCGTTCCGAAGAATGAGTTGATGAGGAGGCTGAAGTTGATGAGCCCGAGCGCGATCGTCACGGGCAGCATCAGCTTGAGCACCCTCGTCACGTACGGGTTCCGCCAGTTGAACTCGAGCGTGAACCGCCCGCCCAGCCCGCGGAGCCACGGCAGCGGGAAGATCAGCTGCACGAGCGTTCCCCCTAGCACGCCCCAGGCGTACGCGTAGATGTGCTTGCCGGGGCTGTACAGGCCGGGGAGGACGGCGAGCCCGAGGATGATCACGCCGTTCCACAGCACCGGCGCGAACGCCGGGGCGCCGAAGCGCTCGAACGAGTTGAGCATCCCCACGAACACGCCCTGGACGGCCATGATCAGGACGATCGGGAACATGATCCGCGAGAGCACGACGGTCAGGTGGCGGAGCGCGGATCCGAAGCCCGGCGCGGCGAGGTGCATCAGGAGCGGGGCAGCGAGCCAGTAGACGATCGTCAGGCCGCCGAGGATCAGGAAGATGAGCGAGACGAGGCCCGAGGCCACCTTGAACGCCTCGCGCTTCTTGCCCTTCTCGAGCAGCTCGGTGAAGACCGGGACGAAGGCGCCCTGCAGCGCGGCGTCGGCAAACAGCGCGCGGATCAGGTTTGGCACCTGGAATGCGATCGTGAAAGCCGACATCGGCCCCTTCACGCCGAACAGGCTCGCCGCGTAGATCTCCCGCGCGAGGCCCGCCACGCGCGAAACGCCGGTCGCAAACGCGAAGAACGCGGTGCTCAGGGCGAGCCGGCGGCTGCGGCGGCTTGGCGCCTCGGCGGTCGCGACCGGGGGCTCGGTCGTCCCCGAACTTCGCTCTTCGACCGCCACCGGAGGGCTATAGTAGGCGCCCGCCGCGAGCGGCCCGGCCGCGTCGCGGCGCCTGTGTGTTCATGGCGAACATCGCGTCACAAGAAAAGCGGATCAACCGGTCGCGCCGCGAGCGAGCCGAGAACCTCCGCTACACCTCGACCATCAAGACGTACTTCCGTAGGCTGTGCGCGGCGGTCGCCGACGGCGACAACGAGCGCGCCGAGACGGAGCACCGGGCGCTCATCTCGCAGATCGACCGCGCCGTGAAGCGCGGCGCGCTGCACCGCAACAACGCGGCGCGCAAGAAGTCGAGGGCCGCGCAGATCCGCGCCGGCGGCTAGGCACCTAGGCCGCTGTTCCTCAGCCCGCTGCCCGCGCGAGCGCGACGGTCACGCCGGTGTGCTCGTCGCTCAGCTCGCCGTTTCTGAGATCCACCTCGAGCTGGGCCATCACCGAGATCGCGCGAGCGAGCGCGGACCGGTCGGCCTTCTTCGCGGCCGTGATCGTCCGCTTGGCGACCCAGGGTGGCGACCCGAGCGCGGCCGCCGCATCCCGCTCCGACACGCCCGCCTCGAGCAGCTCGACGGCGCGGTTGACTTCGCGGAGCCGCCGCATCACCGGGTAGAGGAGACGCGACGGCGCCTCCCCGGTCCCCGTCGTGAGGCGTTCGGCGAGCCTGAGCGTGGCCTCGACGTCGCCCGCGACGACAGCATCCGCCACGTCGTATGCCTGCCCGCCCGGCTCGCCGGTCACAACGCGCTCGACCTGCTCGGCGCTCAGCGTGGTCTCGGGGTGCGCCAGGATCGCCAGCTTCTCCACCTCGCGCGCGATCCGCTGCTGGCTCGTCCCCGCGCGCTCCACGAGCCGCTTCGCGGCCTCCTTGTCCAGGTGGAGTCCCTCCTCCTGCGCCCGCTCGGCCGCCCACTTGGGGAGCTCCCACGGCTTCGGGGGCTCGTATTCGCGCCGCTCGCCGCCGGCCTGCTCGACCGCCTTCGCGAGCCGTGCGGGGGGCTTCCCGCGGGCGATCAGCACGAGCACGGTGTCGGGCGGAGGGGCCGACAGCTCGCGCTCGAGCGGCTCGAGGTCGCCGGCCTTCCACGACTCCACGCCGTCGGCCATCACGAGGCGCATGCCGGTGCCGAAGGTCAGGGTGGCGAGCGCCGCCGCGACCGCATCCGGTCCCTCCGCGCGCGCGTCGATCGACTCGAGCCCGCCCGGTCCGTTCTCCTCCTCGGCCCGGCGCTTGACCCGCGCCCGCCAGGCGTCGATCTTGGCGTCGTCCTCCCCGGACACGAGATACACGGGCGCGAGCTCGGCCACGGCTGGAGTCTAGGTATGCGGTCGGCGGCCCAGTCTCGCGCCGGGCCTGCGCGCCCCGCCTCAGCGCGCCATCCGCACGCGGATTCGCCCGTCGGCGACGGTGAGCCGGATCGTCCCGTCGCGATCGGTGCGGTAGACGTGGGGCCCGGCTCGGCGGAGTTGCGCCAGCGTCGACGGCGCTGGGTGCCCGTACGCGTTGTGCGCGCCCACCTCGATCGCCGCGACGCTCGGGCGCAGGTGCGCGAGCACGGCGGACAGGCCGGGGTCGGCGCTGCCGTGGTGCGGGACCTTCATCGCCTCCACGCGCGGCAGCGGGTAGCGGAGGATCGCCGGGCTTTCGGCGTCGGCCGAGAGGAAGAGGTCGAACCCGTCCTCGGAGACCACCGCCGTGATCGCGCGCAGGTTCGGATTGCCGGACGGCGGGCCCGGCGGCCGGGGCGGCGGTCCAAGTATCCGGATCACGAGGCGGCCCGCCCTCAGAACCTCTCCAGGCCGTGGCTCGATCCGCCGCACACCGCGCCGGCGGGCCAGCGCCAGCAGGTCGTTGAACGCGCGTTCCCGCGTGCCGTCGCCGCCGTCGAGCAGGGCGTCGACCGGAAACCGCTGGATCACCTCGGGCAGCCCGCCCTGGTGGTCGCGCGACTGGTGGGTCGCAACCACGAGCGCCAGCCGGTGCACCCCCGCCTCGCGCAGCTGGCGGGCGACGCGAGCCTCGGGTGGGCCTCCGTCGAAGAGCACCGCGGCGCGCGGGCCGTCCTGGATCAGCGTCGCGTCCCCCTGGCCGACGTCGAGGAACGAAACGGTGAGCTTGCGCGGGGGATCCGGCGGGCGGGTGAACGCCCGCCACGTACCTGCCGCACAGACAATCGCGCCCAGTGCCAGCACCATGCGCGCGCGGCGCGGCGTGCGCCGCCAGCCGGCCGCCACCTCCTGCGCTCGCGGCTCCGCGCGCTGGGCCGACAGCCGCGCGAGGACCACGGCTGCGCCAACCGCCGCGTACGCTCCGACCACGGCCAACGTCGAACCGAAGGGCAGCGTGACGTGGGAGCCGGGCAGCTCGGCGAAGTAACGAGCGACCGCGTCGAGGCAGCCGATCAGCACCCCGTTCACGCGCCCGAGGGCCGCGCACAGCGTGGCGGCCGCCGGAGCGAATGACGGCACGGCGGCCATGGCCACGCCCAGCGCGACCTGCGACATGCCCGCCCACATGATCGGCGCGACGATCGGGACGGCGACCAGGTTCGCCGCGACGCCGATCAGCGACACCGCGCCGAAGTGGTGCGCGATCAACGGCGCCGTCGCGACCGTTGCGGCGAGCGTCACCGAGGCTCCTTCGGCCAGCGGTCGCGGCAGCGACTTCATGGACCGGCGGATCGCGGGTGCCAGCAGGAGGATCCCGATCACCGCGGCGAACGAGAGCTGCCAGCCGGGATCGCCGGCGACGCGCGGGTTCACGCCAAGCGTCACCACGGCCGCCAGGAGCAGCGCGTACCAGCGCGACGCGACGCGACCCGCGCCCAGCGCGACGAGGCCGGCGACGCCCATGACACCCGCGCGCTGGAGCGACGGCCCTGCGCCCGCCAGCGGGATGTACGCGGCGATGAGCACAACCAGCGCCACGACTCGCGGGCGCGGACCCGCGCCGAGGGCCGCGAGCACCGGCACCGCGAGGGCGCACAGGAGCATCACGTTCTGCCCGGAGACCGCGAGGACGTGCGCGAGCCCCGAGCGGCGGAAGTCGTCCCGCAGCAGCGAATCGATCTGCTCGTCCTCCCCGAGCACCATCCCGCGCGCCACGGCCGCGCGCTCGCGCGACATTCCGGAATCGAGCGCGCTCTCGCCCGCCGTCCGCGCCCGATCGACCGCGCCCGCCAGGCCACCGCGGCGCCGCCCGGTGCCCGAGAGCGCGTCGAGCTCGAGCTCGGCCCCGATGCCGCGCCGCCGCAGGTACGCCGGCCAGTCGAGGCGCTGGCCCGGACGCCGGACGGGCGCGCTGAGCGGCCCCCTCACCCTGAGCTCGGTGCCGGGCGCGCCTTCCGCGGGCCACGAGAGCCCACGTCTTGCGCGGGCCAGCACACGCGAGCCCGCGCCGGGACCGGACGACAGCTCAATCGCGGCGGACGTGGCGAACCGCGACGGTCGCGGCCGCTCGAGCAGGATCGCCCGGCCGTCCGCGTGGCCCGCCCGCGCGGCCGAGACGAGCGGGGCGTCGATCGCCCGCAGGCGCGCGGCGCCCACGGCGGCTCCCGCGATGACGAGCCCGGCCGCGACGAGCGCCACGACCGGCGCGCGCGCCACGAGCATGCCGACGGCGAGAAGCGCCGCCAGCGAAGCCGCGACCACCGGCTTGCCGGTCGCCGCGAGCCCGGCGGCCAGCGCCGCAGCGCTGACGTGGTGCGGCCTGCGCGCCGTCCACCGGGCGAGCTCGCCGACTCGGCGAGCCATGGCGCAGCGCTACGCCCGGCCGCGCGCCCGGCGGGCTCTCACGGCGAGATCGCCTTCCTCAACGCATCGAAGCGCTTCTCCCCGATCCCCTGGACCTGCCGCAGCTCGTCGAGCGAGCGGAACCCGCCGTGCACCTGGCGGTACTGGACGATCCGCTGCGCGAGCGTCGGGCCGACGCCATCGAGCGACTCGAGCTGGGCGGCGCTTGCCGACGACAGGCTGATCGGGCCGGCGGCCGCTCCCGGCGCCGCGGCGCCCGGCGCGCCCGAGCCGGCGGCCGTCGCGGGGGCTGCGCCCTTGCGCGGCACGATCACCTGCTGGCCGTCCTGGACGCGCGCCACCAGGTTGACGCCCGCCGGGTCCGCGTGCTGCGTGAGCCCGCCGGCCCGCTCCACCGCCTGCTCGACGCGGGCGCCGCTCTGCACGCTGTACACGCCAGGCCGGTTCACCTCGCCGGCGACCTGCACTAGGGCGCTCGCGCCGCCGCCGTGCCGCGCGGCTCCGGGTCCGTCCGAGTGGCTGGATCGCGGAGCCGGATCGACGATCACACCGCCGCCGGCGTCCTTCGAGCCGCCGTCGAGGAAGCGGACGCCGAGCAGCACGACCAGCACCGCGGCCACCGCGTAGCCCACCAG
>VAXR01000208.1 GCA_005885165.1 Actinomycetota bacterium
TCCCGCGCCTCCGGCCGCTCGCGCTGCTCGACGCGGGTCAGGCGATGTTCAGGCTCGATCGGTTCGCGCGGCGCGTGGAGCGGGAGGAGCCGTGGCGCACGGATCGCGCGTCCGAGAGCGACAGCGAGACCTTCGCCGCGTGGATCGAGCGAAACGTGTACACGCAGCAGGTGCGCCGGCTGCTGGCCGTCCCGTGCAAGACGCTCTGGGGCGCCGAGCCGGAGGAGCTGTCGCTCCTCTACACGGGCGCGTACGTGCGGGGTGCGGGTGGCCTCAACCGCCTGCTCGACACCCCGCGCGGCGCGCAGGAGTCGCGCTTCGTCGGCGGGCCAAACCTCGTGGCGCGGCGTGTGGCCGAGGAGCTTGGCGACCGCGTGCGGCTTGAGTCGCCGGTGGCGCGGATCGAGCAGGCCGAGCACACGGTGCGCGTCCGCACGCCCACCGATGACTTCCTGGCCCGGAGGACGATCGTCGCGCTGCCGCCACCGCTCGTGGACAAGATCGAGTTCGACCCGCCGCTCTCCGCCGAGCGCCAGGCGCTCAACCAGCGGATGCCGATGGGCCGGCTGATGAAGTGCTTCGCCGTCTATCCGGAGCCCTTCTGGAGGGACGACGGACTGAGCGGCGAGGCGGTGAGCGACAGCGGCCCGGCGACCATCACCTTCGACACCTCGCCGCCGTCCGGCTCGCCGGGCGCGCTGCTCGGATTCGTCGGAGCCGCGGAGGCCGACGCGCTCGCGCGCATGTCCGACGCCGAGCGCCGGGAGGCAGTCCTGGAGGGCTTCGTCCGCCTGTTCGGACCGAGGGCGGCGGAGCCGGATGATTGGATCCTCCAGGACTGGCCGGCCGAGCGATGGAGCGGAGGCGGCCCGGTCGCGTATATGCCTCCGGGCGTGCTGACCGATGCCGGCCGTGCCCTGCGCGAGCCGAGCGGGTTGGTGCACTGGGCCGGCACCGAGACGGCCACGCGCTGGACCGGCTACATGGACGGCGCGGTGCGCTCGGGCGAGCGGGCGGCCGAGGAGGTGCTCGCCGCCCTGGACTAGCGCGCCACCGCGGGCACCCCGCGCCCGCCGGCGAGGGCGTTCACGAACACCTCGAGCTGCTTGGTCGTCCAGCACTCGAAGACGCCGTCGCAGTACGGCTCGTACGCCGCGATGACCGAGTCGCCGTAGTTCCAGTAGAGGCGAGGCTCGGGGTTGAGCCAGAACGTGCGTCCAGCGTGCTCCGAGACCTGAGCGAACGCCTGCGCGTGCGGCTCGCGGCCGTTCGTGCGCGCGTCGCCGAGGACGATCACCGTCGAGCGCGGATCGAGGTCGTCCACCACCTCGGTGAGGAACTCGAGCCACACCCGCCCGTAGTCGGTGTAGCCGGAGACGTCGGCCACGCCCGCGTCGGTGGCGATCGCCCGCGAGATCGCCGCGAAGGAGCGCTCGCGCTCGAAGACGTCGGTCACCTCGGAGATGCGCTCGACGAACACGAACGAGCGCAGCTTGCGGAACGAGTCGTGGAGGGCGTGCAGCACGCTCAGGAAGAAGACGGAGGCGCTGGTGACGCTCGTCGACACGTCGCACAGCACGTACAGCTCCGGCCTGCGCGGCCGCCGCGGCCGGAAGCGGAGCCGCATCGGCACGCCACCCGTCTCGAGCGAGGCACGCATCGTTCGCCGGACGTCGACCGCCTGCGAGCGGCGGCGGCCGCCCTGCTGGTGCCCGCGCGTGGCCAGCCGCCGCTTGAGCTGGGCCACCACGCGGTGGACCGCGGCGAGGTCCTGGAGCGGCCCGCTCGGCAGCGCGCGGTCGAACTCGCGGAGCGGCTTGGCGGGCGGCAGCGACTGGGTGCGCTCGATCAGCGCCCGCTCGAGCTCCCGCCGCAGGTGCCGCTCGAACTCGCGGAGCCGGTCCTGAGGCACGGAGTCGGGATCGGGGAGGTCGCGTCCCGCCGCCTCGCCGCGCAGCTCGAGGGAGCGGCGGATCCGCTGGACATCGACGCCGATCACCCCGGATCCCTCGCCCTGGCGTCCGAAGGCGGCGATGGCCAGGCGCGCCAGGTCGCGCATCTCGCCGTCAGAGCCCGCGCGGACCGCCTCGCGGATCCGCTCGCGCAGGTCGTCTAGGTCGAACGGCAGCCGGTCGCCCTCGCCGAAGCGCTCCTCGCGAAGGCCGCGCTCGACGGCCTCGCGCTCGACAGCGCGGAAGAAGAAGCGGTCGAACACGAGCTCGTAGACCCGCCGGTCCTCCTGGGACTTGGCGAGCGTCGCGGCCAGCGCCTCGCGGAAGTCCTCCTCGCTGGACCACGACAGCTCTCCGAGCACCTGAAATGCGTCGAGCAGCTCGGAGGTCCCCACCGCGAGGCCCTCCCCGCGGAGCTCGTCCGCGAACTCGAGCAGCCGCGGCGCGAACCCGGGCGGGCCGGGCTCGGGCAGGCCGCCGTACAGCGCGCGCCCCGCCGCGCGCGGCCGGCCGCTAGCCGGTCGTGCCGAGCCGTCCGAGGAGGCCATCGTCGAGCTTCACGCCCACCCGCTCGGCGACCACGTCGAGATCGGTGCGGTGCTTCACGATGATGCTCATCGTGCGCTCGAACACCGAGCTGTCGATGTCATCGGCGCCGAGCATCAGCAGAGCGCGCGCCCAGTCGATCGACTCCGCGATCGAGGGCGGCTTCTTGAGATCGAGCCCGCGGATCATGTGCACGACCTCGACCAGCTTGCGGGCCACGGTCTCGGAGAGCTCGGGCGCGTGCAGCCGGACGATCTCGAGCTCGCGCTCGACGTCCGGGTAGTCAAGCCAGAGGTAGAGGCAGCGCCGCTTGAGAGCCTCCGTCAGCTCGCGCGAGTTGTTCGAGGTGAGGAGGACGAGCGGCCTGCTCTTCGCCTCGATCACGCCGAGCTCCGGGATCGAGATCTGGAAGTCCGACAGCACCTCGAGGAGCATCGCCTCGAACTCCTGGTCGGTCTTGTCGATCTCGTCGATCAGGAGCACGACCGGATCCTGCTCGGCGATCGCCTGCAGCAGCGGGCGGGTGAGCAGGAACTCCTGGCCGAAGATGTCCTCCTGGACCGCTTCCCAGCCGGCGTCGGCGGCCTCCGCCTGGATCCGCAGCAGCTGCTTGCGGATCAGCTTGCGGCCGGTCGCACGCGAGAGCGCCTTGGCGAGCTCGGTTTTGCCCACGCCCGCCGGGCCCTCCACGAGAACGGGCTTGCCGAGCTTGGTCGCGAGGAAGGAGACGAGCGCCGTCGATTCGCCCGCGAGGTAGCCGACGGCCTCGAGGCCGTCCCGCATGGCCTCGATGCTCTCGGCGGGATCCGGCACCTGCTGAAGGATACTTTCGGCAATGGTGCGGCTCGCGCTCGTCCTGGCTCAGCTACCGAACCTGCCGAACGACAGGTTCAAGACCGACCCCGCTCCCTACATCACACTGTTTGGGATCGGGTTCCTGCTCGGGGTCTTCGGTCACATCCTGAAGGTCCGGCTGATGGTCGCGATCGGCGTGCTGATGGTGTTCGCGGCGACCGTGCTGCTGCCGATCTTCGCCCACCTGCAGTACTGAGGGGGCGGGCGGCGACGCCCGTGCAGGGGGCGCGGCTGGCGACGAGCTCAAGCGGGTCGCCTCACACGTTGTGCAACGCGCTCACTGAGAACCTGGCGCGTTGGCACCGTTCCCGGAGTTAGTTGCGATATACGACAACAACTCCGGGCACGCGAACGCCACGGGGAACGAAGCGTTACAGCGCAGTCACTTGCGTAACGGGTCACACCCCTTCGTCGCCATCGGGTGCGGCCGGGTACTCGGGGCTCGAACCGGGCAGCGCGGAGAGTGGCTGGCAGGGACGGTGAACGAAGACGCGGCGGGGCGGGGCGGTCGGCGCGAGTGGTTACGCCCGGGCCGCGACCCCGATCCCGTCGCCCACCGGCAGCACGCAGCCGACCCATCCCTCGCCCCCGACCAGCTCGGAATTCAGGGCCCGCGCCGAGGCGAGGCTCTCCTCGGGCCAGGTGGTCTGAGCGCCGGGCGGCGCCGCCACGTCGCCGGACATCAGGAGGTTGTCGACAACCATGAGCGCGCGCGGCGCCAGCTTTGGCTCGGCGAGCTCGATGTACTCCCGGTACTCGGTCTTGGTCGCATCCACGAAGAGCAGGTCGAACGGGCCCTCCACTGAGACGATGGTCTCGCGTGCGTCGCCCTCGACGAGCTCGACGCGGTCGGCCACGCGCGCCCCGGAGAGGAAGTCGCGCGCCTGCTGCGCGCGCGCGGCGTCGCGCTCGAGCGTCACCACCCGGCCGCGCTCGAGCTGCTCGGCCATGTGCAGCGTCGAGTAGCCGATCGCCGTTCCGACCTCCAGGACGACGGGGTCGAGCGTACGGCACAGCGCCGCCAGCAACCTTCCCGTCTCCCAATGGACGATGGGAACGTTGTCGCGAGCCGCCAGCTCCTCCATCTCCCTCATCACCGGGCTGCGCTCGGGCCGGAGCTCGGTGAGGTAGCGGGCCACGTCGCCGGTGAGGATCGGCATCGCGCCACCCTAGTGGACCGCGCGCGAGGGCTATTCTGGGCCGCTGTCTTCCACCTCAAGTCAGGAGGCGCGCGTGCCGGACGTCATTGAGGTCCCGTCTGGGCTCGAGGGAGTCGTCGCGTTCCGGACCGAGATCGCCGAGCCCGACAAGGAGGGCGGCGCGCTCCGCTACCGCGGGGTGGACATCGAGGACCTGGTCGGGCGGGTGCCGTTCGAGAAGGTCTGGGGTCTCCTCGTGGACGGCGCATTCGAGCCCGGAATGCCGCCGGCGGTGCCCTACCCGCTGCCCATGCGCACCGGCGACACACGGGTGGACGTCCAGGCCGCCCTGGCGCAGCTCGCGCCCAACTGGGGCTTCAGGCAGCTCCTCGACATCGACGACACGGAGGCGCGCGACAACCTCGCGCTCGCGTCCGTGATGGCGCTGTCGTTCGTCGCGCAGTCGGCCCGCGGCAGCGGCCGGCCGCCCGTCCCGCAGACCGAGATCGACAAGGCGCGGTCGATTCCGGAGCGATTCCTGATCCGTTGGCGCGGCGAGGCTGACCCGCGGCACGTCAAGGCGATCGACGCGTACTGGATCTCCGCCGCCGAGCACGGCATGAACGCCTCCACGTTCACCGCGCGGATCGTCGCCTCCTCCGGCGCGGACGTCGCGGCGGCGCTCTCTGCGGCCGTCGGGGCGCTGTCGGGCCCCCTCCACGGTGGCGCCCCCTCGCGCGTCCTCAACATGCTCGAGGACGTGGACAGGACCGGGGACGCGGCCTCCTACGTCAAGGGCGTGCTCGACCGCGGCGACAGGCTGATGGGGTTCGGCCACCGCGTCTACCGGGCCGAGGACCCCCGCGCCCGGGTACTCAGGCGCACGGCCGGGGAGATCGGCGCGCCGCGGCTCGAGGTGGCGGAGAAGCTCGAGGGGGCGGCGCTCGCCGAGCTCGCAGAGCGTCATCCCGAGCGCGTGCTCGCAACGAACGTCGAGTTCTGGTCGGCCGTCGTCCTCGACTACGCGGACGTACCGCCCGACCTCTTCACGCCGATGTTCACCTGCGCCCGCGTCGCCGGCTGGTCCGCGCACATCCTCGAGCAGAAGCGGGAGGGCCGGCTGATCCGCCCGACCGCCGAGTACGTGGGGCCGCCACCGCGCTCGCCCGACGAGGTCTAGACCGGGTAACCCGGAACAGTGGAGGCCGCCACCACCGAGCAGCCGACCCCGCCGCAGCAGGGCGTCTCCTCGTTCGCGAAGTCACTCTTCCTCGGCGAGATCCACGAGGACCTCGTCTTCCCGTATCCGAGCCCCAGCGACGAGGAGCGGCAGCGGATCCGGGAGCTCGTGAACTCCGCTCGCGAGTTCGGCGAGCACTACGACGAGCGGGCCGTGGAGGAGCGCCGCTGGATCGGCGACGACGAGATCCGCGAGCTCGGCGCGCGGGGCCTGATGGGCCTCTACGTCCCCCGCGAGTACGGCGGGGCCGGGCTTTCGCAGACGGGCTACTGCCGCGTGTGCGAGGAGTTCGCCCAGATCGACGCGACGCTCTCGGTCGTCATGGGCGTTCACCAGTCGATCGGCATGAAGGGCATCGTCCTGTTCGGCACCGAGGACCAGAAGGCGCGCTTCCTGCCGGACCTCGCGTCGGGGCGGAAGCTCGCCGCGTTCGCGCTAACCGAGCCAAACGCCGGCTCCGACGCCTACCACCTCGAGTCGCGCGCAGAGCGCGAGGCGGACGGCTCGTGGCGGCTGAACGGCGAGAAGCGCTACATCGGCAACGGCGACAAGGCGGACGTCCTCGTGACGTTCGCGCGCGCGGAGGTCGGCGGCGAGGACCGCCACATCGCGCTCATCCTCGAGAAGGGGATGAAGGGCCTTGAGGTCGGCCACCGCTACGACACGATGGGGCTGCGCGGCAACGACCTGCGGAAGCTCCACTACCGCGACGTGCGCGTGCCGGCCGAGAACGTCCTCGGTGAGCCTGGCGATGGCTTCAAGATCGCCATGCAGATCCTCAACAACGGGCGGCTCTCGCTCGGGACCGGGTCGGTCGGCGCCTCCAAATGGATGCTCGACCGGGTGATCGCGCACGCGAAGGAGCGCCGCCAGTTCGGCCGGCCGCTGGCGGACTTCGAGCTGGTGCAGGACAAGATCGGCTGGATGGTCTCGTTCACATTCGGGCTCGAGTCGATGGCGTACCTGACCACGGGCCTGGTTGACGCCGGCGTTCCCGACTACTCGCTCGAGTCGGCGATCTGCAAGGTCGCCGGGACCGAGTTCATGTGGTACGCCGCCAACCGCGTCCTTCAGCTCAAGGGCGGCGAGGGCTACATGCGCGACGAGCCGTACGAGAAGCTCCTGCGCGACATCCGCATCTTCCCGATCTTCGAGGGCGCGAACGACGTGATGCGCGCCTTCATCGCCCTGTCCGGCATGAAGCCGCTCGGCGAGGAGCTGAAGGAGCTCGCCGACATCAGCCTGTCGGAGCCGATCAGCTCGGTCGGGGTGCTGGTCGATTACGTCGCGGGCAGGATCCAGCGCGAGGTGCGCCCTGACCGCATCTCGAAGGCGCACGCGGAGCTCGCACGACTTGCCGATCCCGTCACCGACCAGGTGAAGCGCCTGCGCTCCCTCGCGGAGGGCCAGTTACGCGAGCACCGTCAGGAGATCGCGGAGCGCCAGTTCGTGCAGAAGCGGCTGGCAGACGCGGTGGCCGACATCTACGGCCAGGTGGCGGTGCTCTCGCGGATCACGGCGATCTTCGAGGAGCAGGGGGTGGAGCCGTCCGGGCAGGAGCGCTACATCGCCGAGACGTTCTGCCCGCGCGCGGCGAAGCGGGTCGAGAAGGCGCTGAACCAGGTGGAGTCGAACGACGATGAGCGCATGACGGCGATCGCACGGCTCGCCTACAAGCGCGGCGACTACGGCTACGCGCTGTACGACGACTAGGTCTGCTTCGGCCGGCGCCGGCGGGCGCCAATGGGGGCTAGCCCCGATTCCGGCCGGTCGGGCCCTCCCACTTCGGGGGCTCCTCGAGATCCTCGGGGTGCGGAAGGGGCGGGAGGACCTTGGCGGGCTTCGGGCGGTCGGTGGGCGGCCCCTTTTCCTTGTCCCCCAGGCGAACCGTCTCGTCCCGGTACCTGGACCGATCGCGCGCCGGAGCAGGCTCCCAGGGGTCGATGCCCGGCTGCGTAGGCGTCCTCCGGGGAGGCATCGGGGGAGGGGTCGCGATGTCGTCCGGCGGCCGCTTGGCGCGCTCGCGCAGCCCGGCCAGGATCAGGATGGCCGCGCACACGAGCGCCAGGAGCCCCTGCCCGAGCGGGCGGTCGAACAGCCGGATGAAGATCAGGAGCCCGGCCCAGATCCCGGCGGCGGCGATCATGGTGCCGTCGCCGAACGGGATGTGGAACCGGCGGCCCTCGGCACGCTTGCGGAGCATCAGCAGGATGCCGGCGCCGATCAGGAGGATTGCGCCCTCCACGAAGGAGAACGGCCCGAGTGTGCTCACCATCAGGAGGAGCGCCCCGACGGCGGCGGCGCGCTGCTCGGGCCCCAGCCGGCGCCACGTGGCGGCGACCGTCAGCTTGGGCGGCGGCTCAGAGCGGGCGACGTCCGCCATAGCCGGCATCGAGCTCGTGCCAGAACGCCACCTCGCCCTCACCCTCCTCCCAGCAGAGGAAGACCTCCTGGCCGTCGCGTATCGATGGGAAGTCGATCAGCCCGCGATCGAGGTCGCGCAGGACCACCTCCATCTCCTGAAGCTCAACGAGCGCAGTGCGCATCTCGAGGAAGGCCTCGGAGACCACGCGCCCCGGCGCGCCGCCGCCGTTCGTGGGCGCGGCGTCACCGAGCGCGGCGCGCGCCTCCTCGTCGCTCAGGCCCTCACGCGCCTCGCGGAGCCGAGCGATCCTCTCCTGCACCCAGTCAAGCGCGGCGTTGGCCTGCTCCACGGTGTAGTGGCGGCTGGCGATCACCGTGGGCGAGAGAGTAACGGCGGGTCGGCAGGCCTTGGCGACCGTCCCCGGCCGCGATTACCCTGGTGCCATGACGCACGAGCTGGGCCCGATTGGGCCGGACGAGATCGCCTTCCGGCTGGAGCTGACGCCGGCGCAGCTCAAGGTGGTCCACTCCGCGCTGCACTCCTTCCTCGACAACTTCGGGCACGACCAGCCCGACGTGCACCGGATCGTCCACCAGCTTCTCGACAAGCTCCCGGACGAGCACTCCATCCGCGCGATCGACATCTCCTCGGGCTGAGGGCAGGCGCGCGCGGGTGCGGCGCGGCCCGGCTACTCGATCGGGATGTCCTCGACCTGGGGCTCGAGCTCGGGCTTGTCGAGCCTGTCGAGGTACCAGTCGATCAGGGCCCGGATGGTCAGAAGGAGCTCGCGTTGAAGCGCCGTGAACTGCTCCTGGAGCTCGTGCGGCACGGCGCGGCGGAGCGCCTCCACGATCGCCACGAGCGCCGAGAGGTCGGGGATGCCGCGCCCGCCTGGCGCTCCAGCCTTGGCGCGCGTGTGCTCACCGTCGTCACGCCATCCCTCGAAGCGAGGCGGGGACTCGCGCGCCTGGTGTGCGCGAACCCAGTCAGTCCGCTCGTCCATCCGACACCTCCGTCCCCTGTCCAGCCGAGACCTTCTCGAACTGGACGCTCAGCGCGCCGTCCTCGAACTGCGCTGATCGCGGCCGGTACGCAGCCATCGTCGGCGGGAGGATGATCGTCCGCTTCTGCCCGCCCACCCGGACGACCACCTCCGGGCCGATCTTCTTCAGGTCGATGTCCCCCTTCGCGGCGAACGGCAGCAGCAGTCGCAGAGAGGTCCTGGTGGAGGATCGCTGCGGCGTCACGCCCGTCGAAGATCGCGCCCGCGAGCCGCTCCAGCATCTGCTCGCCGATCACCTCCTGGTCGAAGTAGGGCGCGGTGAGGATGGGCACCGGCGAGAAAGCCGACCGGACGAGCTCCATCTGCTCGCGCTGCACGGCGCGCCATCCGGCGAAGTAGCCGCCCTCGACCTCCTCGGGGAAGACGCGGTTGACCACCACCGCGTCCGTCAGGTAGCGGTAGAGGTTCAGGTACGTGTAGGTGCGCATGGCCTCGCGGATCACCATGCGGTCCGGGTTCATCACGAGCCGGACGGTCGTGGCGGATCGGTCGCGCAGGATGTGGTTGAGCGCCGTGAGGCTCTCCACGAGCCGCTCGACGTCGTCGAACACTCGGTCGCCCGGAAGCGGCACGTCGAGGAGGGTTCGTGCGAACGGCCGCGCCGCTGCCACCAGCTTGCGCTCGATCGGGAACACCTTCTCGAGCCACCAGCCGGCGACGTCGGGGAAGGAGAGCAGGCGAAGGGTCTCCCCGGTGGGCGCGCAGTCCACCACGATCGCGTCGAACTCACCGCTCTCGTGGTGGCGCTTGAGCTGGAGCAGCGAGAACAGCTCGTCCATGCCGGGCGGGACGGTGAGCTCGTCCGCGGTGATGCGGTCCACACCCCGCTCCGCCAGCAGCTCGCCCATCCAGTCCTGGACGGCCTCCCAGTGGTGCTCCATCTCCTCCTGCGCCTGTACCTCCTGGCCCCAGAGGTTGTCGCCGCAAGGGGTGGGAGCGCTGCCGAGCTCGGCCGACAGCGAATCGGACAGGCTGTGCGCGGGATCGGTCGAGATCACGAGGGTGCGCATGCCGGCCCCGGCGCAGCGGCGGGCCGTAGCCGCCGCGACGCTCGTCTTGCCGACGCCCCCCTTGCCCGTATACAGGATCGTGCGCGGCGTCATCGCCGCCATCGTATCCTCGGCGCGGTGAACGGCCGCTGTCCGACGGTGCGCCTCCTCTCGTTCGCGGCTGTCGCCGCGATCGCCCTGGCGGTCGCGGGTTGCGGGGGCAGCAGCTCGAAGGCCGCGAAGGACATCCTCCGCCGCGGGTTTGCCACCTCGATCGGTAGCGCGAACATCTCGATCGACATCACCGGCAAGCTCGACGGGATCCCCCAGCTGTCGCAGCCGGTGCGCATCAGGCTGGCAGGCCCGTACTCGAGCAACGGCTCGGCCAAGATCCCGAGCCTCGCCTGGGACGTGAGCATCGCCGGGGGCGGCCAGACCTTCTCCACCGCGATCCTCTCGACGGGCGACCGCGCGTTCGTCAACTTCCAGGGCACGAACTATGAGGTCGCGCCCGCGACCGTCGCAAGCCTCAACCGGCGCTGGGCCGCCCGGCGCTCCGGCGGGCGCACGTTCGGTGCTCTCGGCCTCCACCCGCTCGACTGGGTCGGCAACGCCTCGAAGCAGGGAGAAAGCCAGATCGCCGGCGTCACGACCACGCACGTCTCGGCGGCTCTCGACGTCGGGAAGATGCTCTCGGACCTGAACCGCCTCAGCGGGACGGTCGGCGGGCTCACCCGCACGCCTCGCCTGACGGCCCACGACATCGATGTCGCCAAGAAGGTCGTGCAGAACCCGCGCTTCGACGTCTACGTGGGCAAGGCCGACAACAAGGTCCGCCGCATCGCCGTGAGCGTCCAGTTCAAGGTCCCGAGTGGATCGCAGGCCCGGCTCGGCGGACTCAAGGGCGGCACGCTGCAGTTCTCCGTGCAGCTCGCGTCGGTGGGGCAGCCGCAGCGCATCGTCGCGCCGAAGAGCGCCCGCCCGATCTCGCAGCTTCGCCAGCAGCTGCTGGGCCGCCTCGGGAGCGGGCTCGGTGGCGGCCTGGGAGGCGGGCTCGGCGGCGCCCTT
>VAXR01000095.1 GCA_005885165.1 Actinomycetota bacterium
CGCGGGCTCGTGCGCGCGCTCAAGTTCAGGGGAGCAGCGCGCGCCGAGGAGGCGATGGCCGCGCAGATCGCGGCGAACGCCCCGCCCGGCACGCTCGGCCGCGGGCATCTCGTGCCGGTGCCGCTTCACCCGCGCCGGCTTCGCGTCCGCGGCTTCAACCAGGCCGAGCGGCTTGCCGCCGGCGTCGCGGCCCGCGCCGGCATGGAAGTCGCGGACTGCCTCGAGCGCACCGGGCCGAGCGCTACGCAGGTCGGGCGCGATCGCTCCGAACGGCTGGTCGCGCCGCACGGGACGGTGCGCGTCCGTCCCGGCGCTGGGGTGCCACGACGAGCCATTCTGGTCGATGACGTGGTTACCACCGGCGGAACGCTCGCGGCCTGCGCGGCCGGTCTGCTCGAGGCCGGAGCTACGGACGTGACGGCGATCGCGTACGCGCGGACTCCTGGCCGCTGACGAGCAGCCCTTGGCAGCGCGCGTCCGTCCCCTTACCATCCATTTCCACACGCGACACGAGGAGGAGGCGGCATGCGCATCGAGGTCAAGGGCCGCAACGTCGAGGTTGACGACGAGCTCCGAGCCCGCGTGGAGAAGCGCTTCGACAAGATCGCCCGCCAGGTGTCCGACCTCGCGCGCCTGGAGCTCGAGCTGTTCGAGGAGCGTAACCCGTCGATCGCCCAGTCCCAGGTGGCCGAGGCCACGCTGTACCTGAAGGGGGTCACTCTGCGCGCCCGCGACGCCTCCGACAGCATGTCCCACGCGATACGCGAGGTGGCGGACGACATCAGCCGCCAGGTGAAGCGCCACCGCGACAAGCGCCGGGCGCGCCGCCTGAGCGCCAAGGCGGAGCCGCGGCCCGCAGCCTCGCCGTAACAGCCCGCGCCTGAAGCTCTACGCGTGCCGTCGCGCTCGATCCCCGTTCGCCCCGCGCTCAACTCCTGCCATGCGGTGGCTTCCGGCCTGGTCCGGTTGGGCGACGAAGGGGGCCCGGATGGCTGCGGCGCTCGGTGCGTTACAGCACTGGTACGGGCCGGGTTTGCCTGGATGGGTCCACTCTGTGCACCTACGCGCAGCAGTCCTGACTTGACTACACCATGTGTAGGTAACTCAGGACAGCTGCTCGGGCGACTACACACGAAGAACCCTCGTCCTCGGCGCAAGCGAACGCGGCGTGACAGCAGTGCAGCGAGGTGACGGGAACGTGACTTCCACCCACGGGCGGGACGCCTACCCGCGCCGGCGCGTCCAGTGGGCGTCCGTGCGGTACGGGATCACCACGCGATCGGGATCCGGCAGCTCGCGCTCGAGCACCGCGCGGACGTCCGCAAGCAGCGATTCGCGCTCCGGCTCGGCGAGCGCCGCGATGAAGCTCCAGGTGGACATGTGGAGCAGCAGGCCGTCGATGTCGACCACCTGCTCGTGGCGCGCCTCGAGCTCGCGGAACGGCTCGAAGAGCTCACCCCCTCCGAAGGCCTCCCGCCACGCGCCCGACTGGTAGCGCTCCTCGCGCGTAACGCCGGGTGCCCGGCGGGCCGTGATGAGGTCGGCGACGGCCGAGACTCCCGGCTCGTCTCCCTGCCAGACGTGGACGTTCCACAGGAGCGCGAGCCCGCCGCCGGGCCGCAGCACCCGCGCTAACTCAGCCACCGCCTCCTTCGTGGCGAACCAGTGGAACGCCTCGGCGACGAACAACGCGTCCGCACCGGCATCGGGGAGTGGGATGGCGTCGGCAACGCCGTCCAGCACCTCGGCGTCCGGAACGATCGCTCGGAGCTGCCCCCTCATCGCCTCCGAGGGCTCGACCGCGATCACGCGAGCGGCACGCCCAACGAGCTCGCGGGTGAGCTTGCCGGTGCCCGCCGCGAGGTCGACGACGGTCGACGACTCGCGCGTCACCCCGAGCTCGCCGATCAGCGCGTCGACGACCTCCGCGGGCCACCCCGGCCGCGCGCTCTCGTACTCGCGGGCGCGGGCGGCAAACCCCCGCTCTGCCAGCGGCTCCAGGGCCATACGGACAGGCTAGAGAGGGCTTCCGTGCAGGGCGCTGAACACGCGCGACGGCCCCATTCGCCGCTGCTAGTCTCGCCGTACCAATGGCCCTGATCGAGCGCGCTCTCCGCATCGGCGAGAGCAAGAAGTTCAAGGAGTTCGAGAAGCGTGTCGGGCGGATCAACGACTTCGAGCCCGAGGTCGAGCTCGACACCGACGACGAGCTGCGCGAGCGCGCCGACCACCTGCGCGAGCGCGCGCGGAACGGCGAGGACCTCGACGCCCTTCTCGCCGAGTCGTTCGCGATCACCCGCGAGGCGGCGAAGCGCACGATCGGCCAGCGTCACTTCGACGTGCAGCTGATCGGCGGGATGGTCCTCCACGACGGCTCGATCGCGGAGATGAAGACCGGCGAGGGGAAGACGCTCACCGCCACGCTCCCGATCGTCCTCAACTCGTTCAAGGGCAACGGCGTCCACCTGGTCACGGTCAACGACTATCTGGCCCGCCGCGACGCCGAGTGGATGCGTCCGATCTACGAGATGCTGGGCGTGTCGGTCGGCGTGATCCAGGCCGAGGAGCGGGACGACCTGAAGCACGCCGCGTACGCCGCAGACGTCACCTACGGAACGAACTCCGAGTTCGGCTTCGACTACCTCCGCGACAACCTCGCCGTCGCCGTCGAGGACAAGTACCAGCGCGGCCACCACTACTCGATCGTCGACGAGGTCGACAACATCCTGATCGACGAGGCGCGCACCCCGCTGATCATCTCGGGGGCGCCGGAGCAGGCCGCCGACCTCTACTACAAGTTCGCCAAGCTCGCCCCGATCATGCAGCCCGGCAAGAAGCCCGAGGGGCTCGAGGCCAAGTCGAAGGAATGGATCGCGGACTTCGACTACGAGCCCGACGAGAAGCACAAGACCGTCGCGGTCACCGAGAAGGGCGTGGAGAAGGCCGAGAAGTTCCTTGGTATCCCGAACCTCTACCTGGCCGAGCACGGCAACCTCGTCAACCACCTGATCCAGGCGCTGAAGGCCGAGTCGCTCTACAAGCGCGACGTGGACTACGCGGTGATCGACGGCGAGGTGAAGATCATCGACGAGTTCACCGGGCGCATCCTCGAGGGCCGCCGCTGGTCCGAGGGCCTCCACCAGGCGATCGAGGCCAAGGAGGGCGTGGCGATCCAGGAGGAGAACCAGACGGTCGCCACGATCACCTACCAGAACTACTTCCGGCGCTACGACAAGCTCGCCGGGATGACCGGTACGGCGCTCACCGAGGCCACCGAGTTCATGAAGATCTACGAGCTCCAGGTCGTCGACATCCCGACCAACATGCCGATGATCCGGGACGACCGCAACGACCAGATCTACAAGACCAAGGACGGGAAGTGGAAGTCCGTGGTCACCGAGATCGAGGAGCGGCACAGGAAGGAGCAGCCGGTGCTCGTGGGCACGATCTCGGTCGAGGTGTCCGAGCTCCTCTCGGAGAAGCTCCGGCAGAAGGGGATCCCACACACGGTCCTGAACGCCAAGCCCGAGCACGCAGAGCGCGAGGGCGAGACCATCGCCGAGGCGGGGCGTCCCGGCGCGGTCACGATCGCCACCAACATGGCCGGCCGCGGCGTCGACATCCAGCTCGGCGGGAACGTCGAGCACCTCACGCATCAGGAGCTCCGGAAGCGCGGTGTCGAGCCCGGCACCCCCGAGTGGGACAAGGGCTGGGACGAGGTCTTCCCCGGGATCGAGCGCCAGGTGGCGGAGGCGCACGAGAAGATCGTGGAGCTTGGCGGCCTCTACATCCTCGGCACCGAGCGCCACGAGTCGCGTCGGATCGACAACCAGCTGCGCGGGCGCTCAGGCCGCCAGGGCGACCCCGGCGAGTCCCGGTTCTACCTGTCGGCCGAGGACGACCTGGTCCGCCTGTTCGCGGGCGACCGGATCTACAAGATCCTCGACCGCCTCGGGCCCGTCACGAAGGAGGGCGAGGAGCAGCCGATCGAGGCCGGGATGCTCTCCAAGCAGATCGAGAACGCGCAGAAGAAGGTCGAGGAGCAGAACTTCCTGATCCGCAAGCGCGTCCTCGAGTACGACGACGTGATGAACCAGCAGCGCGAGATCATCTACGAGATCCGTGACCGCATCCTCGAGGGCGAGGACATGTCCGAGACGGCGCGGAACCAGATCGCCGACGCCGTGGAGCGGCTCTGCGAGGCCTACCTGGTCGGCGACTACGCCGAGGACTGGGACATCGACAGCCTGCTCACCCAGCTCGAGCAGATGTACCCCGTGGCGCTCGCGCCGGAGGAGTTCGACCCGCAGACGGCCGACCGCGTCTCGATGATCGCCGAGCTGCGGGAGGACGTGGTCAAGGCATACGACGAGCGCGAGGAGGAGCTCGGCGCCGAGCTGATGCGCGCGCTCGAGCGCTACATCCTGCTCCAGATCATCGACGACCGCTGGCGCGAGCACCTGCACGACATGGACTACCTGCGCGAGGGCATCCACCTCCGCGGGTTCGCCCAGATCGACCCGCTGGTGGCCTACAAGAACGAGGGCTTCGAGATGTTCACGGCCCTGATCAACTCGATCTGGGAGGAGTTCGCGCGGTACATCTTCAACGTCGAGGTGGAGATCGAGGCCGAGAACGGCCAGGGCGCGCAGCAGTGGCAGGCGTCGCCCACGTCCACCTCCACCACCGGCCTGCAGTACCAGGGCGGGCGGCCCGAGGACCAGCCGAGCGCGCTCGCGGCCGCCGCGGCCGGAGCCGTGCCCGCCGGTGTGGCGGGCGCCGCCGAGATGGCGGTCGACGAGGTGAGCGCGCCTGCGCCGGTCGAGACCCGGCGGGTGGACGAGCGCGATCAGATCGGCCGCAACGATCCGTGCTGGTGCGGATCCGGCAAGAAGTTCAAAAAATGCCATGGCCCATAGCGCCCTGGCATTGATATGGGCAAGAAAAAGCCACGGGGCCTAGGCCGGTGACTCAGGCCGCCAGCCCGCTGCGCGACCAGCTCAAGCTGCTCGCGGACTACCTTTGACCCAGCCGGTCTCGCCGAGCGCGTAGGCGCGCTCGAGCGCGAGATGCAGGAGCCCGGCTTCTGGGACGACCAGGAGCGGGCGGCGCGCGTCTCGGCCGAGCACTCGCGCGCGCAGCGCAAGCTCGAGAGCTACCGCTCGCTCGAGTCGGAGCTCGACGACCTCGAGGCGCTCGAGGAGCTCGCCGCCGAGGACGACTCGATCGCGGATGAGCTGCGTGACACGCGAGCCGCAGTTGAGGACCGCCTCGCCGAGCTCGAGGAGCAGCGGCTCTTCAGCGGCCCCTACGACGCCGGGGACGCCGTCGTCACGGTGCACGCGGGCACCGGCGGCACGGACTCGCAGGACTGGGCCGAGATGCTGCTGCGGATGGAGATGCGCTGGGCCGAGAAGCGCGGCTTCCAGGTCGAGCTACTCGAGGCGAGCCCCGGCGAGGAGGCCGGGATCAAGTCCGCGACGTTCATCGCGCGCGGCGAGAACGCATACGGGCTGTTCTCGGCCGAGAAGGGGGTCCACCGCCTGGTGCGGATCTCGCCCTTCGACGCCGCGGCTCGACGCCACACGAGCTTCGCGCTCGTCGAGGTCTCCCCGCTGGTCGACGAGGTGGAGGACGTGGAGATCGACGAGGGCGATCTCCAGATCGACACCTACCGTGCCTCGGGCGCCGGTGGGCAGCACGTGAACAAGACCGACTCGGCGGTCCGCATCACGCACCGGCCAACCGGGATCGTCGTGCAGATCCAGAACGAGCGCTCGCAGTCTGCGAACAGGGCGACCGCCATGGCGACGCTCCGCTCCAAGCTGCTCGAGCTCGAGGAGCAGAAGCGCCGCGAGGAGCTCGCGCGCGAGAAGGGCGAGGCCCAGGACGTGGGGTGGGGGTCGCAGATCCGCTCCTACGTCCTGCACCCGTACACCATGGTCAAGGACCACCGGACGGGCTACGAGATGGGCGACGCCCAGCGCGTCCTCGACGGCGACCTCGACGGCTTCGTGCGGGCGGAGCTGCTGCGGCGCGCGGCGCTTGGCAACGGTGCCGGCGCGGATGGCGATACGGGAGCGTCGTAATCCTGGCTCGTGGCGGACGGCTGAAAGGTTTGGTGTGCCATAGCGCCCAAAAGCCTTCAGCGAGCCCGAGCGGAGAGGCAGCGAAATGCGTGACCTGATCGAGCGGGCGCTCGCGGAGGACATCGGCGCGGGCGACATCACGACGGATGCCCTTATCCCGCCCGAGGCACGATCGCGCGGCGTCATCGACCAGAAGGCGCCGGGCGTGATCGCGGGGCGCGACGTGGCGCGGGCCGTCTTCGAGACGGTGGCCGCCGATTTCGCATGGCGGCCCCTCGTGGCCGAGGGCGAGTGGCGCGAGGTAGGCCCCGTCGCGGAGATCGAGGGCGGCACTGGGTCGATCCTGCGCGCCGAGCGGGTGGCGCTCAACTTCCTCGGCCGCCTATCCGGAATCGCGACGCTGACGGCGCGGTTCGTGCGGGCGGTGGAGGGAACCGGGGCCGAGATCCTCGACACGCGCAAGACGACCCCCGGCCTGCGCGAGCTCGAGAAGCGGGCGGTGGTGACAGGAGGGGGTCGCAACCACCGCGCGGGGCTGTACGACGCCATCCTCGTCAAGGAGAACCACATCGCGGCCGCGGGCGGGGTGGGCGAGGCGACTCGCCGCGCGCTCGCCGCCGCGGCCGAGGGCGTCCCGGTCGAGGTCGAGTGCGCCTCGCTGCAGGAGTTGGATGAGGCGCTCGCCGCCGGCGCGCCGATGATCCTCCTCGACAACATGTCGCCGGCCGAGGTGCGCGCGGCCGTGGAGCGGACCGCCGGCCGCTCGAAGCTCGAGGCGTCCGGCGGGATCACCCTCGACAACGTGAGGGAGATCGCCGAGACCGGCGTCGACTTCATTAGCGTTGGCGCCTTGACGCACTCGGCGCCGGCGCTCGACCTCAGCCTGCGGATGGTGTCGCTCTGAGGCGGCTCGCCGCCTGCCTCGCGCTGGGCGTCGCAGCGGCGGTCGCGCCGGCGGCGAACGCGTCGGGCGACCCGCTGGCCGCCGTGAAGTCGTCGTGCCGCGCCCACAAGAGTCCCGACGGAGCGCATTACCGGATTTGCAGCGGGATGGTGAAGAGCTTCGACGGCACGCCGCTGGACGTCACGGTCACGCTTCCGGCCCGGGCTCCGAAGAAGCCGGTCCCGCTCGTGGCCTTCCTGCACGGCTTCCTGGCGGACAAGACCGAGTACCTGAGCCAGACGAAGAACGGCACCGGTCCGGACCGGGGCGCGAACGCGTACAAGACGGTCCACTGGAACAACATCTGGTTCGCGTCGCGCGGGTACGCGGTGCTCAACTACAGCGACCGCGGCCAGGGGAACTCCGGCGGCCAGATCGAGCTCGCGAGCCGCTACTACGAGGTGCGCGACGCCCAGTACCTCACGGGTGCGCTCGTCGACGCCGGCAGGTCGCTCATACGGATCGACCGCCGCCGGATCGGCGTGATCGGCAGCTCGTACGGCGGCGGTCAGGCGTGGATGCTGCTCGCCACGCGCCCGTCCCGGTCGCTCGATTACGGAACCTGGCGGAGCCCTCGCGGCCGGATCCTGAAGCTGGCGGCCGTCGTGCCGACCTACACCTGGACGGACCTGCTGTATTCGCTCGCACCCAACGGGCGCCACCTCTCGACGGGCATCGTCGACCCCGCCCGCGCGCCGGACCCGACGGGCATCGCCAAGCAGACGCTGATCGACGGCTTCCTCGCGACCGCCGGCGCGCGGCTGCCGCAGCAGACCTACGCCTGGCTGGCTCGAGTGAACGCCGGCGAGCCCTACGACCAGCCCCCGGATCCGCTCGTCGCCCAGGCCAAGGAAGCGCTGACGCGCGATCGCTCCGCCTACTACCAAAACGACTACTTCGCGGCTCTGCGCGCGCACCGCACGCGTCGTGTGCCGGTTCTCGTCGGGCAGGGATGGACCGACCCGATCTTCCCTCCGATCGAGGCGCTCCGCATGTACCGAAGGCTCCGAGCCGTGAGCCCGGGCTATCCGATTCAGATGTACTTCGGGGACTTCGAGCACCTGACAGCCCTCGCCAAGGTCGCCGATCTCGCCCGGCTACATGCGCTCGGCAACCGCCTCCTCGACCACTACCTGCGACGCCGCGGCAAGCGGCTGCGCTTCGACGTGAGGGCGGCCGTCACGAAGTGCAACCCGAAGCAGTTCGGCCCGGTGGTGCGGGCGCCCAGATGGACGTCGCTCTCGCGGCGCGAGCTCCGGTTCAACCTCGGCGGCCCGAAGCAGACGGCCTCCCGCGTCACTGGCGGACCGCTCACCGATCCCGTCGTCCTCTCCGAGCAGCGCGGCCGCGGCTGCATCACCGCCGGCTCGGAGCCGGCGGCCGGCGCCGCCACCTACACGCTGCGTGTCCCGGCTGGGACCACGCTGATGGGGCTGCCGCGCCTCAAGCTCACCTACCGCGCCACGGCCCCCGACTTCGAGCTGAACAGCCGGCTCTGGGACGTGGCACCGGACGGATCCCGGATCCTCGTGACGCGCGGCGCCTACCGCGGTGGGCCCTCGCTCGGTCCGGCGCGGATCGTGTACGAGCTGTTCGGAGGCGCCTGGCGCGTGCGGAAGGGCCACACGCTGGAGCTGGAACTGCTCCAGGACGACTCCACGTTCCTGCGGGCGGACAACATCCCATCGACCGTGACCATCGAGAACGGGCGCATCGAGCTCCCTGTGCGCTGAGGCGCGAGTGGTCGGCGGGCTCCCCGACCATCTAGACTGGACCCTGGCCGAAAGTTCTCGGCCTCATTTCGATCTCTCCCTGGAGGCTCGAAACATGCAGTCGACAAGCGGCCCCGCCGGGGCGACCCTGGATGCACCTCTGATCCTGGAGGACATCCCTGCGCTGAAGCGCGAGGTGCGCGAGCTGGCGGCGGACCGGAACGCCGTGATCCTGGCCCACAACTACCAGGTGCCGGAGGTCCAGGACGTCGCGGACTACGTCGGCGACTCGCTGGGCCTCTCCGAGCAGGCGGCCGCCGCGGGCGCCGACACGATCGCCTTCTGCGGCGTGCACTTCATGGCGGAGACCGCGTCGATCCTCTGTCCCGACAAGACGGTCCTGCTGCCCGATCTCGACGCCGGCTGCTCGCTCGCCGACTCGATCACCGCGGAGGGGCTCCGCGCCTGGAAGGCCGAGCATCCCGGCGCGATCGTCGTGATGTACGTGAACACGACCGCCGAGGTCAAGGCGGAGACCGACTACTGCTGCACCTCGTCCAACGCCGTGCAGGTCGTGGAGCACATCTGGCGGGAGCACGGTGAGGACACCGAGATCCTGTTCGGGCCGGACATGTTCCTCGGCGCGTACGTCGAGAACGTCACCGGCCGGCAGCTGAACGTGTGGACGGGCGAGTGCCACGTGCACGCTGGGATCCGGCCGGCCGACATCGCGCGCGTGCGCGAGGAGAACCCCGGCGCCGACTTCCTCATCCACCCCGAGTGCGGCTGCTCGACCTCCGTCATGGAGTACGTCGCCGCCGGCGACGTCGACGCCGAGAACACGCACATGCTCTCGACCGGCGGGATGCTCCGGCACGCGCGGGAGTCGGATGCCGAGACCTTCATCGTCGCGACCGAAACCGGGATGCTGCACCCGCTCGAGCAGCAGAACCCGCAGAAGAAGTTCGTGCCGGCGAACCGCTCGGCCGTGTGCCAGTACATGAAGATGATCACGCTGCCAAAGCTGCGCGACGCGCTGCGCGACGGCGGCGACGCGTACACCGTGAAGGTCCCGCCCCGTATCGCGGACCGCGCCCGGGTTCCGATCGAGCGGATGGTCGCCATCAAGGCCGGCTGAGGCCGAAACGCGACGAGCGGACGGCTTCATGCCGCCCGCTCGCCTGAGGGGAACGCCGCCGCGTGGGCGGCTGGGGGTGCTGTCTCAGTCGCCGTTGCCCGCGCTCGTCGACTCCAGCTCGATCTTGGTGAACGTCGGCGTGCCGTCGCTCGCCTTCTCGATCTTCGCCTCGTGGATGACCGCGCCGGGGGTGAGGTCCGCGGTCGAGCAGTTGCCCGCCTGGCCGGCCCCGTTCTCGCCGCCGTTGTCGCCACCGTCGCCGCTCTGGTCGCCGCCGCCGCCGCTGTTGTCGCCGCTCTGGTCGCCGCCGTCGCCGTGGTCGGACGCGTGGACCTCGCCGCCCTGGTCGCCGTTGTCGCATTCGATGCGCGTGTCGGTGGTGACGGCACCGGTGACGGTGTTCGTGCCGTCGGGCAGGAGGATCGTCAGCGTTCCGGTGTTCGGATCCGTGCCCTGGGTGAACGACTGGACGGTGCCGTCGATCTCCTCGCCGTCACGGACGCCGTCGCCGTCGGTGTCCGGGTTGTTCGGGTTGTCGCCGACCTCGATCTCCTGGCCGTCGTTCAGCCCGTCGCCGTCGGTATCGGCCTTGCCCGGGTTCGTCCCGTCCTTGAACTCCTGCTTGTTGTTCAGGCCGTCGTGGTCGGGGTCGCGCTTCGCCTGGTTGACCTTCAGCGAGAGGTGGTTCTTCTTCTCCCACTTGTCAGGGATGCCGTCGTGGTTGCGATCCCGCAGCTTGTGGTGATGGTGGTGCTTGGCCAGCGCGGCTCCGGGCACCACGAGCATCGCCAGAGCGACTATCGCGGTGATCAGAAGTGGCTTCTTACTCATTCGTGGCCCTCCTCTTGGTGTGCCGTAGGGGGTGACTTCACTCCTGCAACACGTCCACGCGGAGAAGCTCACGCGCGCCGGACGGACGGCCTAGTGCCCGCCGTCGCCTGAGCCGTCGGTCGAGCCCGTCTGGGTGGTCGTGAGCCCGCCGCCGTCGTGGCTGGAGGTGTCGCCGCCGCCGCCAGACCCGCTGATGCCGCCGCCCTCGGTCGAGGTGATCGAGCCGCCGTCCGGGGAGCCGCTGCCCGACGAGCCTCCGCCGTCCGGGGAGAGGCTGCCGGATCCACTTCCACTTCCACTTCCACTTCCGGTCT
Organism: Actinomycetota bacterium; assembly: GCA_005885165.1. Taxonomy (GTDB): domain Bacteria; phylum Actinomycetota; class Thermoleophilia; order Solirubrobacterales; family Thermoleophilaceae; genus AC-37. Next base: position 11,028 of record VAXR01000095.1, read on the forward strand.
CGCCCGAGCCGGTCGACCCGCCGTCGTGCGAGCCGCTCGATCCGCCGTCGGAGCCGCTCCCGGAGGAGCCGCTGGATCCACCCCCGCCGTCGCCGGAGCCGCTACTGCCCGATCCCGAGCCGGAGTCGCCGCTCCCGCTCGAGCCTCCGTCGCCGCCCGAGTGGCCGTCGCCGCGCCCGCCCGAGCCGCGACCGCCGCCGCCACCGGTTCCGGCGGTGCCGGAGGTTTCGATCCCCGTCGCGCTCGCGCCGCCGAGCGAGCTGTACCCGCCGCCGGATCCACCTCCGCCGGATCCACCACCGCCGCCCGCGCCCGCGGCTGCCGCCTCTGCGGCGCCGCCGGAGTGACCGGAGCCGCCGAGGACGAGGTGATGGGCCGGCCCGGCAACCACGGCGCCGCCGACCGCACCCGCGACCAGCAGCGCAGCTCCGATCTTGAGGATGCCGGCCGCACCGCCCGCTCCAGCCGAGATCTCAGCAATCTGACCCGTCACGGGAGAGCTCGCCCGCTCGACCAAGCTCTCCAGCAACCGCGGCGGGGTGAGCGCGGTGGCCGCCGTGCGCAACGTGCCCCGGGCGCGGTTCAGGAGCTGGCGGACGGCGCCGCCCGTCACGCCGAGGGCGGCCGAGATCTCCTCGTAGGAGCGCCCTTCGAGCTCGCGGAGGACCAGGGCGTCGCGCTGGCGCTCCGGTAGCTCCTGCACGGCGCGCATCAGCTCCTGGAGGCGCTCACGCAGCTCGAGCGCCTGAGGCGGCTGCACCACGCCGTCGAAGTCCTCGGGAATCTCGTCGTAGTCCCAGCCGTTCTGGCGCAGGAGGTTGAGCGAAGAGTTGTGCGCCACGCGATAGAGCCAGGGCCTCAGGTTGAGCTCCGCCTCGTTGCGGCCGATGGCGCGGTAGGCGTTGAGGAACGCCTGCTGGACGGCATCCTCGGCGCGCCCGGGCGGCAGCAGCCGCTCGCAGTAGCCGAGAAGCGGGCGCCGGTACCGGGCGACGATCGCCTCGAAGGCGCGGTCGTTGCCGGCGCGCGCGAGGTCCACGAGGCGCGCATCGCTCTGGGTGTGCAGCAGGGCGCTCCCCGCCAGGCGGGCGGGCTCTATGAGTTGACGAGGGGTCATCGCGGCACTTCTCCCGGGCCGAGCAGGCCAGTGCCGGCGCGGTTCCCGCCGGCCTAGTTCTCTAACGCGCTATACGCACGAAAGTTCCGACTGGCCCGGTCCCAGTCAGATTGTCGGACGAACGGGCGAGAACTTGCAGCAATCGCGGCGGGAGATGGACACAGTTCGCGAATACGCTGGCTGCGATGGACTTCGAGCGGCTCCACCCCGATCGGGGTCGCGTGAGCGCACGCGACGCCGCAGCGGCTCTGCGTGAGAGCGCGGCGCCGCCGGACGACCGCCCGTACCTTGCGCTCAACATGGTCGCCACCGCGGACGGCCGCGTGACGATCGAGGGGCGATCGGGCGGGATCGGAAACGAAGCCGACCGCGAGCTCTTCCACGAGCTCCGCGCGCAGGTGGACGCCGTCATGGCCGGCGCGGGGACCGTCCGCACGGAGCGCTACGGCCGCCTGGTGCGCGACCCGAAACGGCGCGCCCGCCGCGGCGAGGCGGGGCTCGAGCCGGATCCGCTCGCGGTGATCGTGAGCGCCCGGCTGGCCCTCACCCCCGACATCCCCCTCCTCCAGGACCCCGACTCGCGTGTGGTGATCCTCACCGCCTCGGACGACGAGCTCGAGGGCTGTCGGGCGCGGGTCGAGTACCTCCGCCCCGACGAAGCTCCCGCGGCGCCGGCCGAGCTCCGCGAACGCGCGGCCCGCCTCGTCCTCGCGCCGATGCTCCGCAAGCTCCGCCACGACCACGGCGTGCGGACGGTTCTCTGCGAGGGCGGGCCGGTCCTCAACGGAGGGCTCCTCCGGGAGGGCCTCGTCGACGAGCTGTTCCTGTCGGTGGCGCCCAAGCTGGCCGGGGACTCCGGGCCCACCGTCGTGTCCGGGCCCCCGCTTGACGGCGCCGCCGAGATGGAGCTACTGACCGTGATGGAGGCGGGCGGGCAGCTCTTCTTGCGCTACCGGCTGCCGCACTGACAGCCAGGGGGCCGCGGCTACCCTTGTCAAGCGCCCAAGCGGCGCACCCGCCTCCCCCCGATGACCCGCTTCCAGACAGTGATCGTGGCGCTCGCGTGCACGCTCGTAGCGGTGTGCGCGGGGCTGTGGCTGGGCGGCCATCCGTCGAGCCTGCCGAACGGGCTGCGCAAGGTCTTCGTGGCAGACGACCGCGCCGTTCGGACGGAGCTCATCAACGCGATCGAGGACGACTTCTACAAGAAGGTGTCCAAGAAATCGCTCGAGCAGGCCTCGCTGAAGGGCATCGTCGACTCCCTGCACGACCAGTTCTCGGCCTACTACACGCCGCAGGAGGCCAAGCTCTTCCGGCAGGTGATCAACCCGCAGTTCGAGGGCGTCGGGATGTCGATCCGGAAGGACCCGCGCGGCCTCAAGGTGGTATCGGTGTTCGACAACTCGCCCGCGAAGCGCGCGGGCATCCATCCCCAGGACGTGGTCGTGGCCGTGAACGGCCGCTCGATAGCTGGCGAGGCCACGAACGTGGCCAGCGCTCGAATCAAGGGACCGGCGGGCACCTTCGTGAGCCTCTCGGTGCTCAACCCGGGGACGAAGCAGCCGCACGTCCTGCACGTCAAGCGGGCCAGGATCGAAGTGCCGGTTGCGGAGGGGAGGATGGTCACGAGCGGCGGCCTGCCGCTCGCGTACGTGCGGCTCGCGACCTTCAGCTCGGGTGCCCACTCCGCGGTCGCCCAGAAGCTCGCGCCGCTGCTTCGGCGCGGGGCGAAGGGGATACTCCTCGACCTGCGCGGGAACGGTGGCGGCCTGCTCCACGAGGCGGTCCTCGTCGCCAGCCTGTTCATCGAGCGGGGGCCGATCGTCGTGACCGACGGGCGGACGCAAGCGCGCCATGTGTTCGACGCCGAAGGCGGGACGATCGCGCCCACAGTTCCCATGGTGGTGCTCGTGGACGGGGGCACCGCCAGCTCCTCGGAGATCGTCGCCGGGGCCCTGCGCGATCGCGGGCGGGCGCTCGTGGCCGGAGAGAAGACGTTCGGCAAGGGCGTCTTCCAGAACGTCGAGACGCTCGACAACGGAGGGGTGCTCGACCTGACCGTGGGCAGCTATTACCTGCCGAAGGGCGGGAACCTCGCCCACAACGGGATCGTGCCGGCCGTGCGGGCGGTCGACGACTCGCACACGCGCCGCGACGAGGCCCTGCCGGTCGCGCTCCGCGCGCTCGTGGCCCGAGTCCGCGGGCAGTGAGCGCGCCGCCGCGGACCGTCTCGCGCGGCCGCCGGCTCCAGACCCCGCGGGTCGCCGTCCTGCAGAAGCGGGGGCGGTTCGTCGTGGCGGAGCCCGTCTTCGAGCGCGGCCCCCGGGTGACGCTCGACGGAGGAGCGCGCCGCGGGGCGTCGATCGGGGACCTGGTTCTGCTCGGTTCGGGGAAGCGCGGCCCGCGAGTGTCTCGGTCGCTCGGGCGCCCCGACGTCGCCTGCGACGTCCTCGAGGGGCTGATGCTCGACCGCGGGCTTCACCGCGCCTTCCCGCGCGCGGTGGAGGCCGAGGCGGGGGCGGTGGCGCAGGAGCCGGTCGTTCCGGCCGAGGGTCGGCGCGACCTCACGGAGCTGGCGACGTTCACGATCGATCCCGAGACCGCGCGCGACTACGACGACGCCGTTTCGGCGCGGCGGGAGGAGGGCGGCCTCGTGCGCCTCTGGGTGCACATCGCGGACGTGAGCGCGTTCGTCCGCCCCGGCAGCGTGCTGGAGCGCGAGACGCGCCGCCGTGCGACGAGCGTGTACGTCCCCGGCGCCGTCGAGCCGATGCTCCCGGAGGCCCTCTCGAGCGGCGCGTGCAGCCTGGTGCCGGATCAGGAGCGGCTCGCGGTGACGGTCGAGCTCGTCCTGGCGGGGGCGGATATTCGCTCGGTGGCCTTCCATCGCGCGCGGATTCGCAGCGACGCCCGGCTCACCTATCCCCAGGTCGATCGCGTGCTCGGGGGGCGGGAGCGTGCGGCCGAGCCGTGGGGCGCGCCGCTCGCCGTCGCGCGCGAGGTAGCCGCGGCGCTGCGCGAGCGGCGCGCGCTTCGCGGCTCCGTCCTGGTCGAGTCCGCCGAGCCGTCATTCAGCTTCGGCGACCACGGCGAGGTGAACGAGGTTCGGTACGTCGAGCAGACCGAGGCGCACGCGACGATCTCCGAGGAGCTGGCGGTGCCCCCGTCCACGAGCGGCCCGATCCGGCGGCCGTCTCGGACCTCGTGGACAAGCTCGCGAGCCTGGACGTCCCCACCCCGCCCGTCCCGGCGCGCATGAGCCCGCAGCAGGCGGCGGATGTCGTAGGTGAGGTGAGCCAGCTCGTGGCCGACCACGTGCGGCGGACCGGACGTGGCCGCTGGGGGCTCGGCTCGCTCGTGCTTCGATCGCTCAAGCAGGCGCTCTACTCCCCGAGGAACATCGGCCACGCCGGGCTGGCGAGCCCACGCTACTGCCACTTCACCTCACCGATCCGCCGCTATCCCGACCTGGTCGCGCACCGAGCGCTGCTGGCCTCGCTTGGCCTCGACGACGAGGCGCCGCGCGCGGACGAGCTCCCCGACGCGGGCGAGTGGAGCTCGACCGCCGAGCGCGAGGCCATGCAGATCGAGCGCGACGCCGACGACGTGTGCCTCGCGTTCCTGCTCGAGCGCCGGCTGCACGAGCAGGGGTGGGAGACGGAGGGGTTCGAGGGGTTCCTGCCGGTCCGCCGGCTCCGCGGCGACTGGTGGACGCTCAACGAGCAGGAGACCGCCCTGGTCGCCGAGAGCTCGGGGCGAGCGCTGCGCATCGGGGACCCGGTTGCCGTCTCCGTCCGGCGGGTCGAGCCGGCCCGCGGCCGCACCGATCTCGACCTGGCATCAGACTGATCCGGCCGTGGCGAAGCGGAAGGGATCGAAGCGCAAGCTCGGCGCGGGGGACGTCGCGACGAACCGCCAGGCGTCGTATCGCTACAACCTGCTGGAGCGCTGGGAGTGCGGGATCCAGCTCGTCGGCTCAGAGGTCAAGTCGCTCCGCGAGGGCGGGATCCAGCTGAAGGACTCCTACGCCGCGCTCCGCGACGGGGAGGTCTGGCTCTACAACGCGCACATCGCGCCGTACGCGCCGGCCGCGCGAGAGAACCACGACCCCGAGCGCCCACGGAAGCTCCTCATGCACCGCCGGGAGATCGAGCGGCTCATCGGGAAGACCGCAGAGAAGGGCCTCACGCTCGTGCCGACCAGGGTGTACTTCAAAGGTCCTCACGCGAAGGTCGAGATCGCGCTCGCACGGGGCAAGGATTTCGCCGACAAGCGCCGCGCGCTGCGCGAGCGCGATCAGCGGCGCGAGATCGAGCGCGCGCTCCGCGAGCACGAGCGGGGCTGATCGCTGGCAATTCATTCGTGCTGTGGGGAGTTGGGGGGACGATGTGCCCCAAAGTCCCCACAGTGGCCGAATGGCGGGCTCGGAACTACCCTTTGGGGAGACATACTCACGGGGACGACAGGCTTCGACGTGGACGTTCCGTGAGGTCGGTTGCGAGTCGAGGTCCCCGGTAGGCCTCGTAAAACAACCGGGACAATCAATAAGTGCGGACTCTCACGAGTACGCTCTCGCCGCCTAGAAACGACTAGGTAGACGAGTGTCGGCCTTCCCTCGGCCCGTGGGGAAGATCGCCGGCATCAGCTAACGGGCTAAGCCCGCCGCGAGCGCCCTCGGCGCGGCGGGGACACCAAGAGGGCTGGCCTCCCGTTACCCCGCCGGCGCGGCGACCGGGAGGCGAGACCAAGAGCGCCGGCTACGCTCGTAGACGCCGTCCTGCACGCGCCCGCGGACGCGGGTTCGATTCCCGCCGTCTCCACTGGCATGGTTGCTTGCTTCCGTTCCGCTCTCGGGCAAACCGGAAGTGGGTCGGCTGACGCTTGCTTTCCCACCGAAGCAGAAGGGCAACCTTTCGGCTTCGCCTTCGACGATTCGCGGAACGCTCGCGGCGGCGCCGCTCCGACCGAACCACCGCTGTCGAGATTCGATCGACCTAGAAGCGCTCGACGATCAGGTGGTGGCCGGCAACGGGCTCGGGTGCTTCGGCTGATAGAGCCCCATGCGGCCCGCGCCTGGAATCTCGATGGTGGTGGTGAGCCCCCAGCGCTCCTCAGTGATCTCTGCGCCGACGTCGACGCCTCTGCCTTTCAGATCGGCGACAGTCGCATGAATGTCATCGCACATCAAACACAGCTCGTGACGAGGCTGCTCGTGAGTGGGATGTGCGGCCAGTTCGGCTGGCGGTAGAGCGAAGATCAGCCAGCCACCGCCGGCGTCGATCGAGTCGAGGCTAAGCGTGTCGCGGAAGAACGCGCGAGTGCGTTCGGCATCCGTGGAGAAGACGATCGCGTGAGCGCCAGTGATCACGTCCAGCCGAGCTTACGCGGCGAGGAAGGCTCGTGGTGCCCGATCACCCTGGACACTGATGCGCCGTTATTGAGGGCGATCGGTGTGCCGCATTCTGGAGAAGCGGTGGTGGCAACCTAGGTGCCGCTATCCCACCGTTGCAAGAGCCGGATCGATGCGGAGGGGGTCGCTGCTGCTTCTCGTCCTTAGCGCTGGCCCCCGCCGCCCGCGCCGGCACGACTGCTTTGTGGCCAAAGCGGTCGCGTCGGCCAGATTGCGGCAACCAGGGAAAGCAGGCGTCTCCCCGCAGCTGGGCGGGCCGGCCGGTCCTCGTCCTACGCGGTCGCAACGGGCTTGACCGCCGACGCGCCCGTTCGCGTTTGAAGGCGGGAGCGGCGGGGGTGTCCGTTGATGGCGTTTGGGGGCTTGAGCAGCGTCGGCCGGCTCCTTGACGCGTCCTTCAAAGTGCCGTAGCGTTTCCCCTTAAGTACGACGGAAAGGAGAAGCAATGCGGGGGCTCGACTGCGTCCACGAGGCGCACGAAGACATCCACTTCACGGCCGACGACGACGAAGGGCTCGTCGAGCAAGTCAAGGGGCACATACGCGAGGTTCACCCTGACATGAGCGAAGACGACGCGCGGCAGATCGTTACCCAGGGCGCGTACGACGAATAGGCCGCGGCGCGTTCTTCGCTCTAACCCTTTGCCCTACGCGGCATTAGGTCTGGCGCCCGGGGGGGGACCCGCGATCGGGCTCTACCGCGGTCAACGCGGCTCAGGTTCGCCCTCCCAGTAGCCGACGGCGTCGTCCTTCCGCAAGAAGAGCTCGGCCCGGACCGGCTCCCTCGGCTCGCCCTCCGGGCTCGCCTCCGGTTCGATTCCGGCCCTCGCCATTCCTAGCAAACCGGGGCGGCGGTCGCCCTCCTTTGACCCGATGGAGGATCGAGCGGTCCGGAGCACAGGTTCTTGGGATTCGTCGACGGCGCCCGCTCGCACAGCGCGGCCGGAAGGATCTCCTGGAATCCCACGAGGTCGGGTGAGAGGGACCGGAGAGCGGCCGCGCCGCGCTCCTCCACGGGCCGCAGGCGGAGCTTGAAGAACTGGTCGCGGCATCCCGAGACGTTGACGTTGCCCACGTTCGCCTGAGCGTCTGCAGCACAGTGCGGGACACGATCGGGGTCCAGGCGTGAAAGGAGGCGTCGAGGTTCAGGCTCGCGAGACGCTCGCAGAGGACGACGAGCGGGAGCCCGCCCGCCTGCGGCGGAGATGCCCGCTTTCCATGGTTGCGGCACTCTGCCGACGCGACTCCTTCGGCCACATAGCAGTCGCGCCGTCGCGGGCGGCGCGAGCGACCGCTAAGGACGAGAACCAGAAGCCGCGAACGCTCTCGATCTGCCTTCTGCTTATCGATCAGAGCATCACGCCGCCACGCCGCCTCGAGCGCTGATTTGGCTTCCGCTTCGAGCAAAAGCAGCATAAGGTTGAGAAGGGCGCGCGCAGCCAACGGCTCCGGTAGGACCGGCTTCGAGGAAGACCACGCGGCAGTCAGACAATTGGGACCGCCTCGAACCACACTGCTCATCCGGCGTTGCGACCGCGAACCGCCCCAAGCAGGTCCTCCATCACCCGAATCAGGGACGGGTTCGAGAATCGTCCCATAATGTCCATCCCGGTCCTAAGAAACCGCTCACCAGAGCGGTTTCTTGCTTTCAGGTGGACCCGCGCGCCGCTCGTTTGCATGCGGGACAGCCGCGTGAGCTTGATATCGGGCTCTCCTACCTTCCACCACGATGAGCGCGATCGGTTCTCGCTGTCTTTCCGCCGCCCGCGCCGCAATGGCCGTACGATCGCTTGGACCGCCCATGGTGAGCGTCATCGCGATCATCGTCCGTCGCTCGGTGCACCGAGCTTGAAGCCATGCTGATCTACTCGATGGGCGTCTCGGTGGACGGCTTCATCGCCGACCGCGAGGGCGCGTTCGGGTGGACGGTCCCTAGCGAGGAGCAGTTTCGTTTCCACACAGCGCAGGTACGCGAGCTCGGCGGCTATCTGTGCGGCCGCAGCCTTTACGAGACGATGCTGCCGTGGGAGACGGATCCCTCGATGCGCGACAACGAGCTTAGGGCCGCGTTCGCCGACGCCTGGTGCGCTACCCCGAAGGTCGTCTTCAGCCGCACCCTCGACAGCGTTCAGGGCAACGCCCGGCTCGCCGAGGCGTCGGTCGCCGAGGAGGCCGCTGCGGCGCTCGACGCGACCGACAAGGACGTCTCGATCGGCGGCGCCGGCCTGGCCGCGGCGGCGATCGAGCTCGGCCTCGTCGACGAGCTGCGCATTTTCCGCAATCCGGTCGTCGTCGGTGGGGGCACGCCGTTCCTGCCGCCGGTCACCGAAAACGTTCCGCTGGACCTGATCGAGACCAGGACGTTCAGCTCGCGCGTGATCTACGAGCGCTACGGGCGCGCCCGCGACGAGTCGGACTGACACCGCGGGTCGGCGGTACCGCCAAGATGCCTCAGCCGTTCGACGAAGCTGGGGTTCAATAAGCGTCCCGCAATCTCCATCGCACTCGGAAGGCGCTGCTCAGGGGCGCTCCAGAAACAGCGCCCCAAAGGTGTACTCGTCTGAGCGGCTGACCGTCTCGGCGGCCTCCTGATCGAGGTGCCCGAGCTCGACGTAGTGCTTGCGCCAATTCTTATTCGCAGCCAGGGGGTGATGGGCGGGATGCAGCAGATACCGCTTGCCGTTGTCCAAGAAGGTCCTGTTGCCGCGGACGCGCAAGCCGGTCGGCTGGACGAACTGCTGCTTCACGTCGTTCGGGGAGTCGATGGCGGCGAGCCGCGACGGGTTGAGGTAGTCGAAGGTGATGCTGTAGGAGCCGCCCGGGCGCAGGAAATGCCCGACCTCTGCTCCCAGCCGAATCCGGCCGGAGATCGGAACGTGCTCGTAGACGCAGATTGATGTGACGTGGTCGAATGGCTCGCGGACCGTCAGCTTGCTGATGTCGCGACGCACGTTTCGCAGTGGCCAGCCGGTTGCCCGTGCGAGCCGCTTCCCGTTGAACACCAGCCTCCTGCTCAGGTCGACGGCCGTCACCTCCAGGCCCTTGGAGGCCATGTACACGGAAAAGAGGGAGGAGCACCCGCCGAGGTCGAGCAACCGTTGCCCCGGCTGGAACTCGTTGTTGAGACTCAGCCACACGATCTCCCAGTACAGGAACCAGGGAAACAGGCGGTCATCCGCGGCCCCGTCCAGCGGGTGGTACCGATAGCCGCGGTTGACACGCTCGCTGCTCGCAGGATCGTCGGGGAGGTCGAGCGCTCCGTACCACGAGCTGATCCGGAGGCCGCGCGCCCGGAAGTCGGTGATCAGACCGTTGAGCTCGCCGACGATCTTCCGCGCGGCGGGAATCTCCAAATCCGCGCGATCCATTGTTTTGTTGATGGCCGTGGCGGGATTGTCGCGTCCCATAATGCCGGTCGAACGCTCAGTTTTAGGAGGCGAACATGAAGAAGTCGGGTTCGACGGAGGGCCAGTCGGCATCCGAGCTGATTGACAAAAGAATCGCCGAGCTCGGGGACTGGCGCGCGGAGACATTGAGCAGGATGCGCAAGCTGATCAAGGAGGCAGATCCGGACGTCGTCGAGGAGTGGAAGTGGGCCAAAGCAACCAGCCCGGGCACCCCGGTTTGGTCGCACGACGGGATCATCTGCACGGGCGAGTCCTACAAGTCGATAGTGAAGTTGACCTTCTCCAAGGGGGCCTCGTTGAAGGACTCGGCCAAGCTCTTCAACTCGAGCCTCGAGGGGAACACAAGGCGCGCCATCGACATACGTGAGGGGGAGGAGGTCGACGCGGGCGCGTTCAAGGCGCTCATCCGTGCCGCGGTCGCCCTCAATGAATCCGGCGGAAAGGCACGGCCAAGGGATTCACGGACGAGGAACGAGCCGCGATGAGGGAGCGCGCAGAAGTTCAAAACGAGGTACGCGACGTTCGGCTTCAGCGACAAGGCGAACCTCGACGAAGGCGCCATGTGGCCGACCTCCTTCGCGCTGAAGGGGCTGACCGCCGCCGCAGAGAAACAGATCGGCGCGCTCGTGAAGAAAGCGGTGGCTGACGACTGAGTTCGTCACAACCTCCCGGTAAGGTCGCGCCGTTCGAGGCAAGCGGCTAGCGGAGGAGACCATGCCAGAGCCGGACGTCACCGAGATCGCCCCCGACCTCTACCGGATCTCAGTTTTCGTTCCGGAGATCAATCTCCAGTTCAACCACTTCGTCCGCATTCGGTGGATCAGCTTCAGCCATACCGAGTCCGACGAGTGCGGCTCCCTGCCCGAATGGCTGCAGGCCGCGCCTAGCGCGACGCCGGTCTGCAGCCAGATCGGTGCGCTCGTCAATCGCGATTTCGTCAGCACCGTCCGCGAGGCGCGGGGCATGGCGGACGGCGAGACGCTCGAGACCGGCAAGTATCGCTTCCGCTTCCTGCGGACGGCGCAGCTGCCCCATGGCTGGGATGCGGGTGTTCTGTACGAGGAGACCGAGCAGACGCTCCTGTGCTCCGACCTGTTTCACCAGAACGGACCATGCGAGCCGATCACGGAGTCCGATGTGGTCGAGCGCGCGCGCAACTCGCTACGCGAGTACGAGGCGGGCGTGCTCGCTGACTATGTCCCCTACTCGCCGCGTACCGACCAGGCGATGCAGCGCCTCGCGGAACTGAACCCCCGCACGCTCGCGATCATGCACGGCTCGACCTACGTGGGCGACGGCGAACGCGCGCTGCACGAGCTGAACGGGGTGCTGCGGGACATCTTCGGCGAGGCCTAGGGCGTTCAGACGCAGGCGTAGACGATCTCGACCGCGCCCTCGGGAAGCGCGCGCTCGGCTTCCAGCTTCAGCCCGGCGTCCTGGCTGACCGACGGCGTCAGCCGCATGCCGTCTCCCGCCAGCAGCGGCAACACGATCAGCCCGAGCTTGTCGAGCGCGCCCAACGCGCGGAATGTCTCGATCGTGCGAGGACCGCCGACGAGGTGGACGTCGCCGCCGCGGTTGGCCGCCCGAACCTTCTCGAGGAGCCGGTCGGGGTCGCTGTCGGTGACCACGTGGTCCGGGGTGCCGGACGGACGGTGCGAGCAGAGCACGAACGCGTCGAGGTTCGGCCACGGCCAGCGGTCGGCGCCGAGAGCGGGCTCGAACGTCGTGCGGCCCATCAGCACCGCCTCGCAGCTCTCCTGGAACTCGGGGAAGCCGTGGCTCTGGCCGGGGACGAAGGTCGGGTCGGCAAGTTGGACAGGCCACCCGTCCGCGGTCGTCACGTAGCCGTCGAGGCTCATGCACATGCGAGTTCGGATCGTCATCAGCTCGTTCCTTCGCGTGCCGTTGCTCGGCTAGCCGCGTCGCTGGACGATTAGCAGCGTCTTCGGCGACTTGCGCGCACCGTCGAGTGTGCCGGCCGGCACGCCGAGCGTTTGGCTGAAGGTGTTGGTCGGCATGCCGCCGAACATCGTGGAGAGCCCGATGTCGTTCGGCAGGCTGTTGTTGAAGACGACGACGAACTTCATCACGCCCGGCCCCGGGTTTCGGATGTAGTGCGCCCATCCCTGCGGGATGAAGCCGATGTCTCCGACGGTGAGAGTCTGCTCGCGCTGGTCGCCGTCCGGCGTGACGATGCCGAGCTCTCCCTTGCCCTCCACGCAGTAATCCATCTC
>VAXR01000214.1 GCA_005885165.1 Actinomycetota bacterium
CGTCCCGGTCCTCACGCCACGCGGTCTCGCTCGACCGGCTCGTCGGTCAACGCATCATGGTCGGGTTCTCGGGAACCACGCCGCCGCAGAGCCTGCGTCAACGCATCCAGAACGGCACGGTCGGGGGAGTCATCCTCTTCTCGGCCAACATCCAGTCCGTACCGCAGACGCGGACCCTCGCCAATCAGCTGCAAGCCGCGGCCCGCGCGGGCGGCAACCCTCCGTTGCTGATCGCGGTGGACCAGGAGGGTGGCTCGATCCGCCGTTTCTCGAGTGCGCCGCCCGACCTCTCGCCGCCTCAGATGGCGGCGTCCGGCAACCCGAGCGTTGCTCACAAGGAAGGTAAGAAGACAGGGAGGGCGCTCAGCTCCGCCGGGGTGAACGTGGACCTCGCTCCCGTGGTCGACGTCGCGACGTCGCCGCAGAGCTTCATCGCCCGCCAAGGCCGCTCGTTCGGAGGCAACCCCGACACGGTCGCCTCGTTCGCCGACCAGTTCACGAAGGGGCTCCAGCGGGCCGGCGTGCTCGCCACAGCGAAGCACTTCCCCGGTGTCGGATCCGCCGCCGTCGACACCGACAACAAGCTCGAGACGATCAACGCCTCGCGCAAGGATCTCGACGCCGCGCTCCGGCCATACCGGCATCTCGCACAGAGCGGCGTGGACATGGTGATGCTCTCGACCGCGATCTTCCCGGCTTACGACTCGAGCGCACCCGCAGCGCTTTCACGTCCGGTTCAGCAGCTGCTGCGCAGGGACGTGGGCTTCCAGGGCGTGACGATCACCGACGCCCTGGAGTCGCCCACGGGTATGAGCACGGCGAAGGCGGGAGTGACCGCGGCGAAGTCCGGCGTGGACATAGTCCTGTTCACGAACGACGCCACCGCCGAGTCCGCGGCGCTGCGGGATGCGGCCGGCCGCGGGGACGTCAGCAGGAAGAACCTCGAGAGCTCCTACAAGCGGATCGCCGCGCTGAAGCAGTCGCTGAAGCCCTGAGCGGGCGAAGCTCGCCTACGGCACCACGAAGTGGACGGCGCCCTTGTTGCTGGTTTCGGTGACGTTGGCGTCCGCCTGCTGGCCGGGCTTCGAGCCCTTCACGTGGCAGACGAAGGTGACGCCCTTCTTCCGCTTCACGCTCTTCGGGCAGTGCACGTAGACCACGTGCGTCCCGGGGTTCGACTGCTCGATCTTCTGCTTGATCCCGTTCGCGATGTTCCTCATCGCGCTGCCCTCGAGCTTGTTCGTCCCGCCGCAGGCGGCGAGGAACAGCGCGCAGACAGCCAGGGAAGCGGTAATCAAGCGCACTGAACCGCGCATCAGGCGCGCACCCTACCGCTGTGGGCGGCCGAAGCGAAGGCGCAGCAGCGTCCAGATCGCGGGTAGGCCGTCGCGCCAGGAGATCTTCTTCCCCTCCTCGGGCGTGCGCCCGTAGTACGCGATCGGGAGCTCGTAGAGCCGCAGCTTGCGGCGGAGCACCTCGCTCGTGATCTCCGGCTCGATCCGGAAGTCGTTCTCGTGCAGGTCGAAGCTCCGCACGATCTCGCCGCGGAACGCCTTGTAGCCGGTCTCCATGTCCGTGAGCGTCGTGTTCCACAGGATGTTCGTGAGGAGCGCAAGCACGCGGTTGCCGACCAGGTGCCAGAACATGTACGCGCGCTGCGGCCGCCCTCCGGTCAGGCGTGACCCGTACACGACCTCCGCGTACCCCTCGACGATCGGGCGGATCAGCTCGATCACGTCGGAGGGGTCGTACTCCATGTCCGCGTCCTGGATCACGACCACCTCGCCGGTCGTGCGCGCGATCCCGGTCCGCACCGCCGCGCCCTTCCCCCGGTTGCGGTCGTGCTGGAGCACCGTCAGCCCCTTTGACTTCTCGAACGAGCGCAGGATCGACACGGTCTCGTCGGTCGACCCGTCGTCGACGGCGATCACCTCGGTCCGGAGGGGCAGCTCGTAGACGCGCCGGAGCACGTCCTCGAGGCTCGCGCCCTCGTTGTAGACGGGGACCACGAGGCTCACGAGCGGGTCCGGCGAGGTGGGCGTACGTCGATCGCTCGCCGGTTCGGTGGCGAACCCAGGCGAGGAGTCGCCCGCGGTGCCGGTCTGGGGGCTCATCGGCGCGGAAGCCTACGAGCTCACGGGGTCGATCCCGAGCGCACGGAGGAGCGCGGAGCTGTCGGCGAGGCTTGGCAGGACGGAGTCGGCGCCCGCGGCCGCCAGGGCCTCCTCGTCGAATGGGCCCGTCGCCACCCCTATCGCGCGCGCCCCGCCCTCGCGGGCGGCGGCGATGTCGAGCGGTGTGTCGCCGACCAGTGCGATGTCGTCCAGCTCGAGCTCGACGCCGTGCCGCTCCGACGCCCGGCGCCGGGCGATCGCCACGAGCTCGCCGCGGACGCGATGGTCGGAGCCGTAGGCGCCTGAACCGAAATCGATGTGACGCGCGAGGTCGAACGCCGAGAGCTTCACGAGCGCGTTTCGCTCGAGGTTGCCCGTGAGCAGCGACTGGATCACGTTCGGCTCCCCTGCCAGCCGCTCCAACGCCCCCGCCGCGCCCGGCAGCGCCCGTCCGCGCTCGCGCAGCTCATCCGCCCGCGCGGCCATCGCCACGATCAGCTCGTCCTCGAAGCGATCGAGCAGGCCGTCGTCGGCGCGGATGCTGGCGGCCTCGAGCATGTCGTGCGCGATTTCGAGGTCCGTTCGCCGTCGGCGGGGCGCCGGTCACGGCCTCGAACGCCTCGAAGAACGCATCGCGGCCGAGCTTCGCGGAGTCGACGAGCGTGCCGTCGACGTCCCAGAGGACGAGCAGCGGGCGCCCCGTCAAGCCGCGCGCGGGCCGAGGCTCATGAACGCGATCGGGATGGCGAGGTCGGCCGATCGGCGAAGCGTCGCGATACGGCGGCCCGGCTGGACCGCGTCGCGCGGCTTGCCGAGGTTGTCGCCCAGGACCTCGGCGCAGCGCTCGAGCGAATCGACCGCGAGTGCGAGGCCCCAGAGCCGCGCCGGCGCGTCGCGGTCGGCGGCGCGCGGTGAGTCCGCCGCGTACTCGATCACCTCGAGCACCACCTCTCCCAGCCGGAAGAACGCCTGCCGGCCGGCGCCGCCCGGCGTTGGCTCGTCCCGCAGGCGGCGCGGCTCGAGGCCGTTAGCCTGGAACGCGGCGACGGTGCGGTCGCGGTCCGGGGTGAACGCCACGAGGTGGTCGATCGCGACCGTCGAGTTGGGCTGCGGCGCGCCGGCCGCGCGAGGATCCGAGGTGGACGTCGAGGGGCGCAGGCCGTCGAGGTCTGCGCCATCCAAGCCGCGGACGGACCAGCCGATCATCCCGCGGCCGGCGTCGCGGCCGGCGAGGACGATCCGCACGGTCCCGAGGTCGCAGTGCCCGCCGTCGACCTCGAACCGGGCCGCGCGCCAGCGCTCCGGATCGTCGGCGACGGTGATCGAGTCGATCGTCGGAAGCTCCGCCATCCGACAATTGTGGCCGTTGGTGGACTCGACGAGCTTTTGGGAGTTTTGGTCGCATGCCGACCATAAGTCCCAAAGTCCTGCGATTGGTGGTCTAGCGACCGCGCTAGCGCGGTGCGAGCCCGGCCAGCATGTGCCCCATCGCCGCGCGGACGTCGCGGCGCACGCGATCCGGCCCGAAGTTGAAGTCGATCTCCCGCCAGGTCTCCCACCCGAGGACGACCGGGCCGTCGAGGAGCACGATCCGCTGGACCGCCGGATCCGTGCACTCGTCGATGAACGCGAGGCAGCCCGCCTCGAGCTCCTTGCCCGGACCCCCGACGCGCATGGCCTCCGCCGCCACCCTCGTGGTCAGCTCCTCCTCCACGCGCTCGAACACCGCGCGGAACAGGTCGGCCTTGTCCCTGAAGTGGTGATAGAGCGCTCCGCGCGTGACGCGCGCCCGCCGCACGATCTCCTCGATCGGGACGTCGGCGTACCCGCGGCGCGCGAAGAGCCGCCGCGCCGAGGCGATCAGCGCGTCGCGCGTGGCCTCCGCATGCTCGGCCTTCAGGCCGCGGACTTCCCGCGGCTGCTCCTCCTCCCGGACAGCCATCACGCCGATCATGCCAAACCGGTGTGACGCATACGGGTGGTATGTGACGTGACGTCTAGACCACGCAGCCCGCGCTCGCCGCACGGCCCTCCGGGAACGCCGCTGCTAGCGCCCGGGCGATCAGGTGCGTCCGCTTCACGTAGCCGGGCGAGGTGTAGTGGATGCCGTCGTTGATGAACCATTTCTGTTTCACGCGTGCGGCCCAGTCGAACACGCGCATGTTCGGGTAGCGGCGGCACGAGCCGACGAGAGCTCGGTTCCAGCGCTTCATCAGGTCCTCCGAGTAGCCGCCGGAGCCGAGCAGCGAGATCGCGTTCACCCACAGGACCGGCTGCCTCCTGATGACCGCCATCATCCGGTCGACGCGCTTCGCGAACCCGATCGGGGAGCCGTCGTAGAGGTTGTCGGCCTCGTTCGTTCCGAGAGCGAGGATCCAGCAGCCCCGGAAGCCTTGGGCGACGTGTTGCTGGGCGACCGTCGCCGCGTTGGACTCTCCCGTGTAGGTCTCGACGATCGACCGCGCATCCGAGATCTCCTGCGTGGTGGACGTCACGCCGACGCGAGCGAGCTGGCTCGGCAGGCGGCGGTTGGGATCCGGGATGTAGTCGGTAGAGATCTCGCCCTCGGAGGTGGAGTCGCCGATGTAGACGA
>VAXR01000096.1 GCA_005885165.1 Actinomycetota bacterium
CATTCGTGTGAGATGCCTCAAGGATCTCTAGCTACAGTCGAAAATAAAGTTTAGGCATGCCATAATCGGGCAGCGGTGAGGCACAGAGCGCGGCACGTGACCAGATGAGCGTCCACAGCGGAGTACCAACATCCTCGGCGGTAGAGGACTACGCCAAGGCGATCTACGCCCTGGCGGCGGAGTCCGACGGCCCCGTCTCGACGAACGCCGTGGCCGAGCGCCTCGGCGTGACGCCGGCGTCCGCGTCGGCCATGGTGAAGCGCCTCGACGAGCTCGGCCTCGCGCGACACGTCCCCTACCGCGGCGTCGAGCTGACCGCGCGCGGGTCGCAGCTCGCGCTGGAGGTGCTCCGCCACCACCGCCTGCTCGAGCTCTACCTCGCGGAGTCGCTGGGCGTTCCGTGGGACCGCGTCCACGACGAGGCCGAGGTGCTCGAGCACGTGCTCTCGGAGGAGCTCGAGGAGCTGATTGCGACGAAGCTCGGCAACCCCAAGCGCGATCCGCACGGCGACCCGATCCCCACGCGCGAGCTCGAGATCGAGGAGGACCACACCCTGAGCTTCGACTCGCTCGAGCCCGGCGGGCGCGGCACGTTCGTGCGCATCTCGGACAGCGACCCGCAGATGCTGCGCTACCTCGCAGACCGCGGCATCTCACCGGGAGCGGCGTTCGAGATCGTCGAGAAGCAGCCGTTCGGCGGTCCGCTGTTCGCGCGCTTCGGCGACGAGGTGCACGTGATCGGCGGCACGCTCGCCGCCCGGATGCGCGTGGAGGTGAGCACGTGAACCCGCCGCCCCCGCCGCCGGGCGAGCCCGGCGCCGCGAGCGTCGCGCTACCCCCGCCCAGCCGCCTTCAGGAGCTCGCAGCCCGTGGGCCGGTGCGCCGTGTGCTGCCCATGCTCGGCCCCGCGTTCGTGGCGGCGATCGCCTACGTCGATCCAGGCAACTTCGCCACGAACATCGCCGGCGGCGCCTCGTACGGCTACGTCCTGCTCTGGGTGATCCTCCTCGCGAACCTGATGGGGATGCTGATCCAGAACCTCTCGGCGAAGGTCGGCATCGCGACGGGCCGCAACCTCCCCGAGCTGTGCCGCGAGCACCTGCCGCGGCCGATGACCTGGCTCCTCTGGGGCCAGGCGGAGCTGATCGCGATGGCCACCGACCTCGCCGAGTTCGTCGGCGCCGCGATCGCGCTGAACCTCCTGTTCGGCACGCCCCTGTTCGTCGCCGGCCTCATAACCGGCGCTGTCGCGTTCGCGATCCTCGCGCTCCAGCAGCGCGGCTACCGCCGCTTCGAGCTCGCCATCGTCGGCCTGATGTCGGTGATCCTGTTGGGCTTCCTCTACAACGTCCTTCACATCCACGCCGACGTCGGCTCGGTCGCGCGCGGCTTCGTGCCGGGGTTCGACGGGCCGGGCAGCGTGCTCCTGGCCGTGGGCATCATCGGCGCGACCGTCATGCCCCACGTGATCTATCTGCACTCGGCGCTCACCCAGGAGCGGATCGTGCCGCACGGGCCCGAGGAGCGCCGCCGGCTGCTTCGCTTCCAGCGGATCGACGTGGGGATCGCGATGGGGATCGCCGGCCTCGTGAACATCACGATGCTCGTGATCGCCGCCGCCGTGTTCCACGGCTCGGGGGCCACCGGGGTCCAGACGATCGAGGGCGCGCACGCTCACTTCCGCACCCTTCTCGGCTCGGGTGCGGCGCTGGCGTTCGCGCTGGCGCTGCTCGCGTCGGGCTTTGCGAGCTCGAGCGTGGGGACCTATGCCGGCCAGGTCGTGATGCAGGGCTTCATCAAGCGGCGCGTTCCCATCGTCGTGCGGCGCCTCGTGACGATGTTGCCGGCGCTCGTGGTGATCGCCGTCGGCTTCGACCCCACGCGATCGCTCGTGATCAGCCAGGTCGTGCTGTCGTTCGGCATCCCGTTCGCGCTGATCCCGCTCGTGCTCCTCACGCGACGGCGGGACATCATGGGAGAGCTCGCGAATCGGCGCCTCACCACCGCGGTGGCCGGAGGCGTCGCCGGCCTGATCGTGGCATTGAACGTCTTCCTCCTGGGCCAGACGCTCCTCTAGGACAAACGTAAAAGAACGGTG
Organism: Actinomycetota bacterium; assembly: GCA_005885165.1. Lineage (GTDB taxonomy): Bacteria > Actinomycetota > Thermoleophilia > Solirubrobacterales > Thermoleophilaceae > AC-37. Next base: position 2,099 of record VAXR01000096.1, read on the forward strand.
AAATCCCGGTTGCGGCACGCCCCCACCGGGTATGGTGCGGGTCGTGTCCGGCTTAGCGGGGGCGATTCTCGCGTTGATCCTGATGGGCGTGGCCGTTGGCGGAGGCCTCGCCATCGGAGCCCCGATCCTGGCGATCCCGATCGCCGCGGCGATCCTCGTCGTCTGGGGCGGCGCGCGGCTTGCCACCAAGCGCGAGCGGATCGGGATCGGCGACGAGGAAGTGCGCGACGCGGTGATCGAGTTCGACGAGCGCGATCGCCAGACGCTCACGGCCTCGCCGGCCCGCGCGGGCGAGCGCCCCGGGACCGTCTCCTAGATCTAGCCGCTGCCCGCCGACGTCCGCGCGAGCGCGAGGTCGACAGCCTCGGCCGGATCGCTCGCGGCGGCGATGCCTTCCGCCGGAGCCCCGCGGCGCGAGAGCTCCCACGTGCCGATCCCGACGACCGGCTTGGCGGCGCGCCGCGCCAGCGCGATCTCCGAGAGGGTCCCCCACTCGCCGCCGATCGCGATCAATGCATCCGCCGCCCGCACCACCAGCGCGTTTCGCGCCTCGCCGAGGCCCGTCGGCACAGCCGTGTCGACGAAGGGGTTCGCCTCGGCGCGGTCGAGGCCGGGGAGGATCCCGAGCGTCGCGCCGCCGGCCGACTTCGCCCCGCGGCACGCCGCCTCCATCACGCCCGACAGCCCGCCGCACACGACCACGGCGCCGCGCTCGGCGAGCAGCCGACCGACCGCCTCGGCCGCCTCCAGGTCCTCGCGCGGCGCGACGCCCGATCCGGCGACCGCCACGTAGTGCCGGTCCATCGCCCTTACCGGCGGACCACGAAGTTGACGAGCCGGTCCGGCACCACCACCGTCTTCACGACCTCGCCGCCGTCGAGCTGCGCCGCAACGCGCGGCGACTCGCGCGCGAGCCGCTCCTGCTCCTCGCGGTCCGCCCCCGCCGGCGCCTGCACGCGATCGCGGAGCTTGCCGTTCACCTGTACGACCAGCTCGACGGTCTCCGTGCTGAGCAGCGCCGGGTCGGCCTCGGGCCAGGGCTCCTCCCACACCCGCCGGCCGGTCATCAGCTCGTACACCTCCGTGCCGAGGTGGGGCGCGAACGGGAAGATCAGCGACCCGGCGGTAGCCGCCGCGAACCGCAGCTCGGCCGCGCCCGCCGCGCCCGCGGCGAGGAGCTCGTCCTTGTAGCGGTAGGCGTCGTTGACCAGCTCGATCACCGCCGCGATTGCGGTGTTGAAGGCAAAACGGTCGGTCAGATCGGAGGTGACCTTTCGTATCGCCCAGTGCGCCTTCCGCAGCAGCGGGCCGGCGGAGTCGCTGCTCGGATCGCCGCCGGCCTCGGTCGACTCCGCCACTTCGGCCGCGAGCCGCCAGAGCCGGCTCAGGAAGCGGAAGATGCCGCCGACGCCCGCGTCGGACCAGTCGGCGTCCTGGTCAGGCGGCCCGACGTAGAGGATGTAGCAGCGCGCGGTGTCCGCGCCATAGCGGTCAACGTAGTCACGCGGGCTGACGACGTTGCCGCGCGACTTGGACATCTTGGCTCCGTCGCGGGTGATCATCCCCTGCGTGAACAGGCGCGCGAAGGGCTCCTGGAAGCCCAACAGGTCCATGTCCGCGAGCGCCTTCACGAAGAAGCGCGCGTACATGAGGTGGAGGATCGCGTGCTCGACGCCGCCGATGTACTGGTCGACGGGCATCCACGAGTCGACCACCGCCCGGTCCCAGGCGGCGTCGTCGTTGAGCGCGTCGCAGTAGCGCAGGAAGTACCACGAGGAGTCGACGAAGGTGTCCATCGTGTCGGTCTCCCGCCGGGCCTCCGAGCCGCAGCGCGGGCACTCGACCCGCACCCAGTCCTCCGCCGTTGCCAGCGGCGAGCGCCCGCGCGGCGCGTAGTCCTCGACATCGGGCAGCTCCACCGGCAAGTCCTCGTCCGGGACGGGCACAAGGCCGCAGTCCCCGCAGTGGATCACCGGGATCGGGCACCCCCAGTAGCGCTGGCGGGAGACGAGCCAGTCGCGCAGCTTGTAATGCAGGGCCGGGCGACCGCGGCCCTCGGACTCGAGCCAGGCGACGATCTGGTCGAACGCCTCGCGGTTGTGCATGCCGTCGAAGCGCCCGCTGTTGACCATAGGGCCGTCGTCCGTGCACGGCAGCTCGCCGCAGTCGATCACGCGCCGGATGGGGAGGTCGAACCTCTTGGCGAACTCGAAGTCGCGTTCGTCGTGACCGGGCACGGCCATGATCGCGCCCGTCCCGTACTCCATCAGCACGTAGTCGGCCACGAACATCGGGATCTCTTCGCCGTTGACCGGGTTGGTCACGCTGCGGCCAAGCGGAACGCCCGTCTTCTCGCGCGCCTCCTCCCCGCGCTCCTCGGCCGACTCGCGCACCGCCCGGTTCACGTATTCGCGCACCTCCGGGGAGTCGTTCAGCGCGAAGACGTCAGGGTGCTCCGGCGCCATGACGAAGAACGTGGCGCCGAAGAGCGTGTCCGGCCGTGTGGTGAACACGGGGTAGTCGGTGCCGAGCGACTCGCAGCGGAAGACCACCTCGGCGCCCTCCGAGCGCCCGATCCAGTTGCGCTGCATCGTGACCACGTGGTCGGGCCACTCGACCGTCGCCAGGTCCTCGAGCAGCCGCTCGGCGTAGTCGGTGATCTTGAAGAACCATTGCTCGAGCTGGCGCGCCTCGACCGGAGTACCGCAGCGCTCGCAGCGGCCGTCGATGACCTGCTCGTTCGCCAGCACCGTGGCGTCCTTGGGGCACCAGTTCACGGCGGCCTCGTGACGGTCCACCAGGCCCCGCTCCATCAGGCGCAGGAAGATCCACTGCGTCCAGCGGTAGTAGCGCGGCTCGTGGGTGCCGAACTCGCGCGTCCAGTCGATCGAGATCCCCCACTCCAGGAACTGGCGCTTGAACTCGGCGATCGACGTGGCCGTCGACTCGCGTGGGTGCTGACCCGCCTTGATCGCGTGGTTCTCCGCGGGGAGCCCGAAGGCGTCGTAGCCCATCGGGTGGAGAACGCGCATCCCGCGACGGCGGCGGAAGTGGGCGATCGCGTCGCCGATCGAGTAGCACTTGAGATGACCCATGTGCGGCTCGCCCGACGGATAGGGGAGCATCTCGAGCACGTATGAGCGATCGACTCCGTCGTCGGTCTCGTTCGCGACCTCCCACGTGCGCTCGTCGGCCCACACCTTCTGCCACTTACGCTCGATCGCCTTCGGGTCGTACCGTTCCATCGAAGGACTACGTTATATGCGGCACTTTCCGTCCAAGGGTTCTGGGACCATCGAAGTAGTGCCTTACGAGGAGGGGCACCCAGCGTGAGCACCGAGCGCCCACCGCTGTCGGCCGCCGAGATCGCCGCGGGCCAGGTCGCGGCGATCGTCACGGCCGCGGAGCACGCCGCCGCCGAGATCGCCGCGAAGGCGGAGCGCGACGCGCGCGAGCGCGAGCGCGACGTCGAGCGCGAGGCCCAGCGCACGCGCCAGGATGCCGAGCGGGACGCGGCGCGCGCCAAGGAGGAGGCGCAGGCCGAGGCCGTGCGGATCGGGGAGATCGCGCGCAAGGAGGCGGATGAGCGCATCCAGGGCGCCGAGAAGGCCGCCAACGAGGTGCTCGAACAGGCGCAGGTGATCAGCGGCGGCCTGCACCAGCTCGCCGCCTCGCTCGAGGGTCAGGCCGAGCGGATCCTCCGCGACGTCGAGGAGCTGAGGCCCCCCGGCGTCCGCCGTCGCGACGAGGCGCCCCGGCCGAGCCCGCCGCGCGCCGGCAGCCCTCGCTCGGGGCCGACGCCGCTCGACGACGTCGAGATACCGAGCTGGGTCGAGGGCGAGTAGCGGCCGCCCGTCCGGCCGATCCGCGCTAGGTGCGGTCCGCGGTCCGGCGTCCGTGCGTCTTGGCCGCCGCGCGTGGCTTCCCGCGCGAGCACCAGGCGTTGTCGGGCGCCCCCGCGCACGGGTTCGGCATCGACTGCTCATGCGGCAGCGGGATGAGGTTGACCACGTTGTCCTGCTGCGGGTAGCCAGTAGCGCCCCCCGGGCACGGCGGGAAGGCCGATACGAGGCTCGCGCCGAACCCCGTCGCACACGCGACCTGCGCCCCCAGCGGGCTCGTGAGCGGCTCGCCCGAGTTCGGCTTGCCGCAGGTTCCATGAGTCGTCTGGATGAGCGCCGGATCGCTCGTCACGCCCGCCGGGTCGGTGTTGCCGTGCCAGCAGTTCCCCGGGTTCTCGGCGTTGCTGATCTCCGCCAGGTCGCCGTTGGTGGGGTTGGCGAAGAACCCGTTGTCCTTCAGCTTGTTCGAGGCGATCTCGTTGCCCCAGTCGTCGAAGTAGCACTCGGTCTGGCCGTCCGGGGTCATCGTCTCGATGCCTCCGCGGCAGTGGGCCACCGGCGGGGGGTTCCCGACGTCGGGGAAGGGGATCAGCAGGATCCCCCACGCCCCGTTGCTCTCCACGCGGTTGTTCTTGACCGTGTCGAAGCGCCCGCCTGCGATCACCATGCCGGTGCCGACCGGTCCCTCCCCGGCTGTTCCCGACGCGGGGACGTGGGCGTTGTTGTTGTTGTGGACGTAGTTGTTCCGCCAGATCGTGCACGAGCCCGCGCCGCCCGGGGCGGGCGAGCCGCCGCCGATCACCGGACACGAGCCGTCCTGCGGCTCCGGCGCGTCGTCGTTGTTCTGGCTGTTCGTGACCATCCCGGTCTTGTTGCGGTCCCACTCCGAGTTCTGGATGATCAGATGGCCGCCGACATTCGTGCTCGACAGCCCGAGCGTGCTGCCCTGTGCGTGCACGTGGTCCACCACCTGGTTGCAGTCCGGCCGGCACGCGCCCACGTAGAAGCTCGAGTCGTCCATGTTGCTCGCGTAGTCGTGGGTGAAGATGCCCGGTCCGCGCGAGTTGCTGGAGAAGATGCCGTATGAGCCCGCGGGGGCGTCCCTCTTCCAGTAGGTCGTCGTCGCGGACAGGTAGGCGCCGCGGAACGCGCCCATGCCGATCTTGCCGCTGCCGTCGCCGCCGTTGAACCAGATCTGGTTGCCGCCGCCGCCCGAGCCGTCGAGGAAGTTGCAGGCGGTGAGGTTCTCGACGCTCACGCCGTTGGCCTTGAAGACCTCCACGCCGTTGCGTCCGAGCGGCTTCTTGTTCTTGCCACGCGGTCCGAGGTCCTGTCGGCGCGGCTTGCTCGGGCAACGCTTCGGCCCCGGCTTCGTGCCGTCGACGAACACCGCGTTGCGGTTCATCCCACGGAGGTGGATGCGCGACTTCGTGATGTAGACGCCGCCGCCCGAGTCATCCGAGCTCGGGCGCCCGGAGCGCCTATGGTCGGCTCGCTCGTGGTAGTCGCCGGGCCCGACGAGGATCCAGTCGCCGGGCTTCGCGGCGTTCACCGCAGCCTGGATCGACTTGAAGCTGCCCTTGCGTCCGCGCCAGGTTCCCACGAGCAGCACGTGCGTCCGTGCCGCATGGACGCGTCCACCGCCGGCGCTCGCTCCCGGCACGAGCGCCACGAGGGCGGCCACCGCAAGGCACACCGCGACGGCGGCCCCGCCCGTGCGTTTCCCGGCTCGATGCACGCGCGCATTAGAGCATGGTGCCCGAGCCGCGGACGGCAGTCGTCATCCCGCGGACTCTCGCTCCAGCCTCCGGCGAAACCCGCCCGCGCCCTCCACGTCCGCGCCGTGTTCCCGCACCCGCTCCGCCAGCTCGTTGTCAGATGTGACCACCCGGATCGAGTCCGGGGCGGGGTCGTCCGCGACCAGGCGCGCGATCTCGTCGTCGGCCGCGTTCCGGCCGCGCCGCCGCGCGAACACGACCTCGACCCCGGCTGCCTCCGGCGGCGGCTTCGGCGGGCGCCCGTCGAAGACCACGGTCACGTCGACGCCCGACTCCCGCGCGAATTCGGCGAGCGCGCCGACCAGCCTGCGCATAGCCGCCGGGCGGTCGCGCCACCACCGGTCCGGCCGCGACCCGATCACATTCATCCCGTCGACCAGCCAGCGCATGAACGCTATGGTCGCCGATGGTCCTCGAATGAGCACGTCCAGCGAGCACGGGCGGATCGCCCCGGACACGACCGTCGGCCCGGTCCACCTCACCGTGGCCGATCTCGAGCGCTCGCTCGCGTACTACCGGGACGCGATCGGACTGCGGGTTCACGAGCATCACGACTCGGTGGCGTCGCTCGGCGCCGGCGGCGACGACCTCCTCGTCCTCTACGAAGAACCTGGCGCGCGCCCCGCCGAGCGCCATACGGGCCTGTTCCATTTCGCGCTGCTTCTGCCCGATCGCCAGGCGCTGGCTCGCTGGCTCGCGCACGCCGCATCCGACAGGGTTCCCCTGTCCGGCGCTTCGGACCACCTTGTCAGCGAGGCCCTCTACCTGCGCGACCCCGACGGGCATGGCATCGAGATCTACAGGGACCGTCCGCGTGAGGATTGGCCGCGCGACGGCGAGGCGATACGGATGGCCACGCTGCCGCTCGACCTCGACGCGATCCTCCAGGTCCTCGACGAGGAGCCGGACTCCTACGACGGGATGCCGCCCGTCGCGCGCATCGGCCACGTCCACCTGCGCGTCCGCGACGTCGACGAGGCCGAGAGCTTCTACCGCGACGTGCTCGGCTTCGACGTGATGGCGCACCTCGGCAGCGAGGCGACCTTTCTCTCAGCCGGCGGCTACCACCATCACATAGGGGGGAACGCCTGGGAAAGCAGGGGTGCGCCCCCGCCACCCCCCGGCGCGGCGGCCCTCCGGCACGCCACGATCGTGGTGCCGGACGAGGACGAGCGCGACCGCGTGGCGGCGCGAGTCGCCGACAGCGGTCAGGACCCGCAGCCGCTCGACGGCGGCGTGTTGGTGCGCGACCCGTCGCAGAGCGCCTGGCTGCTCACGGCGCGCGGTTAGCCAGGGGCGCTCACGTTGCTGAACCCGTAGACCGCGACGAGCGGGGTCAGGCTCATCGACACCACGACGGCGGCCACGAGCCACGTTCGCCGCCGCTCGTCGACCTCGCTCAGGTTCGGCAGGCAGAGCAAGGCGGAGAGCACGATCCCGGTCGCCACCCTGCTCACCGACGTATACGTCGAGCGGTAGAAGTTGCCGTAGAAGATCACGTTCGCGAGGAAGTTCGCGAGCAGCAGGAACCAGGGAAGCCAGCCCGGGCGGGAGAACGGGCGCCGCGGTCGGAACGCGGCCAGCACCACGAGCGCGGGGAGCACCACGAACACCAGGTCGATCCCCTGACGCGTGGGGCGGAACGGCGGGTGCACCAGGCCGGCGAAGGGAATGGCCGACGACCCTCCGGTCCCGATCGAGCCGAGCCACTCGAGCAGGAAGAGCGAGTACGCGACGTACGGGCCGAGGGAGAGGCCGAGGAGGACGGAGGCGCGGCGCCAGGAGGGGCCCCGTCCGGTCCCGTCCGGAGCCTCGGGGTCGCCGCGGAAGGCGATCCACAGCGCGTAGACGATCGGGAAGACGAGCGTTGTCTGCCGCGCGAGGCCCGCCAGCCCGAAGACCACGCCCGCCGCGGGCAGCCGCCATCGCTCCCGGCTCTCGAGCACGAGGATCGCGATGGGCACGAGCGCATATGAGAGCGGCTCGGTGAGGTCGCGCTGCACCGCGATGAACATCCCGGGCCAGAGCCCGTAGATCGCGGCCCACCACGCCGACAGCCCGCGGCGGCGCAGCCACGCCGCGACGGCCCACGTGCCCGCGCCGACGGCGAGCCAGTTCACCACCACGAGCAGCCAGGGGATCGCCTCCGGGTGCCCCATCGCGAGCCCGCGCACGAGCATCGGCTGCAGGATGTGCGTGTAGCGGTAGCTCGGAAGGTCCATGTAGTAGCGCGCCTTGCTGGGGTCGAGCGCGATGTAGTAGGTGAGCTGGCCGTCGTAGCCGTATCCGCGCGCGTGCTTGTTCTGGTTCGCCGGCGGGTGGTACCCCGGGTCGAGCCGGATCACCTTGCTCCGGTGGTTGCCCTGAGCCAGGAACCTGGTGCCGATGCGGATGAAGTCGCGCACGTCGCCGCCGGTGATCAGGTACGCACTGATCCACGCGCCGTATAGCGCGAGCACGACGATGGCGACACCTGTGGGGGTGCCTCTGTGATGCTGGAAGAGGCGCCTCATCGACGCGGCCACCGTACACTCGCGCGACGAGGGGTAAGGCCGCAGAGATACAGGTCTGGCAGGTGGACCTCTGCCAGCCCGACGAGTGGGTCGAACAGGCGGAGCGCCTCCTCGCGCCGGAGGAGAGGGCTCAGGCGGAGCGGGGAGTCCCGGATGTGCGTCTCCGCCGGCTCGTGGGGCGGGCCGCTCTGCGCATCGCGCTCGGGCGCGAGCTCGACCGGGCTCCGGCGTCGCTTCGCTTCACGACGGGCCCCCACGGCAAGCCCGCCCTGGAGGACGGCGACGTCCACTTCAGCACCTCGGCGAGCGCGGACGACTGTCTGATCGCGATCACGGGCCTCGGACCGCTCGGGGTCGACGTCGAGCACGTGGTGCCGCGCCGGGAGCTGGACCGGATTGCGGCGACGCGCTTCGCCAGCCGGGAGGCCGAGTCGATCGCGCGGCTCGACGGCGATCGTCGCCTGCGCGCGTTCTACCGCTGCTGGACGGTGAAGGAGGCCTACCTGAAGGCCAGGGGCATCGGCCTGTCGATCCCTCTGGACCGGGTCGTGGTCTCGGTTGACGAAGGACCCCCCGCGATCGTCGCGCTCGACGGCGACGACCCGTCGGCGTGGTCCGTCGAGGCCTTCGAGCCGGGGCCGGAGCTGGTCGGCGCCCTCGCGGTGCGGACTGGCGGAGCGCCGGCGCCAGGCCCCGTCGGGGTCCGCCCGTTGCCGCTCATTTTGGACTAGAGACGAATGGCACGAATGGGGATAATTGAGCGCATGGCCCCGGAGACTCGCGCTCTGCCGGCTCCCGTATACATCCCGGATCCGTCCGCGGTGTCCGCATCCCGGCTGAGCGCCTTCATGGAGTTCTGCGAGGCTCGGACGGGCGAGTCGTTCGCGGACCCCAAGGCGTTCCACGAGTTCTCCGTCGGGGAGCTCCGCCGCTTCTGGTCGCTCTTCCTCGAGTGGTCGGAGCTGCGATGGGAGGGATCGCCGGATCCCGTCTGCACGGACGACGCCTGCGAGCGGGCGGTGTTCTTCCCCGAGCTCCGGATGAGCTACGTCGAGAACCTCCTTCGGGTGGACGATCCGGCCGACGCGGGCAGGCCCGCCCTGATCGCCCGCGCCGCGTCCGGCCGCACGGAGCGACTCAGCCGGGAGGAGCTTCGCGAGCGAGTGCTACGCGCGTCGGCGGGACTGCGCGAGCTCGGGCTCGAGGCCGGCCAGCGGGTCGTCGCCGTATCCCCGAACAACGCCGACGTGACGGTCGCGGCGCTCGCCGCAATGAACCTCGGCGCGACGTTCTCGAGTGCCGCCCCCGACATGGCAACGCCCGCGCTGCTGAGCCGCTTCGAGCAGCTGGAGCCCTCCCTGCTGTTCGCCGACTTCTCGTCGGAGCGGGCCGTCGATCTGGCGCGCGGGCTGCCGACGCTGACGAACGTCGTGGCACTCGGCGACGTGGCCGTGCCTTCCGAGGTCGGGGTCCCGGCGCACTCGCTGGCCGAGCTGGCGGCGCGGTCCGGGGACGCGTCCGGCGAGGCCGGTTCGGTGCGCTTCCCCTTCAACCACCCGCTGTTCGTCCTGTTCACGTCGGGTACGACCGGCCCGCCGAAGTGCATCGTCCACGGGGCAGGCGGCACGCTTCTCGAGCACGTCAAGGAGCACCGCCTGCACGTAGACCTGCGACCCGACGACGCGATGTTCTTCCACACCTCCGCCGCCTGGATGATGTGGAACTGGCAGCTGTCGGCGCTTGCCTCGCGGAGCGCGATCGTGACCTACGACGGGCCGATCGTGGGGCCGGACACGCTCTGGCAGATCGTCTCCGAGGAGCGGGTCACCGTGTTCGGCACGAGCCCTCCGTACCTCCAGCTGTGCGAGAGCCGCGGCTTCTCGCCGCGGCGTACGTTCCGCCTGGAGAGCCTGAGGGCGGTGCTCTCGACGGGCTCGATCCTCCATGACTGGCAGTACGACTGGGTGCGCGACAACGTGGGCACCCTGCCGCTTCAGTCGATCTCGGGCGGCACGGACATCATCGGCTGCTTCGTCCTCGGCAACCCGAACCTGCCCGTCCGGCGCGGTTGGATCCAGTGCCGCAGCCTGGGAATGGACGTGGACTCTGAGCCGAGTCCGGCCACGCCGTCCGGCACCGAGATCGGCGAGCTCGTGTGCCGAAACCCCTTCCCCTCGCGGCCGCTCGGGTTGCTCGGCGACGATGGGCGCCAGTTCCACGACGCCTACTTCGAGCAGAACCCGGGGGTCTGGACCCACGGCGACCTGATCGAGTTCGACCAGGACGGCCAAGCGCGGCTGCACGGCCGGTCCGACGGCGTCCTGAACGTGCAGGGCGTGCGCATCGGGCCGGCGGAGATCTACCGCGCACTGCGTCCGGTGACCGAGGTCCGGGAGGGGATGGCGGTCGAGCTGGCGCCGACGGACCGGGGCGAGAGGTCGAGGCTCGTGCTCTTGGTCGTGCTCGACGAAGGCGTCCAGCTGGACGGCGCCCTCACGACGCGCATTCGCCGTGAGGTGGCGCGGTATGCGTCCGCGATGCACGTTCCGGACCTCGTGGTGCAGGTTCGGGAGCTTCCCGTCACCCACAGCGGCAAGCCCTCGGAACGCGCTGCGCGCGACGCGGTCAACGGCGCGCCGATCGCGAACGCCGACGCGCTGCGCAATCCGGACTCGCTCGACGAGATACGGACGGCCGCCGCGGCAGCCGAGGCAGACGAACGCGCGCGGGCGGTCGACACCTCGCGCGCCGAGTCGACCGTCGATCGGCTCATCCCGTTGTGGGAGAGCGTCCTCGGAATCACGCCGGTGCGGCCCGACGACGACTTCTTCGACATCGGCGGAACGTCGCTTGCGGCGATCCGCCTGACCCAGGCGATCGAGGACCAGCTCGGCGTCGAGCTGCCTCTCTCGACGCTGCTGCATGCGCCGACGCCGGCCGCGATGGCTCGATTGATCGACGGCCCGGCGGATGAACGGGTCCCGCTCTTGGTGTCGCTGCGTCCCGGCACGGGCGGGAGCCCGCTGGTCTTCGTTCATTCGCTGTCGGGCGAGGTTCTCTCGATGCGCCACCTGGCCCTGGCGCTTGCCACATCGCGGCCGATCTATGGCCTTCAGGCTCGGGGCCTCGATTCGCGACACGAGCCGCACAAGCGAATCGACGAGATGGCCGACGCGTATGTCCAACTTCTTCGGTCGCTGCTTCCGGGCGAGTCGTACGCGCTCGTGGGCTACTCCTTCGGCGGACTCGTGGCCTACGAGATGGCTCGTCGACTCACGGCGGACGGAGAGGACGTCGCCTGGCTCGGACTGATCGACTCGCAGCTCAAGCACTCGTGCCTTCCCCCGCGGCAGCGGTGGCAGTGCGCCATGTCGAAGTCGATACAGCTGGTTCGCTCACCGGGCGCCGTACAGGGACGCCTGAGGCGATACCTCTTGGAGGGCGTGCCGCCAACCGCGTCGGTCGCGGCGGGGGAACCGCAGCTGCCGCCGCTAATCCGCCAGCTAGAGCAGACGAATCTGGAGGCCTTCGACGCGTACCGGCCGGAACCGTACGAGGGGTCCGCGACGTTCTTCGTAGGCGACCGCCGCACCCCGGGTCTCTGCAGCCCGCTCCCTGTCTGGAACCAGGTGGTGCACGGCGGGCTCCGGGTGGAGCGGGTGCCGGCCACGCACCGCGACCTCATCCGGGAGCCGCACGTCCGGGCGCTCGCGAGCGCGATCGACCGCGACCTCGCAGCATCGCTGACTGGACGCGGGCATCCTCGAGGCGGCACTACCTGACCTTGAAGGCGTGGATGACCGGCTGGGTGTCGTCCGCGTACTGCTGCGAGACGTAGATCACGCCCGTCTTGGGGTCGTAGGCCGCGCCGCCGATGCGCGGCGACCCGTACGGGAGCTGCAGCCGCCAGGTCGCGTACGGCTTGACCTGCCACGGCCGCCTGCGGTGCTTTCGGACCGCCGCCAGGCGGGCGGCGTCGTAGGCCCAGACCTCCGGCACGTAGGGATAGGCGTGGGTGCCCTTGCTCGAGTCGTCGGGGTCGTAGCACCAGGTCGTCCCGTCTGGGGTGGGCTTGCCGTCGAGGCTGCGGTTGTCGGTCCCCTCGCCGTAGCAGAAGCGCCCGATCCCCTGCGTGCCGAAGAACAGCACGCTGCGGGTCCGTCGCGGGAAGACCAGGCCGCGAACGGTCGTGCCGCCGCCGAAGTAGACGCCCTTGCGCGGGTTCCAGCTCGCGTCCCACGCGCCGACGGTCGTGTGGTTCTGCGGGTAGTAGTGGAGCGGCGTGTCGGGCACCGCGGCGGTGCCTAGCCGCGAGGGGTCGAACGCGAACGCGGCCGGACCGAACGAGGTGCGGCTGATGATCGGGATGCAGCAGTTGCCGGTGAGCGCGGGTCCTCCAAGCAGGCTGCGCCACTTCGGCGGGACCTCGGCCATGAACCCCGAGACCATTCCGGCGCCCTGCTTCCCCACGCGGAAGAGGCCGCGCGCCTTGCCGCTGGTAAGGCTCGTCGAAGGGCGGAACCAGTGGGAGTCCACCTGGCTGTTGCTGGCGTCGTAGTAGATGTAGACGGAGCCGTAGAGGCGCCCGCCGTAGACCAGCTGGCCGCCGATCTTGTTGTCGTCGCCGCCGGTCCGGTCGATGGCGCCGTCGGTGGCGTCGGTAAATGACTGCAGGTAGCGGGCGCGGTGGAGGCGATGGAGGCGCGAGCTCCGCTTGAGCTTGGGGATCGAGACCTCCGCGGTCAGCTGGTACCAGTCGTGGCCGACCGCGAAGAGCGAGTGGCGGAGGGGGTTGTAGGCGAGGGCGGTTCCGCCGTAGGAGAAGGTCTTCGTGTCGCTGATCGGCGCGGGGAGGCGGAAGGCGCCGAGGTAGACGAGATCGGATGGCGTGATGCGCCGCGACCCCCGCGGGGAGCTGGCCGCGGGCGCCGGGCCGCAACACAGGGCGAGCAGCACCACTAGCGCCGCGAGCAGGGCCGAGCGCCTCATGTGGGCGACGCTAGCGGGTTCCGCGGCCATCGTGGACGGCCGTACGAGGCGCTCGGGCGCCGTCGGGCGCGTGAAGTAGCTTCCGCAGGCAATGTCCTGGCGCATCGAGCGCGAGACGCGGATGTTGGCGGAGCGGCTCGAGCGCGGCGATCCGTTCTGGCCGGCGCAGGTCACGGTCGCGGCGGCGATCGCACTCAATCTCGCGCTGACGAACAGGATCACGATCGGGCCGTTCTGGCTGCTTCCGGGTATCGAGGGTGTGCTGCTCGTGGCGCTCGTCGTGATCTCGCCACGCCGCGCGAGCGAGCATTCGCGGGTAGCCCGGCGTTTCGCCCTCGGCGTGATCGGCCTTGTCAGCTTGGCGAACGTCGTCTCGCTGGCGCTGCTCGTCCACTACCTCGTGCGCGGCGGGAAGGCCGGCGGGCACCAGCTGATCCTCTCAGGCATCGTCCTGTGGGCCACGAACGTACTGCTGTTCGCGGTCTGGTACTGGGAGATGGATCGCGGCGGCCCCGTTTTGCGGTTCCGCCGCCCGGAGATCCTGCCCGACTTCCAGTTCCCGCAGATGGAGAACCCGGAGCTCGCGCCGCGTGGCTGGCGGCCCGGCTTCCTCGACTACCTGTACACGTCACTCACCAACGCGACCGCGTTCAGCCCGACCGACACGATGCCGCTCACCCAGACCGCGAAGGCCGTGATGGGGCTTCAGGGGGTCGCGGCGCTGGTGACGATCGGGCTGGTCGTGGCGCGGGCGGTGAACATCCTGGGTTAGGGCGCTCAGCCCTTGACGCGGAAGCCGACGTAGGCGGCAAGCCCCACGCCGCCGCTGTTGCGCGGGAGGGCGCGTAGCCGGTAGCGGCCCTTGCCAAGGGTGTGACCGTGCACCCGGCCCGTGAAGCGGAAGCGACCCCGCCCGACGGCGTCGTGGTGCTCGAAGCCTCCGACCGACACGTACCGGGTGCAGTGCTTGTGGTGGCGGTTCTTGTGGGAGGGCTTGACGCATCGCCCGGCCTGGACCCGGCCCGCCGCGGGCCGCTGGACCGTGAACGCGGTCGTGGTGGCTGGCTCGGTGCCGATGTACGTGACGACGCCGCCGCGGGGCTTTTTCTTCGCCGGCTTCACGGGTGGGCCCTTCGGCGCCGCCACGATGGAGGAGGGCTTGAT
>VAXR01000211.1 GCA_005885165.1 Actinomycetota bacterium
CCACCTCGGTCTTGGTGAGGCTCGCGGAACCCGTCAGGGTCAGCGTGCCGCGCCCGATGCCGCGCGCGTACGCCGCCACGACGTCGAGCCCGGTCGTCTTGGTGTCCACGGCATTGGCGAAGAATTGCGCCCCGGTCACGCCTGCGCTCTGGAACGGGAGGAGGATCTCCGCCACGCGCGCGCCGATCGTCGGATCGTTGCTCGCGAACTGACTCGTGATCACGATGCGCCCTTCAATCGTGATCCGATACGCGTCGACGGTGAGCGACAGGTTGCTCATCGGCCGGGCAGTGACACCCGCGCTGACGTTGACGGACGTCTCCTCGGTGAGGTCGGGAATCCCGAACGCCTTCGTCACCCGACTCTGGTTCGTGCTGGTGAGGACGTTGCGCGGCTCGAGGGTGGCGCCGACCGGAACGAACTGCGTGCTGACGTTGTTGAACCACACCTGCTGGAGCGAGGGGGCCCGGAAGCCCGAGCTCACGGCGGCCCGGAGCGCGACGCGGGGCGCGATCTCGTAGCGGCCGGCGAGCTTGCCGATGACGGTGCTGCCGAAGTCGCTGTAGTTCTCGTAGCGGCCCCCCACGTCCAGCAACAGCCGGTCGGTGAGCTGGCTTTCCAGCCCGCCGTACGCACTGAGGCTGGTGCGGGAGCGGTCCACCTGGTTGGCCGGCTGGAAGCCGGGGAAGCCCTGCGAGCCGGCCGCCTTGGGTGCCCCCGACGCGGTGGTGTCGTAGTCGATCCCCTTCCGCGTTCCGCCGTTGCCGAGCTGCCACGAGGCGGCGTCGCCGGCCTCGATGCGATAACTCTCGAGCCGGAACTCGCCGCCGGCCACGAACGAGACCGCCTTGAGGCCGCGGATCTCAAGCGGCCGCACGAGGTCCAAGTTCCCGATCGACTGGGCAAAGGCTAGGCGGCCGGCGTCGAACGTCGTCGGGCTCCCCGGCAGCGAGGCGTTGACTGTGTTGTCGATGATGAAGTGGAAGTCGTTGCGACCGTGAGTGAGGCTGAAATCGACGTCCCAGCCATGCGAGGTGCCGCGCACGCCCGCGGTGAGCGAACGGTCCACGATCCCCGTGTTGATGAACGGGAGGAAGCCGTTGGGGAAGATCTGCGGCGCGACCTGGGTCGCCTGGTTCGGCAATCGAAAAACGGCACCGGCCCGGCCGTCGCGCGACGAGAAGCCGCCGAAGCTGTAAAAGTCCCCGTTCTCGCCGAGCGGCACCATGGTATTGAAAAACGCGGTGCCGAAAGTCGCCGCGGCCTGACCAACCTGCATGGTGAAGTCTCGACGGGTGAGGCCGCGGGCCGCGAGCTCGGCATCGGTCGCGGCAGTGCCGGTCACGCCGGGAAAGATGTCCCCCGACCAGGGCGCGGCGCGGTTGGTGGCACCACGGTCGAGATACTCGGCCGTGACGTTGAAGAAGCCGCGGTCCCCGACCGCGAAGCCGTAATTGGCATCGGCCTTGACTTGGTCACCGTCATGGTGATCGGCTATGTCCCAGAAGCCGCCGCCGCCCGGCGTGGTGCCGACCGTTGAACTGGCCTCGAGGCGCTCGGTTTGCCGCTTGAGCACGATGTTGATCACGCCCGCGATGGCATCGGAGCCGTACTGGGCTGCGGCACCGTCCCGCAGCACCTCGATGCGCTCGATCGCGGCCGCGGGGATCGCGTTGAGGTCCACCCCCACCGTGCCCCGGCCGAACGTGCCGTTGACGTGCACGAGCGCGGCCGGGTGCCGCCGCTTGCCGTTCACCAAGACGAGCACCTGATCGGGGCCGAGGCCGCGCAGGCTCGCTGGGTTGATGTGGTCCGACCCGTCGGCGATGGTCTGGTGCGAGGCGTTGAACGAGGGGGCGAGCGTCGCGAGGATCTGGTTGACCTCGGTCTGGCCGTTGTCGGCGATTTCCTGCGCCGAGATCACGTCCACGGGCACCGGCGTCTCGACGGCGGTGCGCGAGGTGCGCGCGCCGACCACCACCACCGCGTTCAACGCCAGGGGCGTCGCGGCAAGCTTGAAGTCGGCGGTCACGGTCTGCCCCGCCGCCACGGTGATCCGCTGCTCGGCAGCCTCGTACCCGATGAGCCGCGCGCGCACGGTGTGCGCCCCGGCCGGGACGCTGAGGCGGTACTGCCCCTTGTCATTGGTAAGCACGCTGCGCACGGTTCCGACGATCACGACGCTGGCGCCTGCGAGCGGCGTCCCCGACTGGGCCGCGACGGTCCCCGCGACGGTCCCGGTCTGCTGGGCGGCGCTGGGCAGCGTGACGAAGCACGCGGTAAGCAGCGGCAGGACGCAATGCGATCTCACGGGCCACCTCCTGGAGGCGGGCGCTGACACGCTTACTCCGGCGGGCCGCCGCCCCCGGACGACGGTGTGCCGGGGTTCCCTCGCCGGATCAGCTCGATCACGCTGATGGTCGCCGCGGCCGCCAGAACGGC
>VAXR01000212.1 GCA_005885165.1 Actinomycetota bacterium
GCGGTCGGCCCAGCGGATGTACTTCAGTGCCCTCCGTCTGTACTTCGCGCTGCCGCCCTGCTCGTAGACCTCGGCGGCGAGCGCGCTGGCGGCGCCCAGTGCCTCCAGCGAGTGGCCCGTGTACTGGGTCTCCCACCACATACCGCCGCTGCCGCCCTGCCAGCCCCGCGCGTCGACGAAGTCACTCGCCCGCTGCGCGTCTCCCAGGTAGCGCCGGTTGTGTGTGGCGCGGTAGGCGTCGACGAACGCGAGTCCCCACCAGCTGTTGTCGTCGAACCAGACGTGGTCGTCCGCGCCCCGGTCGCCCGGGTACGGCGCGTACCCGCCGTGCGGCTGCAGACCGCCGTTCCAGTAGCGCTCGGCGAAGTTGGCGAAGCTCCGCACCGCCTTGCGCTTGGCCTTCGCCGGATCCGCGATGGCCGCGCCGTCCACGGCCTCGAACAGCGGGACGATGCTCCAGACGGTGGCGAGCGGGTAGCGGTCCCCGTCGTTCAGCCGGTCGTTGTACCAGCGCTCACCCGGGTTCCACCAGTGCGTCCGCGCGTCCCGGATCCCCTGGTTGGCCAGCGTCAGGAAACGCGCGCTCGCCCCGTGGACGCGCTGAGAGGCGTACGCGGGGGAGCTCGCGGCGAGCGCCACGAGCGCGGCGGCCACGGCGGCGAATAGCGCGATTTTTCGCGAGTACATACGGCGGCAGTACCTCGCCGTATGTATCGGCGTCATCCGGCGCCAAGTTGACCTGTGCATCGAACCGCCGGGCGCGTGTTTACGTAGGCATCCGCTAGAACCTAGGCAGGCGAACCCAGGAGGTCATCGTGCGGACACGCGGACCAAGGACAGGGGCGCTCCTCGCTCTCGTGCTGGGGGTGCTGGCCGCGCTGGCGCTCATCAGCACCGGAGCGAGCGCCGCCAAGCACAAGACCAAGTCGGTGACGATCAACGGGAGCATGGGCTCCTACAACTTCGCCCCCATGAAGGTGAAGATCAAGAAGGGCGATTCGGTGAAGTGGTCATGGAACAGCGACCAGCCTCACAACGTCACCTTCAGCAGCAAGAAGCACTCCAAGACGAAGATGCAGCTGAAGAAGTACAAGCTGACGTTCCACAAGAAGGGCACCTTCCAGTACAGCTGCACGGTGCATGGCTTCACGGGATCTGTCGTTGTGAAGTAGGAGGCTTGAACTTCCAGGACGGGAGCAGCCCGCGCCGGTGCATCACGAGGCGCAGGCCCGTCCAGATCGTCTTGAGCCCATAGACCGCGCCGCTCCGGAATCCGACGGACGACGCGTCCTCGAAGTAACGCCCGCGCGCCGGCACCTCCTTGATGCGCAGCCCGAAGTGCGAGGCCTGCATGATGAGCTCGGAATCGAAGGCGAAGTCCGGCGAGTTGCGCAGGAACGGGACGGTCAGGAGCAGCCGGCGCGAGTACGCGCGGTAGCCGGTGTGCGCCTCGGAGAGCTGCGTGCCCATCACGCGGTTCTCGACGATCGTGAGGAAGCGGTTGGCCACGTACTTCCAGCGAGGCATCCCAGACGCAAGGGCCGCGCCCGGCTCGAGGAAGCGCGAGCCGAGCACGAGGTCGGCCTCCCCTCGCACGATCGGCTCGACCATCCGCGGGATCAGCTCGGGCTCGTACTGGCCGTCGGGATGGAGCATCACGACGACGTCCGCGTCGTGCTGGAGCGCCTCCATGTAGCACGTCTTCTGGTTCGCCCCGTATCCCGCCTGGTGGGGGTGCCACACGAGGTGGAGCGGGAGCTCGCGCGCCAGCCGCGCCGTGCCGTCGGTGGACGAGTCGTCGACCAGGATCACCTCGTCGACCTCGTCCTTCGGAATCGCGTCGAAGGTGCGCTTGAGCGTCGCGGCGGCCTGCCGCGCCGGCATCACCACGATCACCTTCTTCCCCCGCTCAGGCACTGGTCGCCTCCATGCCAACACGCTACAGAGGCGGGGCGGAACCGCGTCAGAGGCCGGCGGACCACCTCTCCTCGATCCGCCCGAACCGCCATACGGCGAGGGCGACCGCCCACGTGACGACGAACAGAGCGGCGATCGCCACGCCGACCGTGTTGAGGTCGACGCCGGTGACGAACCCCCAGACAGGGCCGTGCAGGCTCAGCTTGTCGGCCAGGATCGAGAGCAGCTCGATCGTCCCCACGATCAGCGCCACCGCCACGCTCAGCCCGGTGATGGTGATGTTGTAATAGACCTTTCGCACCGGCTTCGAGAAAGCCCAGCCGTAGGCGAAGTTCATGAAGGAGCCGTCGATCGTGTCGAGCAGGGACATGCCCGCCGCGAACAGCACGGGCAGGCACAGGATCGCGTAGAAGGGCAGTCCGCTCGAGGCGGCGCCCGCGGCGATGAAGAGGAGGGCGACCTCGGTCGCGGTGTCGAAGCCGAGGCCGAAGAGGACGCCCACCGGATACATCTGCCAGGACTCCCTGATTCTCCGCGTGAAGCGGCCGTAGAAGCGGCTCATTAGGCCGCGCGAGTTCAGCTGGTGCTCGAGCTCCCGCTCGTCGTAGTCCCCGCGGCGCATCCGCCGGAACACCTTGACGATGCTCACGAGGATCACCAGGTTGAGGATCGCGATGACGTAGAGGAACGCCCCGGACACGCCCGTGCCGATCAGGCCGCCGACGCTGTGCAGGGTCGAGCCGCCGTTCGCGACCTGGCCGCCCAGCGAGCGGATGCCGATCGAGAACAGGAACGCGAGCGCGAAGACGACCGTGGAGTGGCCAAGCGAGAAGAAGAAGCCGACGCCGAGCGGGCGCTTGCCTTCGGCCATCAGCTTCCTGGTCGTGTTGTCGATCGCGGCGATGTGATCGGCGTCGAACGCGTGCCTCAGCCCGAGCGTGTACGCGGTGATGCCGAGCCCGAGCCCGAACACCCCCTGCCTGCCGAGGCTGAAGTGCTGGGGCACGACGAACGCGAGCAGCGTGACGAAGCCGATCACGTGCAGGCCGAGGACCGCCGCCGCGAGCCAGCAGGCGCGCCGCCATTCCTGCGGGGTTAGCGCCGCCTTGATGCGAGCCCAGCGCGAGCCGTCAGGCGACATGCACGACCGCCTTCGCGGTGAGGAGGCAGCCAACCAGGACGATCACTACGGCCGACAGTGCC
>VAXR01000209.1 GCA_005885165.1 Actinomycetota bacterium
CACCGGTCTCCAAAACCGGCGATTCCAGGTTCGAGTCCTGGGTGCCCCGCTGTCGGAGTGCCGCGTCTGGCCGCTGACGTGGATCTGAAAATGGGCGCGCATGCGCTCGCGCCCTGCACTAGCGTGGCTGTTGGTTACGCATGTGCTGGCCCGCAGGTTGAGACTCGCTCGCCCCCTCACCGTTCTGATCGCGATCGCCGCGTTCGCGGCCGTCTGCGCGCCGGCGTTCGCGGCGCCGGGCACCGCCTCGATCCGCCACCCGATCGTTCTCCTCTCGTACTACTCGTCCTCGAACCTGCCGACGATCGAGCCGGCGGTAAGGGCGGCGCACCTTCCGCACGTCCCGGTCTTCTACGGCAACTACGTCGGGTCGGACGTAGCGGACCTCGGCTCGCACCCGCCCACGATGCACGTGCCGCGCGCGCGGCGCGCGCTGATCTTCAACTGGGTCACGAACGCGCTCTGGTACGGGCAGCGGCTGAGCGACTTCGAGCGGGGCCGCCTCGACAGCGACGGCCGAAGCCTCACCGGCAGCGCGCCCTCGCTCTACACGCTGCTGGCCCGCGGCGGCAGCTACGCGTACCACTGGGGGCGCGAGCTCGGGCGCCGCTTCCGCGACCGCATCCGCGAGCTCGACTCCGAGCACATCCACTCCTCGTCGTACCAGTTCGACGAGATCCCGACGAACGTCCTCGGCTCCGACGGGTGGAAGGCGCGCGACCTGATCCGGGGGATGATGAACGGGGTGGCGCACGGTCGCCGCGAGCTCGGCGACCGCTTCATGCGCGGCATCACCTTAATCGCCAACGCGTCGCTCCAGCTCACGAGCGAGCCGATGACGGGCGAGCTCGATCGCTTTTGGCGCACCGTCGACCGCAACTCCCTCGCGGTCGTCGGCGAGGAGTACCCGAACTTCGAGGGCAACCCGGACCGGTCGGCGTTCGTCCAGTCGGCGGGCGAGCGCACGATGATCGCGCGCGGCGGCTCACTCGGCCACCTGGGCGACAAGTACGTAACCGGGATCACGCCCGGCTACCGCGTGGTCCACGGTCTCGGCGGCAATGTGAAGGGCCGCTCCGACGACGGCGTCAACGCCTGGCGGGCCGACTACCTCCACGCGCGCGCGGTGTTCGGCGTGGCCGGGTTCGCCGCCTACCAGATGCTCGACCGCAACGGGTACGACCAGGTGCTGCGGCCGATGCTCAAGGCGTTCGCCGCGGCGCTGCGCACGGAGGGCGTCAAGTGAGCCTTCGCCGCTGCGCCGCCTTCCTTGCGCCCGCCGTGATCGCGGCCGTCGCCTGGCCGGCGACCGCCGGCGCCACCCTCCCCGGCCTGAACGGCCGGATCGCCTTCGTCCGACCGGGCAGCGGCATCTGGGAGGTCAACCCGGACGGCTCCGGCCTGATCCGCATCTCCTCCCCGACCAGACGATGGTCGGAGTGCGATTCCGAGCCGGCCTTCTCGCCGAAGGGCAGCTGGCTCCTATTCCAGGGCTGCAACCCGGCCCGCCACGTCACGAACGTCGGCCGCATGACCTTCGACGGCGCGAAGCGCAAGACGATCGTGACGAGCGCCTCCGGCCGCGTCGCGCCGCAGACGCCGGCGTTCTCGCCGAGCGGCCGCCGGATCACCTTCGCCGCCGGCAGCAACCGGCCCCGCATCTTCATCGCGAACGCCGGCGGCGGAGGCGCGAGGAGGGTTGGAGCCGTCGGCTACGCGCCGGACTGGTCGTCGCGCGGGCAGATCGCCTTCACGGTCCCCGAGAACACCAAGCAGTGGTGCAACTCCACCGAGCTCGACGACATCGCGGTGATGCGAACCGACGGCTCGCACCGCCACCAGCTCACGCACGACTACGCCAGCTACGAGCCCGACTGGGCGCCGAACGGAAGGCACATCGCGTACTCGCGCGACTTCACGGTGGGCCCCGGCGACTACTACACGGCCCGCACGACGATGGACTGCCTGCACGTGCGCAAAGCCGACGGCCCGTACGGCCCGGAGATCATGGTGGCCGACGCGAACGGAGCGAACGCCAGACGGCTCACCTACAGCGGCGGATCCCATCCCTCGTGGTCGCCCGACGGCGGGCGCATCGCCTTCGAGCGCGCCGGCTACGTCTGGATCATGAGATCCAACGGCAAGCACAAGCGCCGCCTCATCAGGGGCGTGCAGCCCGCCTGGCAGCCCCTGCCGGCTCCCGGCGGCTAGCGGGCTACCGCGGGCGGCGCGCGCGGCAGCGCCCTCTGGCAGAGTTCGCGCCGATGCACCGGGGCAGGGGCGTCTCGTTCCTCGCGGCCGCGGCCGCGTCATCCGCACTTGCGCTCGCTCCGGCCGCGTCCGCCGCGTCATTCCCGATCCGCGCGCCCACCTTCGGCACATTCCGCTCGGTGCTCGCGCAGGGCGAGGGCCAGTCCGTGAACGCCGCGGACCTCGCCGCCTACGAGGCCTCGGGCCAGCCGCCGAACACGTTCGTCAGCCAGCAGCCCCTCTACGTCGGGATCATGCCCCACGCCTCCACGCTGAGGCCGCCCGACCTCAACCGCTACTACAAGAACACCAACTTCGGCTTCATGCCCGGCGGCGTCGGCTCGGTGAAGAGCCCGCCCGGCCGCCCCGATGCGCAGATCGTCCGCGACGCCCGCTTCGGCATGGCCCACATCTACGGGCCCAACCGGGCCGACCTGATGTACGCCGCCGGATACGCGACGGCGGAGGAGCGCCTGTTCCTGATGGACGCCGTCCGCCGCACGGCGAAGGGCACGCTCGCGGGGCTCACAGGCGCCAGCGCGGCAAGCGGCGACGCCGACCAGCTCACCGACCAGGACTTCTCCGACGCCGAGCTCGACAAGCAGTTCAACGACCTGCCGAAGCACTTCGGCGCGTCCGGGCGGCACGCGCAGAGCGACATCCTCAACTACATCGCCGGGACACCCCGCAGCGCTGGACCGTCTCGGACACGGCCGCCGAGGCCGTCTTCCTCGTGACCCAGTTCACCGTCTCGAACGGGGGCGAGGAGGTGAACTCGCAGATGCAGGAGGCCTTCCAGCGGCGCTTCGGGAAGGGCTGGCGCAAGCCCTACCACGACCTTCGCGAGGCCCAGGACCCCGAGGCCTTCACGGTCGCGAAGCGCCCCTTCCATTCCGACAACCCGGGCCGCGTCCGCCACGGACTCAACGCCATGCCCGACTACGGCTCGATCGCCAAGCGGGACGCCCTCGTGTCCGGTCCGAGCTCCTCCCAGGCGGCGGCGCAGCGCGCCGCCCTCCCGGCGTGGGCCCGCTCGGTGGAGGGCCTGAGGGCGTCGCTCCCGCACGTCGAGTCGAACGCGGTGATGATCCCGCGCCGGCTGTCGTCCGACGGCCGCGCGCTCGCCGCGATGGGGCCGCAGGTGGGCTACTACTCGCCGCAGATCTTCAGCGAGTACGAGCTCCACGGCGGCGGGATCGACGCCGAGGGCGTGACGTTCCCCGGCGCCAGCCCGTGGCCCCTCATCGGGCACGGGATCGACTTCGCGTGGAGCGGGACGAGCGCCAACGGCGACAACGAGGACACGTTCGTCGAGCGGCTCTGCAACCCGAACGGCTCGCGGCCGAGCCGCTCCAGCACGCACTACCGCTACCGCGGTCGGTGCATCCGGTTCCGCATGCGCGACCAGACGGTCACGACGCCGTACTCGGTTCTCAACCCCACGTCCCCGCCGGAGAAGATCACCTACCGCACGATGCGCTCGGTGCACGGCCCGGTGTTCGCGTTCGCGCGCGTCCACGGGGCGCCGGTGGCGCTGAGCAAGGCGAAGGCCGTGGACTTCCACGAGCTAAGCGCGGCGCTTCCGTTCATGCACCTCGCCGAGAACCAGGCGACGAGCGCGCGCTCCTTCCAGCGGATCTTCAGCCCCTTCCCCGGCACGGAGAACTGGTTCTACGTGGACCGCCGGGACGTCGCGTTCATCCAGTCCGGCGTCTATCCACGCCACGCCCGCGGCACCGACGTCGACCGCCCGTACTGGGGCGACGGCCGCGCCGACTGGCAGGGCTTCAACCCGAGCGCCTACACATTCAGGTCGATCCCCTCCTCACACCGGCCACAGGCGCTCGACCCGGTCAGGGACCACGGCCTGATCATCTCGTGGAACAACAAGGAGGCGCCGGGGTGGCGCAAGGGGCCGACCGAGTGGAGCAACGGCCCGGTGCACCACGCGATGATCCTCCAGCGCCACGTCCTGCGGGAGGTCCACGCGCACGGCGGCAGGATCAACCTGACCGGCCTGACGCGCGCGGTGAACGAGACCGCGACCACCGACCTCCGCGGCGAGGACGTCTATCCGCTGATGCGCCGGGTGATCGAGCACGGGCACGGCGAGAGCGAGCGGCTGCTGCGGATCCTCGACGCCTGGCACCGCTCGGGCAGCAACCGGCTCGACGCGAACGGCGACAACGTGTACGACCACAGCGCGGCGGTCGCCTTGATGGACGCGTGGTGGCCCCGCTTCGTGCGCGCGGAGTTCCAGCCCGGGCTCGGCGTGGCGCTGTTCGGCAAGGTCGAGAGCAACATCCTCAGCCTGAGCAGCGACTTCGGGTGGGACTGGGGGAGCCAGGTCCAGAAGGACCTGCGCAACGCGCTCGGGCTCCACGAGCGCGGGCGCTACTCGCGCGTCTATTGCGGCGGACCGGTGGCCGAACCGGTGCGCGGTCCGCGGCTCCTGCACGTCCGGCGCAGCTGCCGAAGCGTCCTGCTCTCAACGCTGCGCGCCGCAATCGCCGACGTGAAGCGTCGGTTGGGACCGAACCCGTCGCAGTGGAAGGTATACGCGACCTGCAAGGACTCGAGCACCTGCGACGAGATCGTCCCGAACACCGCCGGGGCGGTCGACACGCCGGCGTTTCCCTGGCAGAACCGCGGCACCTACCACCAGATCGACGAGATCACCGGGCACCGCTGAGCGTGGCGCGCTAGCCGCGCGGCAGCTCCTCCTCGAGCGTCGCGAGCACGTAATCCGCTCCGCCCGCCCGCAGCTCGTCCTCGGAGTAGTGGCCGGTCGCCACGCCCACCGCGCGCGCTCCGGCTCCGTGCGCCGCCGCCACGTCGAGCGGCGTGTCGCCCACCACGAGCGTCTCTGCCGGGTCAACGGCGTGGCCGAGAACCGTGCCGGCCCGCTCGATCGCCTTCTTGGTGAGCTCGGTGCGGTCCTCCGAGTCCGAGCCGTAGCCGCCGAAGCTGAAGAAGTGGTTCAGGTCGCCGCGTGCGAGCTTCACGTGCGCCGCGGCTTCGGTGCCGCCGGTGGTGAGGCCGAGGAGGTAGCCATCGTCGTGAAGCTGCTCGAGCCGCTCGGGCACGCCGGGCAGCACGCGGTAGCTGGTCGAGGCGGCGACGGCGGCGGCGAGGTGCCTCTGCCTGCGAGCGAGCACCCGCGCCAGCTCCCGGGACGTCGGCTTGCGGCCGAGGACGTTCTCGAAGGTGAGGCGGCCGACCTCCGGGTCGGTCATCCCGGCATCGGTGAACTTGCCGATGTCGGCCGGGATCCCGTACAGGTCCTGGAACGCCTCGCGCCACGCGACCGACCCGGCTCCGCCCGAGGAGATGAGCGTGCCGTCGATGTCGAACAGGATCGCGAGCGGACCGTGCTCGCCCTCGTCGGCCTCCACGCCCCCTCACGATAAGGGTCTGCGTGCGGCAGAGCGCGCTTGCGCGCGTCCCAAGCTGGCGCGTCGGGACTACTCCAATCCGGCGGGGCCATAACCCCGACTGTTGACC
>VAXR01000210.1 GCA_005885165.1 Actinomycetota bacterium
CCTGGGATGTGGTCGGCGAGCTGCAGGGCGCCTTCGATGAGCAGGATGCCCGGGACGTGGTCGAGTGGGTGATCGAAGAAGTACGAGTGAGCCTCGTCGACGATGAGATCGGCGTGTGCGGTGCCGCCGTGCGCGCTGACCCGGTCGATGACCGCATGCTCGGGTGTCCGCGGTCCGATCGGCGGCTCCGCGGGTTCGATGTCCAGCAGTGCCAGCCCGTCCCGCTGGGCGGCCAGGAACGCACGGACCGTGGCGGCCGTGCTGGTCACCCAGGCGGCGGCAAGCGAGCGCTGCTCAGGGGCTGGCTGCACCGTTTCGTGGTGGTGGCGAGGGCGGTGCCCGTTGTCGCTCGGCGGGGCCTTGAGCGCGTCCTCATCTCGCAGCACGACCTCGAAGGGCACGCGGGGGGCGCGGGGAAGCGGATCCGCGCGCTCCTCCTTCTCGATGAGGAGCACAGCCCGCGGCTGTACCGCCTCGCGAACCTCGACCCGCGTGTGTCGGGCTCCGTCACCCAGGGCGCGCACGAGCACGTCCATCCCGGTCGCCTCGGCGAACCGTTCTCGGCCCGTCGGCGGCGACAGATCCAGCACCTCATGGACGTCGGCCTGGAGCGGCCCAGTCCCGTCGTCACTGCGTACGACCGCCAGGATGCGGTCGCCGTTGGCGCGTGCACGCGACAGCGGCTTCAGGAGCAGGAGGCAGGCGCCCTCGCCGTCGCGGGCTGCACCCAGCAGCAGCGTGTCGCAACGGGTCCGCAGCCAGTAGGGAGCGAGGAGCAGGCTGGTGATGAACGTCGCCGAGTCACCCGAGAGCGTCTGGTGCATGGCCCGCAGATCGAAGTGGTAGGCCGGGTAGCCCGAGCACATCGTGG
The DNA here is from genome assembly GCA_005885165.1 of Actinomycetota bacterium. GTDB lineage: Bacteria > Actinomycetota > Thermoleophilia > Solirubrobacterales > Thermoleophilaceae > AC-37. The sequence continues at coordinate 872 of VAXR01000210.1, forward strand.
GGAGGCTCGACGCGATCGCCTCGACGGTGAGCGGGGGGCCAAGGCGCAGCTCGATGGCCTCGTCCGGGGCGTCGGTGCCCAGGCGGTAGGCGTACTTGCGCGACAGCCGCCGGCTCATCTCGCCCCCCAGGTTCGAGGCGATCACGACCCCGGTCCCGGCGGCCTGGTTCGCGGCGGGGTTGCGCGCGAGCAGCTCTGAGGCCAGGTGCGTCACCGCCAGCTGCAGCGGGTCGATACGGCGCAGGAGGTTCGGCCCAGTGCGCAGTCCGGCCGCATCCATGCGCAGCCGCTCGGGCAGCGGGAGGAGCGCCTCGGCGTCCAGCACGGCCAGCGGCTCGGCCACCGGTCGGGGGCGCGGCCCTGCTGGCCGGCTCTCACCCGTGTCGGACTCGACGACGACGTGGGCGTTCGCCCCCCCGAACCCGAAGGCCGAAATGCCGGCCCGCCGCGGCCGCCCGTCTCCGTCCGGCCAAGCGGTGGGTGCGTCCGGCAGCACGAGGCACGTTTCGGCCAGCGCTGGGTGCGGTGACACGGCGATGTGGGGCGGGATGAGACCGTCGCGGAGCATCAGCAGCGTCTTGATGAGCGACGCGATACCCGCCGCGGCCAGCGTGTGGCCCACGAGCGCTTTGGCCGAGCCGATCGCCAGCCTGGCGCCCCGCGGGCGGTGCGGTCCGAAGAAGCCATGCAGCGACTGGATCTCGGTCGCGTCGCCGACCACCGTCGCCGTCCCGTGCGCCTCGATGTAATCGACCGCTGCGGGATCGACCTCCGCGTAGGCCCGCTCATAGGCCAGCCGTTGGCCATTCGCGCCCGGGGCGAAGATGGACCGCTCGGCTCCGTCGGCGGCCAACCCGATGGTGCGCACGATCCCGTGCACGTGACGCCGGCCGGCTCGCGCCGTGTCGAGTGGCTCGAGAACGACCGCGCCAGCCCCTTCGCCCGGAACGATGCCGGACGCGTCGATGGCGAAGGGCCGGATCCGCCCCTCGGGCGAGAGCGCCATCAGCCTGGCGAAGCCGATGTACAGGAACGGCGGCAAGAAGGCGTTCAGTCCGAGGACGACCACCGCGTCGGCCTGCCCTGTCTCGACCAGCCCGGCGGCGAGGTCGAGCGCGTACAGCGACGACGCGCACGCGGTGTCGACGGCCAGACGCGGGCCACCCAGCCTCGGCGCGATCGCCCCGAGTTGCAGGTCGGGTGGGTGCGCGAACCCGGTCGGGAGCGTGGCCGGTGCGACGCCCAGCGCTGCCAGCGCGCGCGCCGCGTCGTGTTCGAAATAGCTCGGGGCGGTCCAGGACGTCGCGGCAACAAGCGCTGTGCGTGAGAGGTCGAGCGGGCGCCCTGCGCGGGCCGCGTCGACGAGCGCCGCGTCCACGACGCGCCGCCCCAGCTCGACCTGTCGATCCTCCGGGCCGCCGTCAGTGTCGAGGCAGAAGGCCAGGTCGGTATAGGTGCGGTCCGCGTCACCCGCTCGGCCGATATAGCGTCGGCGGGGGATGCCCCAGCGCTCCTCGAGCGAGCGGGTGGGCGCAACGCGCGCCTCGCGGACGTTGCGCCAGAACGCCTCGGCGTCCGGTGCGCCCGGCAGGCGGCACGCCAGTCCGGTGACCGCGAGTGGCTCACAGCTCGGCATTGCAGCTGCTCCTTGTCTGGACCTGCTCAGGCTCAGGCCGCGAGGCGAACGCGAGCGTGCTGGGCGGCGCAACGAGCACGCACTCGTCGTCCTTCCCGCCGCGGGCGAGCTCCTCGAGGAAGTGACTGGTCCCGGCGTGATTGCCGATACCCGCGAGGCCAAGGCGCGCCATCTGCTGCCGCAGAGCGGTGCTCGCCAGCCCCGCCTCCGTCCAGACCGACCAGCGGATCGAACGCACCGGGTAAGCGACCTGCG
>VAXR01000063.1 GCA_005885165.1 Actinomycetota bacterium
TGGTCGGGCCCAGCGACGAAACCGTCGAGCGAGATCGACATGTGGCAGGTCGTGTCCGGCATTGGCGTCCTCTCGGGTTAGTTTGCGACGTGCAAGTAGCGACAGCACCCTAAGTCGTCCGAAGCAGAACTCTTCCGCTGCGCATGGGTAGCGGCCGGTTCGGCTCCGACTGAGACTGCTCCTTGATCCCTCACCCGAGCAGTCGCAGGTTCCGTATCTCGGCCTCCGGGACACTCCTTTGACCGCGATCCACCGAGGAGCGATGAATCCATGCAAGCCCGTAGGTCTCTACCGATATGACCGATCGAAAAGTAGTTCTCAAAATGGTGATGTCCCTCGACGGTTTTGTCACCAGCCCCGACGGGACTCACGAATGGATGTTCGAATGGTTTGGCGACGACTCGGGCGAATGGAACCGCCGCGCCCTCGACGCGGCCGGCGTTCACGCGATGGGGCGCCGCAGCTACGAGATCATGGGGCCGCACTGGGCCGCGTCTGAGGGGCCGATCGCAACGGCGATGAACGAGAAGCCAAAGGCTGTCTTCTCACGCACTCTTGAGAAGGCGGAATGGGGACCGGCCGAGATTTTCGGCGGGGATCTGGGCGCAGCGATCGCAGAACTCAAGGCTCGGGACGACGAAGGGACGGTGTTGGTCCACGGCGGCCCCGACTTCGCCAAGTCGCTGACCCGCCTAGGCCTTATCGACGAGTATCAGCTGACCACGGTCCCAATTGCGATCGGCGCGGGCCACAGCCCATTCGCCGAGCTGGGAGAGCACCTGAAGCTCGACGTCGTCGATGAAGAACGCTTCAAAAGCGGAGCCCTCGCACAGATCCTGGTGCCAAAGCAATGAGCGACCGCCCTAACTGAACCCAGGGCCCGCTGAGATCAGACGGCGATGATGCCGTGCTGCTTTCCGCGGTCGGCCTCGGACGGTCCGAGCCCTGGCTTCTGAGATGACGATCAGCGGCACGCTCGCTTTCGGACATCGTCCATTGCGAGAGCGAGGGCGGCGTCGGCGGAAGCGCTTAGTTCACGCGGAAGCAGCGGTGATCGCGTCGGTTACCGGCAGGCTCGTTTGCCCGAGCACAAACGCTCATGGTTCGAACACGACCGCGCCGCCGCTCCCTTTGGTTGCCTGCGCGAGCCCGTCCGCGGCTCTTGTGAGCGGATAGGAGGCTCGGATGTCGATGTGGAGCTTGCCCTCCGCGAGAGACGCGGCGAGAAGGCGTAGCTCGTCGCCGTCCGGGCGGATGTAGACGTTCGCGATGCTGATGCCCCGTTCCTCGGGAGGTGGCGCGCCGGTGATGGTTGCCAGCCGACCGCCGTCGACGAGCGTGCTCAGCGCATCGGCCTCTCCGCCAGGTGCAGCGTTCGCGGCAGCCCGAATGCCCGTCGATCTCGCGGCGTCCCTTGCCAGGCTTGTCCAATCGGGGTCGTGATAGTCGATGACGACGTCTGCGCCGAGCGCCATCACCCGCGCGGCGCTGCTCTCGCTCGCGGTCGCGATTACCGTGGCGCCGCTGTTCGCGGCGAGCTCGACGATCATCCCGCCGGTGACGCCGCCGGCGCCGTTGACCAGGATCGTCTCACCCGGCTGAACGTCGAGCACCTCGGCCACCACCTGCTCACTGGTCAGCGCGGGGACGGGGAACGCTCCCGCCTCCGCCCAAGACGCGTTGTCGGGTTTCTCGGCGACCAGGCGTGCTGGGGCGACCAGCCGCTCGGCCCAGCAGCCTTGGTAGGGCAGCGGGAGCGGATGCGTCATCACGGGGGCGCCGGCGGCGGGCCACTCGACCCCCGGGCCGACGTCGACGACCTCGCCGGCGGCCTCGACGCCGAGGGCCAAGGGCGGGACGCGCCCCACGTCCCAATCGCCGGTGCGGACGAACTCGTCCCAGTTCGCCACGCCGGCAGCCTTGACCTCGATCACCACCTGCCCGGTTTCCAGCGGCGGCGGCTCAGGCAGCTCGAGAAGCGCCACCTCGTCGCCGAACGCCTGGATGCCGGCGGCTCTCAGGCTCACGCGAGGATTATCGCGCGATCGGGTCACCCCGCCTCGCGCGGGACGGCCGCTGCGAGGTAAGGGCACAGCGGCGTCTGCGCTAGTCGAGGCAGCGGAGGCTTCTGCTTCGCGCGAGAGGCGCGAACCCTCGTCGCCTTACGAAGCGCTACTGCTTTCCATGCAAAGGAGCGGCGAGCCGCGCCTCGGTACGCGCTGCCGCTTTGCGCGAAATCCAGCGGCGGCCGACGCCCCGCGCTGCGGCCTAGCGGCCGAGCGTGCGAACGAACTCGCGCGCGCGGGCGCGCACGTCCCCCAGGAGCTCACGCACATCAGCCAACCCCGCACGGAGCTCGGCATCGCCTACCTCGACCGGCATCATCGAGTCTTGGAGCTCGGCGAGCACGGCATCAGCTTCGGCAACCGAAACGACGGCGCTGTCGACGAACCCCCTAATCCCGGTCGATGGGAGGCCCGGATTCGCAGGAGTAAACGTTCGGCCCGGTAGGGCCTGCCGCTGCGCGAAGCCAACGTGGGTCCGCTTCGCACGTCCGTAGGCCGCCTGGACTGGCCGGAAGAGCTGCTCCTCGAGCCTGTCCGCGGGGAGCGTTCCGAGCTGTTCGTAGGCCCCGCCGAGCGCCGCGAGCGCCGCGGCGATCTCGTCGATCGCCTCGCCAAGCGTGTCGAGCATCTCCTGCCTGGCTTCCCCGGCGACGTAGGCCACTGAGGCGAGGTTAGCTTCCACGTATCGAGGGCCTCCCTTGTGGACGGCCCGCTCGGCTCCGCTGCCGCTTCGCGCGACTTCCGCAAGCGGCGTCGCTACCACCTGGGGGCCTGCTTCTCGTCTCAGCTCAGAACAGCGGGCTCGCGTGGCGCGGCTCGTACAGCCCGATGCGGGCGCCGCTGGGCAGCGCGATCTTCGTGGTGCGCCCCCATCGCTGGTCGGTTGGAGGGCCGTCGAACGCGACGCCCTTGTCGCGCAGCTCGTCCATCGTCGCCTCTATGTCGTCGCACATCAGATAGAGATCGACGTCGCCGCCCTGGCTCGACGCCGGGTGTGCCGCAAGCTCCGCCGGCGGCAGCGCGAAGACGAGCCACCCCCCTCCCGCATCCACTGACTCCAAGCCGAGCACCTCGGCCAGCCACGCGCGGTCCGACTCCGCGTCGTGCGTGTAGAGGATCGCGTGGATACCGGTGATCGCCATCGCCCGAGTGTCGCATCCGCGTGAAAGCAGTAGCGCCACCAAGCAGCGCTCGCCTCGCGGGTTCGAATGAGCGACATTCCCTCCTCGGAGGGAGTCTCGGAAAGTCCCGCAACCGTGCCGTTCTTTATCTTCGAGCGGAGGGGGTGGGATTCGAACCCACGAGGGACCTGATGGCCCCTAACGGCTTTCAAGGCCGCCGCATTCAACCGCTCTGCCACCCCTCCAACGGGGAAGGTTAGGCCGCCGCGGCTCTACGATCGGCCGCGATGGCCGGCACGCAGAGCATGCGGCGCGCCTGGGACAGACGCGCGGAGGAGGACGCGCTCGTCGCGATCGAGGCCTCCCGGCGCGACTGGACCGACGACGAGTTCTTCGCCGACGGGCGCGCGATGGTCGACGAGGCGATGGGCTGGATCGGCGACGGCGTCCCGCGTGGGCGCATGCTCGAGATCGGCTGCGGGGTCGGTCGAACGGCAGTCCCGTTCGCACACCACTTCGCGCAGGTCGAAGGCATCGACATCTCGCCGCGGATGGTCGACGGAGCGATCGCGCGCGGCCTCCCGGCGAACGTGCATTTGCAGGCGACGAGCGGCGCCGACCTCGCTCCGTTCGAGGACGGTTCGCTCGACTTCGTCTTCTCCGAGCACGTCTTCCAGCACATCGCCGACGCCGCGGTCATCAAGCGTTACCTCGCGGAGATAGCGCGGGTGCTCGGGCCGGGCGGCGCCGCGCTCCTCCAGTTCGACACCCGCCGCGCCAACCCCGGCTCGTGGCTGCAGAACGTTCTCCCGGACCGGCTGCTTCCGCGGAAGCGCCGACGTCATATGCGCCGCTACCGCCGCGACCCCGCCTGGCTCCGTCAGGCGGCTGCGCAGGCGGGCCTGCACATCGAGTGGGAGCGCGGGGAGCGCAGCCACTGGCACTGGTTCATGCTGCGCTCAGCCGGTTAGCGTCGGCGGCGCTCCATATGCGTGGAGTACCTCCGGTACCTCCACCGTCCCGTCGTCGCGCTGGCCGTTCTCGGCGATCGCGATCATCGTGCGCCAGGTGGTTGCCGTCCCGTTCAGGGTGTGCGCGAACCGCGGCGACGCACCCTCGGCCGGGCGGTAGCGGACGCCGAGGCGGCGCGCCTGGAAGTCGGTGGTGTTCGAGGTGGACGTCACCTCGCGGTAGCGCTCCTGGCCGGGCATCCAGGCCTCGAGGTCGTACTTCTTGGCCGCTGACGCGCCGAGGTCCCACGCGGCGATGTTCACCACGCGGTATGGGATCCCGAGCGCCTGCAGCAGCTCCTCCTGGATCGCGAGCAGCCGCTCGAGCTCGCCCTCCGACTCGTCGGGCTCGACGAACGAGAACATCTCGACCTTGTCGAACTGGTGGACGCGGAAGATCCCGCGCGTGTCCTTGCCCGCGGCGCCCGCCTCGCGCCTGAAGCACGACGAGAACCCGGCGTAGCGGCGCGGGAGCACGCCCGGGTCGAGGATCTCGCCCGCGTGCAGCGAGGCGAGCGCGACCTCTGACGTCCCGCTCAGATACAGCTCGTCGTTGGCGAGCTCGTAGATCTGCTGCTCGGTGTCGGGCAGGAAGCCGGTGCCGAAGAGCGCCTCCTCGCGTACCAGCACGGGGGTGATGGCCGGCTCGAACCCCCGCTCGGTCAGGACCTCGAACGTCCAGCGCACCATGGCCAGCTCGAGCATCACGAGCGGCCCGCGCAGGAACGCGAAGCGCGAGCCCGACAGGCGCGCACCCGAGTCCATGTCCACCATCTCGCCGAGGAGCTCGAGGTGGTCGCGCCCGGTGCGTCCCGCCTCCCCCACCTCGCGCAGGACCTCCTCCTCTTCCGGCGCGGACTCGGCGGGGAGGTTCGGCAGCGCCGACATCGCGGACTCGAGGCGCTCCTCCACCTGCGCGACCTCGGCCTGCATCTGCTTCACCCGCTCCGCCACTCCACGCATCTCCTCGATCGCCTCGGGCGCCTGCTCGCCCGCTCGCTTCGCCTCGGCGATCGCCTCGCCCGCACGCTTCTGCTCCGCGCGCAGGTCGTCGATCGCGCCGCCGGCTCGCCGACGCTCGAGCGCTCGGCGCACGCCCTCGGGATCCTCTCGAATGAGCTTGAGGTCGAGCACGCGGCTCTACCCGCCGCTGCCGCTCGCGCTCTTCCCTCCGGACGTGCTCGATCCCTTCCGGCCGGCGTAGCGCTCCACGAAGAGCGCCACGTCCTGGGCGTCCTTCCCGACCACGACGTTCGCCGGCATGATCGATCCGGAGAACCCGCCGTTTCGGATCGCGAAGAGCACGTCGTCGCGATTCTCCTTCCGCACGTTGAAGTTCGGGCCGTCCGTGCGCTCACCCGGCTTCGCCTGGCCGGCCGGCTTCGAGCCGCGCGCGTTCGCGGCGTCGAGCGTGTGACAGCCGCTGCAACGCTGGTTGAAGAGCACCGCGCCGTGATGGAGGGCGGCGTTCTGCGTCGAGACCTCGATGTGGCCTCCACAGCCCGCGATCAGCACGGCTGCCGCGGCGCAGGCGAGCAGAACCCGGGGGCGAGGCATGGCGGCGGATCTTATCCGCGGCGAACCGGGCGATGTAATGGAAGGAAACGCCGGGATAGGCGCGAATTCCCAGTGGCCCCGGCGCCGGCCTGGGCGGTCGACCCGCAGCATTGATGCTTCCCGGCGACCGTCCTCATCGGCGGCGATCAGAGCCGGCGTCGGGGCTTCTGCACGTTGGGTGATGACTTACCCACACCATGGTGTGGGTAACTCGCCAACGAACGGACGACGACCCTCGCGCGGCTATCCCGTCGACGCCGCGCGCAACGCCAGCGTGACGATGAGGATCGCGCCTATCGTCATCGTGCCCATCTCGCGGAGCACCACCCGGCGCGCCAGCAGGATCTGCTCCCGCCGCTCGAGCGCCTCGAAGTCCTCCACCCCCTCCAGCTCAGCCTGCGCGATCGACACCCGCGCCGCCTCACAGACGAGAGAGACGACCAGCGGCAGCGCGCCGTAGACGTAGTGGAGCGAGTCGGCGGGCTTCTTCCCGCCGGCCAGCAGCACCACCCCGAGCACCACCTGCACGACCACCACGACCTGAGCGGTGCGCAGCAGGTACCAGAAGATCGAGGACGGATCGCGCCGGGTCCAGGCGATCGCGCCCCACAGCGCTGTGAGTCCGTTGGTGGCGAGCACGGCGACGCCCAGGTAGATGTGGAGCTTCGTCACGCGTTCGCACTATCGTGCCAGCGGGCTAGATATGTCGATCACGCCCAACGACGACGGACTGCTCGGGCCGGACGCGCTCGCCTGGCGAGTGATCGCGCACCCGGGCTCACTCGTGGGTGGCCTGAGGTCGCTGATGATCCAGTCGCTCCACCCGCTCGCGATGGCGGGCGTGGCGGAGCACTCGGACTTCCGCCGCCGCCCGCTCGACCGGCTCAAGCGCACCACCTACTACGTCGCCGCAACGGCCTACGGCGACCGCGCGACCGCTATGGAAGCGGTGCGTCGCGTCAAGCGGCGCCACGCGTCGGTCCGCGGAACCGATCCGGTTACCGGCCGCGAGTACAGCGCCGACGACCCCGACACGCAGGTCTGGGTCCACATCACCGAGTGGCACTCGTTCCTGGCCGCCTATCGCGTGTTCGCCGGCGGGCTGAGCCCTGACGACGAGGACCGCTACATACGCGAGGGCACGATCATCGGATCGCTGCTCGGCACCCCGCGCGAGCGCATCCCTGGGTCCGTGGCCGAGGCGCGCGAGTACTTCGCCGCAGTGCGGCCGGAGCTCCGCATGAGCGACTGGTCGCGCGACGCCATCCGCTTCGTGCTCGAGCCGCCGCTCACGCGCGAGCTCCTCCCCTTCCAGGTGCCGATCCGCGTGATGGCGAACGCAGCACTCGCGCTGATCCCGCGCGACCTGCGGCAGCTGGCGGGCATCGACCGCCCGCGCGCGCTCGACGCCGCCGCCCTCGCCGCCGTCCGGCCGCTCCTGGCGATCGGGAGCGTCCCCGGCGCGCGGAATCTGTTCGGGCTGGCGACCGGCCGCCAGACACAGGAGCTCCTCTGGAGCCGTTCCAGAGCGCCGCTCAGCCGAGCCGCCTGACCTCTGATGTTTGCTGCTTGACCGTCGAATAGCGACGGTTACGCAGGACAGTTCGGCGCTCAGCGGAGGCCCCCGGATCCCGCACCCCAAGCGCCGTTCCGCACTATGTAGCAACTTGTTACAAAGGGGTATATAAAGCCCCGCCGATGCTGAAGAGCTACCTCCCAGCGCTCGTGTTCCTGGCGCTCGGGACCGGCACGGGCGTGGCGTTCACGGCGCTGAACGGCGTCCTCGGGCCGCGGCGTCCAGGCAAGGTGAAGTCGGAGCCGTACGAGTGCGGGCTGCCGTCGGAGGTGCAGTCGACCTTTCGCTTCGGGATCAGCTTCTACCTGATCGCGATGCTCTTCATCCTCTTCGACATCGAGGTGATCTTTCTCTATCCGGTCGCGGTCGGCCTGAAGCAGTTCGGCACGTTCGCGCTTGTGGAGACGGTCGTCTTCATCGTCCTCCTGTTCGTCGCGTTCGTGTTCGTCTGGAGGAGGGGCGCGCTCGAATGGACGTGATCAGGGAGCGGCTCGACGGCGACCCCGCCGATCTGCGCGTCCGCCAGCTCAGGGCGCGGCAGATGCTGAAGGGCGAGCTCGAAGGGGCGGACCTGGAGAGCTACGTGATGGAGCGCGTCGGCCTCACCACACTCGAGAGGGCGCAGAACTGGGGCTCTCCGCGCATGGATGCCGCGCGCTTCGGTGCCGAGGTGTTCCGGGCCTCGCCGCGGCAAGCGGACATGATCATCCTGTCGGGGCGCGTCTCGATCAAGATGGCGCCGGTCATCCGCCGCATCTACGACCAGATGCTCGAGCCGAAGTGGGTGATCTCGATGGGCGCCTGCGCCTCGAGCGCGGGGATGTTCAACAACTACGCGCTCGTGGCCGGGGCCGACAAGTTCCTGCCGATCGACGTCTACGTGCCGGGCTGCCCCCCGCGGCCAGAGGCGCTCATGTACGGGATCATCAAGCTCCAGAACAAGATCAAGGGCGAGCCGGACCTCGGCTGGCGCGAGCGCTACCGGGCCCAGGGCACAGAGGAAGTTGCCTGACGCCACCGGCCTCGAGCTGATCGCCGCCGAGGTCCGCGAGCGGCTCGGCGGCGAGGCGGTGGTCGGAACGATGTACCACCGCGGTCAGGCGACGCTCGACGTCGCGCCGGCGGCCGTCCGCGACGCCATCGCCTTCCTGAAGGACCACGCGGACGAGCCGTACGAGCTCCTCATGAGCGTGCACGGCTGCGACTACTTCCCGGAGGAGCCGCGCCTCGCCGTTCACTACCAGCTGCTCGCGATGCAGCGGACCGACCGCCTCGGGGTGCGGACGCGGATGGGCGCCGACGACGCGCGCGTCCCGTCGGTGGTCGACCTCTTTCCAGGCGCCGACTTCCAGGAGCGCGAGGTCTTCGACATGTTCGGCGTGGTCTTCGACGGCCACCCCGACCTGCGCCGGATCCTGATGCCCGAGGACTACGAGGGCTACCCGCAGCGGCGCGACTTCCCGATGGGCGGCGAGCCGGTCCTGTTCACCTTCAACGAGCACGAGATGCCGCGCTGGTATGACTGACCGCCCGCTCGACGTCCCCTATCGCGAGCGTGAGCAGTCGGTCTCGCTCGAGCGCATGCCTGGCCGGCAGGCGCCCGTGTACGGCACGGAAATCGAGCCGGAGACCGAGCTCTTCACCATCAACATGGGCCCGCACCACCCGGCGACGCACGGCGTGCTGCGGCTTCTGCTCACGCTCGAGGGCGAGATCGTGCGCTCGCTCACGCCGATCATCGGCTACGTCCACACCGGCATCGAGAAGAGCTGCGAGGACCAGGCCTACTGGAAGGTCATCCCGTTCGTCGAGCGGATGGACTACCTCGCCTATTACTTCAACGCGCAGGCCTTCTGCATGGCCGTCGAGCGGCTGGTGGACGAGGAGGTCCCGCCGCGCGCCCAGTACCTGCGCGTCATCCACCTCGAGCTCAACCGCATCGCGAGCCATCTCTTCTGGCTCGGTACCTCCGCGCTCGACCTCGGTGCGATCTCGCTCCTCTGGTACGCGCTGCGCGACCGGGAGAAGATCCTCGACATCTTCGAGATGTCGAGCGGGCAGCGCCTGCACCCGCGCTACTTCCAGGTGGGCGGCGTGGTGGAGGACATCCCGCCGGGCTTCGAGCAGAAGGTGCGCGCCTTCCTCCCGGACATGGCCTCGCGGATCGACCAGTACGAGGCGATCCTGGACCGCAACGAGATCCTGCTCCAGCGCCTGAAGCACGTCGGGCAGGTCCCGCTCGAGACGCTCCTCGGCCTCGGGGTGACAGGACCGCTGCTGCGCGCCGCGGGCCATCCGTGGGACCTGCGCAAGGCGATGCCCTACTCGTCCTACGACCACTTCGACTTCAAGATCCCGATCGGCACGCAGGGCGACCACTACGACCGCTACCGGGTGCGGATGGCGGAGATGCGCGAGTCGCTCAAGATCGTCGAGCAGGCGCTCGACGGCCTGCCGGAGGGGCCCTACATCACGGACAACCGCAAGATCGCGCTGCCGCCGCGGCACGAGCTCGCCACGAGCATGGAGGCGCTGATCCACCACTTCAAGCTCGTCACCGAGGGCTTCCGCGTGCCGCCCGGCGAGGTGTACGTGGCGATCGAGTCCCCGCGCGGCGAGCTCGGCTGCTTCATCGTGGCGGACGGCTCGGCCAAGCCCGCGCGGGTGCACATGCGCGACCCGTCGTTCGTGAACCTCCAGATGCTCCGCCACATGGCCGAGGGCAGGCTGATCGCGGACCTGGTCGCCGGGGTCGCCATGCTCGATCCGATCCTGGGAGGCATCGACCGGTGAGCGAGTCCGACGAGCGTCCGCTCACCGCGCCCGGCTGGGACCGCCCGGCCGATCTCGAGAAGGACCCTGCGCTGACCCCCGACCTCGCCGAGATCACGGTGCCGGACGAGCTCCGCACCGAGATCGAGCGGCTCATGTCGCTCTACCCGGACCGGCGCTCCGCCGCAATCCCGGCGCTGCACGCCGCCCAGGCCCTGCACGGCTGGTGCTCGCCGGAGGCGATCGCGCAGGTGGCGGCCGTGATGCGCGTCACGCCGGCGTACCTGTCGTCCGTGGCGAGCTTCTACGACATGCTCAACGAGCAGCCGGTCGGCCGGCACCACGTGTACGTCTGCACGAGCGTGGCGTGCCACCTGGTCCACGCGAAGCGCGTGTACGACGCGATCGCGGAGGCGGCCTCGGACGAGGGGCTCGAGGACACCGAGGTCCGCGAGTGGGAGTGCCTCGGTGCGTGCGACATGGCGCCGATGGCCTCGATCGACGGCCGCTTCGTCGGCCCGCTGGACCCGAGCGACGCGCCCGAGATCGTCGAGTCGATCAAGGAGGGCCGGCAGCCGCTGCCCGGTCGCGGGCTCGAGGACTCGGACTACCGGTTGCCGTGGGGAGGGACGGCGTAGCCATGGCGCTCAGCGAGCTCCGCCTGCTGAAGAACATCAACGAGCCGGGCCTCGCGACGATCGAGGTCTACGAGAAGCTCGGCGGCTACCGCGCGATGCGGAAGGCGCTGCTCGAGATGGAGCCGGAGGAGGTGCTGCACGAGCTCGAGGGGTCCGGGCTGCGGGGCCGCGGCGGCGCGGGGTTCTCGATGGGCAAGAAGGCGAGCTTCATCCCCAAGGGGAGGATGGACAAGTACCTCTGCTGCAACGCCGACGAGTCCGAGCCGGGGACGTTCAAGGACCGCCTGCTGATGCAGAAGAACCCCCACCTCCTGATCGAGGGGATCGTGATCGGCGCCGTGGCCGCCGACGCCAACAAGGCCTTCATCTACATCCGCGGGGAGTACGAGCTGCAGGCCGAGATCCTCGAGCGCGCCGTGGCCGAGGCGTACGACCGCGGCTACCTCGGCGATCGGATCCTCGGCTCCGAGCACTCGCTCTCACTGGTCGTCCACCCCGGCGCCGGCGCCTACATCTGCGGCGAGGAGACCGGCCTGCTCGACTCACTCGAAGGCAAGCGCGGCAATCCCCGCCTCAAGCCGCCGTTCCCCGCGAACCAGGGCCTCTACCAGGGGCCGACCCTGATCAACAACGTCGAGACCCTGTGCAACGCGCCGCTGATCATCGAGCACGGCGCCGACTGGTTCAAGTCGGTCGGCACCGAGAAGTCGGCCGGGTCGAAGGTCGTGTCGGTGTCCGGCGACGTTCGGCGCCCGGGCAACTACGAGATCGAGCTCGGCATGCGCGCCGGGGACATCGTGTACGGCCTGGCGGGCGGGCCGCCGGAGGGCAGACGCGTGAAGTGCTGGTTCCCGGGCGGGTCGTCGGCGCCCGTCCTCACGGAGGCGGACCTGGACCTCGGCTACGACTTCGAGACGATGGCCGAGGCCGGCTCGATGCTCGGCTCGGGCGCGATCATCGTGGTCGACGACTCGATGCCGATCGTCTCGCTCGCGCTCCGCCTCGCCGAGTTCTACCGCCACGAGTCGTGCGGAAAGTGCACGCCCTGCCGGGAGGGCACCAACTGGACCGTGAAGATGCTCGAGCGCATCGACTACGGCGAGGCGACCCCGGCTGACCTCGACGTGATGGCCGACGTCCAGACGAACATCATCGGCAACTGCCTCTGCGTCCTCGGCGACTCGATGGCGATGCCGATCGGCTCGATGATCGAGAAGTTCCGGCCCGAGTTCGAGGCGCACATCGAAGAAGCGCGCCTGCGCCACGGCGGGCTTCCGCTGCGCGCCCACGGCGGGCGTGCCGACGAGGCCGTCGGGAGCCACGCCGCGTGAGGGCAGGCTGATGGCGCCTCCGGCAGAGCGGTTCGTGACGTTCGAGATCGACGGCCGCGAGGTCTCGGCGCCAGAGGGCTCGATGCTGGTCGACGCCGCCAAGTACGGCGACGTGGAGATACCGGTCTTCTGCTACGAGCCCAAGCTCGGGCAGCCCGTCGGCGCCTGCCGCATGTGCCTCGTCGAGATCGAGGGCATCCCGAAGCTCCAAACGGCGTGCTCGACCGCCGTCAAGGACGGGATGGTCGTGGTCACGACGTCGGACAGGGTCAAGTCGGCGCAGAACGCGATCGTGGAGTTCCTGCTCGTGAACCACCCGCTCGACTGCCCGGTGTGCGACAAGGGCGGCGAGTGCCCGCTGCAGGACATCTCGTTCGGCTGGGGCGCCGGGCGCTCCCGCTTCATCGAGCCGAAGCGCCACTTCAAGAAGCCGATCGAGCTCTCGCCGCTCGTGGCGATCGACCGCGAGCGCTGCATCCTCTGCTACCGCTGCGTTCGCTTCTCGCAGGAGATCGCCGAGGACTACCAGCTCGTCTTCCTCGACCGCGCCGACCACACCTACGTGGGAACTCACGACGGCCGTCCCTACGTCGGCCCGTTCAGCGGCAACATCGTGGAGCTCTGCCCGGTGGGCGCCCTGACCTCCACCGCCTACCGGTTCCGCGCCCGGCCGTGGGACATCGAGGGATCGGGGACGATCTGCACGCTCTGCCCGAGCCAGTGCAACGTCGAGCTGACCGTGCGCGACGACAACACGGTGCTGCGGGCGCTGGCCCGCGACAACGTCGACGTCGACGACGGCTGGCTATGCGACAAGGGCCGCTTCGGCTACGAGGTGACGAGCGCGCGCGAGCGGATCACGGAGCCGATGGTGCGCGACGCGGGGGCGCTCAGGCCCGTGTCCTGGGAGCTGGCGATGGAGGAGGCGGTGCGCGGCCTCGACCGCGCCGGCGAGCGGACCGCGGCGCTGGTCGGCGGCCAGGCGACCAACGAGGAGGGTTTTCTCCTCCAGTTCCTGATGCGGTCAGTGCTCGGGTCGCCGCACGTCGACTCGCGGCGCGGCGGAGCGCTCGATCCGGAGCAGGCGCTCGCGCTCGCCCGGCCCGACCTGAGCGCAGCGGTTGCCGACCTCGACACCGCCGGTGCGGTGCTGGTCGTCGGCACCGAGCTGGTCGACGAGGCGCCGATCCTCGACCTTCGTGTGCGCAAGGCGGTGCGCCGCCGCCACGTCCCGCTGGTGGTGGCCACGAGCCGGCCCAGCTCGCTCGACCCGAACGCGGCCGCCGTGCTGCGCTACGCGCCCGGGGCGGACGAGGCGGTGCTGGGCGCCCTGGTCGCGCAGCTGGTGGGCGGGGATGGCGAGCGTGCGAAGACGCGCGCCGGTCGAGCGTCGCTCCACGAGGCGGCCGAGCAGCTCGGGATGCGCCGCCCGCCGGCCGATGCGGACTGGTCGAAGCTCGCCGGTGCGTCCGCGGACGACGTGCGCGAGGCGGCGGGGGCGCTGCGCGGCAGCGGCCCGATCGTGGTGATCTGGGGCGAGCGGCTCTCGCACGGAGAGCGCGGCCGCCAGGCGGTGGGCGCGCTGCTTGCGCTGGCGCGCGCGCTCGGGCTCAACACCGGCGACGGCAGCGGGATGATCGAGATCCCGACCGGCGCGAACGGCCGGGGGCTACGAGAGGTGGGCTGCCTGCCGAACCTCGGGCCCGGCCTGGCCGCGGTCGAGCCGCCGGGACTCACGGCGCCGGAGATCGCCGGGGCGCTCGGGGACTCGCTCGCCTCGCTGATCCTCTTCCAGGCGGACCCGCTTCGCACGCATCCGGACCGCGCGGCGTGGGAGCGCGGGCTCGACCGCGCGGGGTTCGTGCTGGCCTTCAGCGACTTCATCACCGAGTCGGTGGGCCGCTTCGCCGACGTCGTCCTCCCCGCCGAGTCCTACGCGGAGAAGGAGGGCACGGTGACGCATCCCGACGGGCGCCTCCAGCGCGTGCGGCAGGCGATCGGGCGCCCGGGCGAGGTGCGCGCGCAGACCGAGGTGCTGCTCGAGCTGATCACCGAGCTGTCGGGTGCGCCGTTCAGCGCCCAGCCGGCTCAGCTCACGCGCCTCATGACCGACACCGTTCCCTTCTACCGCGGCCTGACGCTCGACGAGATCGGCGGCCGGGGCCTTCGCTGGCAGGACACCGACGCCGCCGGCCAGCTGCCGCAGACGCCGCTGCCGGAGATGGAGCTCGAGCCGCCGCCCGAGCCGCCCGAGGGCCTACGGCTGGGGGTGGCGCCGTCGCTGTGGGCGGCGCCCGAGACCGACCACGCGGCCAGCCTGCGCTTCCTCGCCCCGCGGCAGCAGGCCGAGCTCTCCGCCGAGGACGCCGGCCGGCTCGGGATCGGCTCCGGGGATGAGATCGAGGTGGCCGTGAACGGCACGAGCGTGCGCGCGCGGGCGGCGCTCCGGACGGCGGTGCCGCCGGGCAGCGTGTTCCTGATCGAGGGCACGAACGACGAGAACGCGACGGCGCTCACGAACGGCGCGTCGCGCGCCGTGGAGGTGCGCAAGGCGTGACGCGACTGCCGCTCGCGTCGGTCTCCTTCGTCGAGTCGACCGGCGTCCAGATCGTCAAAGCCGTCGTGATCTTCGCGTTCGTGCTGGTGGTCGTGCCGATGATCCTGCTGCTCGAGCGCAAGCTCCTCGGCCGCTTTCAGGCCCGCCTCGGGCCGAACCGGGTGGGGCCGTACGGCCTGCTCCAGCCGCTCGCCGACGTGCTGAAGCTCCTCTCCAAGGAGCGCTTCACCCCGAGCACCGCGGTGCCGTGGATGATGGCGATGGCGCCCGCGATCTCGATCTTCACGGCGGTCGTGACGCTCGCGATCATCCCGTTCGGGGACGTCCGCCGGCACGGGCTGTTCGGCGCGAGCTACGGCCTCTACGGCATCGACGTCTCGATCGGGATCCTGTGGGCGTTCGCGTTCGGCGCGCTCGCCTTCTACGGGCTGATGCTGGGCGGCTGGGCCTCGGGCTCGAAGTACTCGTTCCTCGGCGCGATGCGCTCCGCGGCGCAGCTCATCTCGTACGAGGTCTCGCTCGGGCTGTCGCTGGTCGGCGTAGTGATCACCGCCGGCTCGCTCTCGCTCACGCAGATCGTCAACAGCCAGGACCACATCTGGTACGTGGTGCCGCAGTTCGTCGGCTTCTGCATCTTCATGGTCGCCGCCTTCGCGGAGACGAACCGGCCGCCGTTCGACCTCCCCGAGGCCGACGCCGAGATCGTCGCCGGCTACAACACCGAGTTCGGGGGCATGCGCTTCGGCTCGTTCTTCATGGCCGAGTACATCAACATGGTCGCGATCGCCGGCATCGCCACCGCGATGTTCCTCGGCGGCTGGCACGGGCCCGGGCCGGGCTGGCTCGACCCGATCTGGGTGCTCGTGAAGATGTTCGGCTTCATAGTGCTGTTCATCTGGATCCGCGCGACGCTGCCGCGGCTCCGCTACGACCAGCTGATGGCGTTCGGCTGGAAGATCCTGCTGCCGCTCGCAACGGTGAACGCCCTCGTCACGGCGATCCTGGTGGCGACATGACCTGGACGCCGACGCAGGACGTGATCGAGGTGCAGCGGGGCC
This sequence comes from Actinomycetota bacterium, assembly GCA_005885165.1. Lineage (GTDB taxonomy): Bacteria > Actinomycetota > Thermoleophilia > Solirubrobacterales > Thermoleophilaceae > AC-37. The sequence goes on from VAXR01000063.1 coordinate 15,687, forward strand.
CGGACCCCGGCGGCCTAGGAGGCGCGTACCGCGCGTTCGGCGAGACGCTCCGCGGGCTGAAGACCGTGCTCGGCCGCCTGGTCGAGGGGCCGGTCACGCTGGAGTACCCAGAGGACAAGACGCCCGTCTATCCGCGCTTCCGGGGCCGCCACAAGCTGCACCGCTTCGAGGACACCGGCCTCGAGAAGTGCGTCGGCTGCTCGCTGTGCGCGGCCGCCTGCCCGGCCGAGTGCATCCGCGTGGTGGCCGCGGAGAACACCCCCGACAACCAGGTCTCGGCGGGCGAGCGCTACGCCGCGGTCTACGAGATCAACATGACGCGCTGCATCTTCTGCGGCTACTGCGAGATGGCGTGCCCGTTCGACGCGATCACGATGGGCAACGACTACGAGCTGGCCGACTACACCCGGTCGGACCTGATCTTCACGAAGGAGATGCTGCTCGCCGACCCAGTGGAGCGGACACCGCTCCGCAGCGAGGGCGAGTAGGGCTAGCGGGGGCCCGGCGCGGATGCTGCTCGAGCAGGTCCTCTTCTTCGTTGCTGCGGCGGGGGCGATCGGCGGCGCTCTCGGCGTCGTCCTGCTCCGCAACCCGTTCTTCAGCGTGCTGGCGCTCGTCGCGCACCTGATCTCGCTGGCGCTCCTGTTCCTGCTGCTGCGCGCCGAGTTCATCGCCGCGGCGCAGCTCGTGGTCTACGCCGGCGCGGTGATGGTGCTCTACGTGTTCGTGGTCGCCTACGTCGGCGGGGTGGAGGAGACGGTCGGCGGCGAGGGCGCGATCGGACGCGTCGGCCCCGTGTTCGCCGGCGCGCTGCTCGTTGAGCTCTGCATCGCGATCATCGGCTCGGCGCTCCCGGCGATCGACTCGCGCGGTCCGCACGTGGCGGCGGGTTTCGGCTCCCCGGGCGCGATCGGGAAGCTGCTGCTCGAGAAGTTCCTGATCCCGTTCGAGGCGGCCTCGTTCCTGCTGCTGGTGGCGGCGGTTGGCGCGGTCGTCCTCGCCCGGCGGCGGCGCGGCCTGGAGGACTCGGTCGGATGAACGCCGTCTGGTTCCTCGTTCTGTCGGCGTTCATCTTCTGCATCGGCGCCGCCGGCGTCATCGCCCGCCGCAACCCGCTCGTGATCCTGCTCTGCCTGGAGCTGATGCTGAACGCGGGGAACCTGGCGCTGATCTCGTTCTCGCGCATGCTCGGCAACCGCGAGGGCCAGGTCTTCGCGCTCATCGTGATGGTGGTCGCGGCATGCGAGGTCGTCGTGGGGCTCGGCCTCATCGTCGCGATGTACCGGCGGCGGCTCCCGCTCGACGTCGACGAGGTGCGGGAGCTCCGCGGGTGACGGCCGCCGCCTGGGGGTGGCTGATCCTCGCGATTCCGCTCGCCGGGTGCGTGCTGGTCGCGCTCGGCTGGCGGTCGCTGCCCGGCCGCAGCGCGGGTTGGATCGCGAGCGCCGCCGTGCTCGGGGCGTTCGTGAGCGCCCTCGGGGCCTTCTTCTCGCTGCAGGACCGGGCGCCCGCCAGCCGCCACGTCGTCTCGAACGCCTACGCGTACGCGCACACGGCCGGCGTGAACGTCGATCTCGGGATCCTGGTCGACCCGCTGTCGGTGTTCATGGCGCTCGTCGTCTCGGGCGTCTCGTTCCTGATCCACGTCTACTCGGTCGCCTACATGGCATCGGACCGCGGGTACGCGCGCTACTTCGCGTACCTCAACTACTTCGTCTTCTCGATGCTGCTGCTGGTGATGGCGGGCAACTTCGTCCTGCTGATCGTCGGCTGGGCGTTCGTCGGCGCGGCGTCGTACCTGCTCATCTCGTTCTGGTACAGGCGGACCACCGCCACGCGGGCCGGGATCAAGGCGTTCGTGATCAACGTGATCGGCGACGCGGGGATGGTCGTCGGCGCCTTCCTCGTGTTCCGGCACGTGCACGCGCTCGACTACGGACACGTCTTCGCGCGCACCGCCCACGCGTTCTCGGTCAACGACGGAACGCTCGTGGCCGCCTGCATCCTCTTCCTCGTCGGGGCGTTCGCGAAGTCCGCGCAGCTGCCGCTCCACACCTGGCTCCCCGACGCGATGGAGGGCCCGACCCCGGTCTCGGCGCTGATTCACGCCGCGACGATGGTCACGGCGGGCGTCTACCTGATCGCCCGGCTGCATCCATTGTTCGAGCGCGCGCCCGCCGCCGCCGACGTCGCCGCGATCATCGGCTGCGCGACGCTCGTGTTCGCCGCCACCGTCGCCCTCGTGGTCACCGACCTGAAGCGCGTGATCGCCTACTCGACGATCTCCCAGATCGGCTACATGGTGCTGGGGGTCTCGACGTTCGCGTACGCGGCCGGTCTCTTCCACCTCATGACGCACGCGTTCTTCAAGGCGCTCCTCTTCATGGGCGCAGGCTCGGTTATCGGCGCCATGGGCGGCGAGCAGTCGCTCGACAAGATGGGCGGCTTCCGGCGGGCGATGCCGTTCACGTTCGTGGCGTTCACGGTGGGCGCCATGGCGCTCAGCGCGTTCCCGCTCATGTCCGGCCTCTTCTCCAAGGACGCGATCCTGGCATTCGGGCTCCACCGCGGCGGGCTTTACGCGGTGCTGGCGGTGGTCGGTTACATCGCGGCGTTCATCACCGCGTTCTACGCGTTCCGGATGGTGTTCCGGGTGTTCTGGGGCGATCCGGTCCCCCAGGCGCAGTCGCTCCTGGAGGGCGAGCTCTGGCACGGCGAGCACTTCAACCCGGCGACCGGCGAGGAGGAGGACACCGACGTCGGCTTCCCCGGGCTCGAGCACCACATCGCCGAGCGGGAGCGCCCGATGCGCGCGGCGATGGGCCCGCTCGCGATCCTGTCGGTCCTCGGCGGGATCGTCGCGATCCCCGGCGTGACGAGCTGGCTGGAGAACTTCCTCCGCCCGGCCTTCGTCGACTCGCGCTTCATCGACCGTGCGCCGTCGCACGGCGCGGAGTGGGCCGGCCTGGCGGTGGGCGGAGCGCTCGGCGTCCTCGGCATCGGGCTCGCGTACACGCTCTACGTGCGCCGCCGCGGCTACACGCTCACCCTGCGCGACCGCCTCCCGCGGATCCACGCGTTCCTGAACGGCAAGTGGTACTTCGACGAGCTCTATGACGCGCTGTTCGTGAGGCCGACGGCCGGCTTCGGGCGGTTCGGGCGGGCCGTGGTCGAGAGCACGCTCGTGCAGGGCGTGCTGATCGGCGGCGCAAGTGGGGTCGTCCGGGGCGGCAGCGCGATCGCGCGCGGGCTCCAGACGGGGCTCTTGCGCGGATACGCGCTCCTCCTGCTCGCCGGCCTCGGCGGTCTCGCCCTCTACTTCCTCCTGGTGTCGTCGTGAGCGTCCCGCTGTCGGTGCTCATCTTCCTTCCGCTTGCCGCCGGGCTGGTCGGCGCCGTGGCTCCACGCGGGTGGGCTCGGTGGGTGGTGCTGGCCGGAACCGTCGGCGTGCTCGGGCTGGCGATCTGGATCCTCGCCGACTTCTCGCTCGGATCGCGGGGACTCCACAACGTCACGAACACCCAGTGGATCCCGGAGCTCGGCATCCGCTACTCGCTCGGGGTCGACGGACTGAACCTGTTTCTGATCGCCCTCACGGCTCTTTTGTGGGTTCCCGCAACGCTCGCGGCGGCTCTACGCGAGTGGGATCGCCCACGCCTCTTCTTCTTCCAGATGGCGCTCGCCGAGACTGCTGTGCTCGGCGCGTTCTGCGCCCAGGACCTCGCGCTGTTCGTCTTCTTCTTCGACCTGATGCTCGTGCCGTTCTACTTCCTGATCGGCTCGTGGGGCGGACGCCAGCGCGTGCGGGCCACCACCAAGCTCGTGATCTACACGCTGGTCGGATCGCTGCTGATGCTCGCGGGGGCGGTCGCGCTGGGCGTGCTGTCCACGCCGCACGGCGGGCACGTGTCGTTCTCGCTCGCCGTCCTTTCGCACCGGATCCTGCACAAGGGCACGCAGGAGTGGATCTTCCTGCTGTTCGCGGCCGCCTTCCTCGTCAAGGCGCCGGCCTTCCCGTTCCACGGCTGGATGCCGGACGCCTACCGGGCGGCGCCGATCCCGGTGCTGGTCGTGTTCTCCGCGGTGCTCTCGAAGGTCGGGATGTACGGCTTCCTGCGGATCGTCCTCCCGCTGCTCCCGCAGGCCGCGCAGCACTACCAGACGCTGATGATCGTGATCGCCGTGGTGTCGATCCTGTACGGCTCGGCGCTGGCGTTCTCGCAGGACGACGCCCGGCTCGTGGTCGGCTACTCGTCCGTGGCCCAGCTCGGCTTCATCCTGCTCGGGATCTTCGCCCTCGACCTCGAGGGCAAGGGCGCGCAGGGCGCAGTGCTGCAGATGGTCAACCACGGACTGGTGGTGGCTCCGCTGTTCCTCATCATCTGGGCGCTTGCGGCCAGGACCGGCGGATCGGAGTCCCTGTCTCGAATGGGCGGGGTCGCCTTCCGCGCGCCCGTGCTCGCCGGGCTGTTCCTGATCGTCGCGCTTGCGACGCTCGCCATGCCGGGCTCGGCGAACTTCGTCGGCGAGCTGCTCATCCTCTTCGGCGCCTTGTCGACCAAGCTCGCGTTCGGCCTCGTCGCCGGCGGCGGCGTGGTGCTTTCCGCCGTCTACATGATCCGGCTGTACCAGCGCTCGATGCACAACCGCGTGGGCGGCGGGGTCGAGTCGCGCGACCTCACGCGCGTTGAGCTCGCCACGATCGCGCCGCTCGTTGCCGTGATCCTGGCGCTCGGCTTCTACCCCCACTTCATCGTGAGGCGGACCGAGGCCGCAACCGTTTCGCGTGTATTCCGCGCGGCGGCACTCGCGCACTACGGAAGCCGCCCCATTCCGGTCTCGGCGCTCACGCACGGTCGAGGAGAAGCACCCTGATCGCAGCCGCCCAAACCGAGCTCGGCCACTTCCACGCGCCGCACGTGGACTGGAAGGCGATG
>VAXR01000213.1 GCA_005885165.1 Actinomycetota bacterium
GAGCAGGGCGCCCGACGCGTCCGCCGCCTCGCGCAGGAACGCCAGGAATCCCGGCTCTGCCGGCACCAGGCCCATGTTGGCCGGGCACGGCTCGCAGACGATCGCCGCGACCTCGCGCTCATGCAGCGCGCGCTCGACCGCCTCGCGGTCGTTCCACGGCGCGACCAGCGTGTCCGCCGCCTGCGCCGCGGTGACGCCCGGGCTCGCCGGGATGCCCTGCGTGGCAAGCCCCGACCCGGCGTCGGCCAGCAGCCCGTCCACGTGCCCGTGGTAGGCGCCGGCGAACTTGAGGACGGCGTCGCGCCCGGTGGCCGCCCGTGCGAGGCGGAGCGCACTCATTGCTGCCTCGGTGCCGGAGTTCGTCATCCGCACCATCTCGGCGCTCGGCACGCGGCGGATGATCTCCTCGGCCAGCTCGACCTCCGCCTGGGTCGGGGCGCCGTAGCTCGTTCCGCAATGCGCGGCCGCGGTCACGGCCTCGACCACGTCGGGATGCGCGTGCCCGGCGATGAGCGGACCCCAGGACTGGACCCAGTCCACGTAGCGCCCGCCGTCGACGTCGACGAGCTCGGCGCCCTCGCCTCGCTCCACGAAGATCGGATCGCGGCCGATCGCGCGCATCGCCCGGACGGGCGAGTTCACCCCGCCCGGGATGGCGGCGCATGCACGATCGAAGAGTGCGGCGGAGCGGCTCCCGACGCCCGCGACCCGGGCCATTACGCCCGCTCGGCCTCCCAGCGCTTGTAGTCGTCGGTGAAGTACTGGAGGCGGACCTTCTTGAACTCGGTCGACGAGTAGAGCGTGGCGCGGTCCTCGACGCCGGTGTCGGCGGCGATGGCGTCCAGGATCGCGTCGCACTCCTCCTTCGAGCGACCGTGCGCCATGGTGAAGATCGAGTACGGCCAGTCCTCGTACGTCGGGCGCTGGTAGCAGTGGGAGATCCCGCGGAAGGCGGCCATCCGCGGACCGAGCTCCGCGATGCGCTCGTCCGGCACGCGCCAGACGCCCATGCCGTTCGCGGAGAACCCGGCGCGACGGTGGTAGAGGATCGCCGCCACGCGGCGAAGCAGCCTGCGCTCCCGCATGCCGTCGAGGTGGTTGAGCATCGCCTCCTGGGCCATTCCGAGCGACGAGGCGGCGGGCGCATAGGGCTCGGGCACGATCGGCATGTCGCCCTGCAGGGCGCGGATCACGGCGACGTCGGTGTCGTCGTAGGGCTGCGGCTCGGTCTCGGCGGGCTCGACCGACTCCGCCGCGCGCGCGAGCGCCTTGGTGTCGGCCTCCATCTCGAGGTCCATGCGGATCTTGAAGAGACGCAGGGTCGGGAGCTGGCGCATCGAGGTCGCGCCGGCCTCCTCGGCGAGCGCCTCGAGCGTGCCCTGGAGGCCCAGCCGCGAATCGGGCTCCACCGCGATCGTGAACCAGAGGTTGAAGTCGTGGTTGCGCAGGTAGTTGTGGGAGACGCCGGGGTGGGCGTTGATCACCTTCGCCGCGCGATGCGGGTTTTCCGAGTCGACCTTCGCGGCCACCAGCATCGAGCGGTAGCCGAGCGCCCGCGTGTCGAAGATCGGCGTGACGTGGCGGATGATCCGATGGTCGATCAGGCGCTCGGTCCGCGCGAGCACCTCGTCCTCCGGCACGCCGGCCGCCTCGGCGACGCCGGCGTACGGGCGCGGCGCGAGCGGGAAGCTCCCCTGCAGCAGGTTGAGCAGTCGCTTGTCGACGTCGTCCAGCGGGATCGCCGCGCCGTCGGCGCGGCTGCGCACCTTCGGGCGGGCCCCGGTCAACGAAGCCACTCGGCGGCGTCCTTGGCGTGGTAGGTCACGACGATGTCGGCGCCCGCCCGGCGGATCCCGGTGAGCGCCTCCAGCACGGCGGCGCGCTCGTCGATCTGGCCGGCGGCCGCGGCCGCCTTGACCATCGAGTACTCGCCGCTCACGTTGTACGCGGCGACCGGCACGCGCGTGGCCTCCTTCACCCGGCGCACGACGTCGAGGTAAGGGAGGGCCGGCTTCACCATCACGATGTCCGCGCCCTCGTCGACGTCGAGCAGCGCCTCGCGGACCGCCTCGTCGGCGTTGGCCGGATCCATCTGGTAGCTGCGGCGGTCGCCGAAGGCGGGCGTCGAGTCGGCGGCCTCCCGGAAGGGCCCGTAGAACGCGGAGGCGAACTTGGCCGAGTAGGCGACGATCGGGGTCTCCGAGTGGCCCTCGGCGTCGAGCTGGGAGCGGAGCGCGCCCACGCGGCCGTCCATCATGTCGCTGGGAGCGACGGCGTCGGCTCCGGCATCCGCCTGGGACACGGCGGTCTTGGCCAGCAGCTCGAGGGTGATGTCGTTGTCGATCTGCCCGTCCTCGCGAACCACGCCGCAGTGGCCGTGCGAGGTGTACTCGCACAGGCACACGTCGGTGATCACCCCGACCTCGGGGAGCGCCTCCTTGATGGCCCGGGTCGCGAGCTGGACAACGCCCTCCTCGTCGTAGGCCCCGGATGCCTGCTCGTCCTTGTGGGACGGGATGCCGAACAGGAGCACGGCCGGCACGCCGAGCTCGTGGACGGCCCCGGCCTCCTCGACCGCGTGCGAGATCGAGAGGCGGTCGATCCCCGGCATCGCCTCGATTGGCATGCGGCTGTCGGTGCCGAGCTCCACGAAGAGCGGCTGAACCAGGTGAGCCGGCGTGAGCTCGGTCTCCCGGACCATCCCGCGAAGCAGCCCGGTCCTGCGGAGCCGTCGCATGCGGGTGGCGGGAAACGCCATGGGGTCAGTCTAAGGGCCTGTCGTTGGTGCGCCCCGAACGGCCCGGGTCCTTCGCGCACCCCGCTCGAGACCTCTCTCTTGGCCCACCGTCCTGGATAGAGGGTCCAATGGACCCCTAAAGCAGGACGGTGTCTCGCGGGCGCGGCTCGGGCCAACGCAATCGAGCTGAGGCTGGCTGGCGATCTTGACCTCCCCCTCCTTCGTCGCCCGACTTGGGCGTTTGAAGAGCCACA
>VAXR01000064.1:0-11113 GCA_005885165.1 Actinomycetota bacterium
CGTGTCGTACGAGCTCCATCGCATCTTGCCGCCGGCTCCTAGGGCAAAGATCTCGCTGTTGATCGCGTCGCTGCCGTAAATCCTGGTGCCGTCGTAGGCGGACGAGTTGATGCCCCCGTCGGCCGGCGAGCCGGGACCTGCCATCGTGTGCCAAGCGGGTCGCATCTTGCCGCGGTCGAGCGCCCAGTAGATGCCGCTCTTCTGCCCCTCGCCGACCAGTCGCCGGCCACCTGGACCGACGAACAGGTTGGGCGAGGCCCCGAAGTCGTAGTCGGGGCCGGCGGCGGGGTTGCTGAGCTCCCAGGTATCGCCCGGGGTTGCTTGGAAGTGGCCGAGGATCCGTCCGCTTGCGGCGCTCATCGCCATCATCGAGTCCGTCGTGCCGGCGGGCGGGTCGTGGTAGGCGTTGCCGGTCCCCACGTACAGTCGCGCCGTGGCGGTGTCGATCGCGGGCGTGCTCCATACCGCGCCGCCGTCGTGGCCGCGCGGCACCGTGAACGTCCGCCAGCGGACGTGGCCGCTCGCCTCGTCGAGCGCGACCACGCTCCCGCGAGCGGTGCTCTCGTCGTTCCCAAGTCCGCCCGAGGTTCCCATGTACACGGTGCGGTGCCAGTACACGGGGCTGCCGAACACGCCAGAGGTAGGTTGCCTTGTGAGCACGCGATCCCAGCGGATCGCACCGTTCCTAAGCGAGAGTGCGATCAGGTGCGGGGAGCCGATCCGCGCGACCGGGACGAAGACGGTGGGACCGCCAGGCGCCGAGGGATCGATCGCCGCCGATGCGTTTATCTGGTGACCGACGTCGCGTGACCATCGAAGCTTGCCGGTGACGGCGTCGAGCGCGTAGATCGTGCCGAGGTTCGTCCCCGCCACGAGCGTCCCGTCCGCTACGACCGGCGTCCCGGTGAAGTCCCCGTTCGAAGAGTTGAAGGTCCAGGTCTTCTGGAGCGACTTGACCTGGCCCAGCGAGGGTCCATCCCGGCCGGCGCTGCGCGAGTTTGCCCGGTCGTGTCCGTAGAGCGGCCAGTCAGCGCTCGCTGCCGGCGGCGCCGCGAGCGCGATCGCCAACCCAACTCCGACGACGGTCCTCCTGCGAAATCGCATCTGTTGCGAAACTCCCTGCCTCGCTGTATCAGCACAGTATCACTCTTTGAGCTGCTCTAGTGGCACAGTGCTGTTAAGCTTTGGTTGTGGACGCGCTGGGCCTTCAGGTCAACCGGAACGGCGACGTTCCGCTGAGCACGCAGCTCGCCTGGCAGATCCAGGCCCTGATCGTCGGGGGCCGGCTGCTGCCCGGCGAGCAGCTCCCGAGCGTCCGCCGCCTGGCGGAGGTGGCGGGCGTGAACGTGAACACGGTCCGCGCGGTCTACGAGCGGCTCGAGGGGGAGGGCTTCGTCGTCAGCCGCCACGGCAGTGGGACGTTCGTAGCCGGGAACGTGCCGCAGCTCGACGCCGGAGCCGTCGCCGCGCGCGTCTACGCGAGCTCGGGCTCGGCTCCCACACGCGAGGAGCTCAGGGCGCAGATCTCGGCGCTGGAGGCGCAGCTGAGCGCGCGCGCCGCGCCGGCCCGGTCGCCGACGAAGCGGGGAGCGCCGCGCATCCTCACGACCGAGGAGCTCGCCGCGGTCCGCGACGACCTCGCCGTCCGCCTCGAGCAGCTCGACGCCATGCGCGACGAGCTGGTCGAGGTGCTCGCGTCGATCCGGATGGCGATCGGCGACGAGCCGGCGCCGCGGCCGGCACGCGCGCGCTCTGCGACCGCGCGGCCGCAGCCGGCGACGAGCCAGTAGCGCCGCCAGCTAGCGGTGGCTAACGACCCGCTGCCACGTCTGGAGATACGCCTCCGCCGAGTGGAATAGCGGACGAAGCGCGCCGCGGGTGGACGGCTGGCGCTGGATGTCACCGAGCAGGTCCGCGAATAGGCCGTAGTGCGCCACGCCGTCGGTGTTGAGGTCGAATACGCGCCGGCCGCTCCGCTCCCGGACGAACCTCACCTTCCGGTCGTAGGAGGCGAACGGGTATCGCAGCGGGTGCGCGCGGGCGTCGGAGCGCGGCCCCGGAGTCGCGTTGAAGCCGCCGGTGTCGCTGCCGAGGCCGACGCAGAAGTAGTGACCGGGGCTCACATAGCCCTTGAACCGGAAGATCGTTCGCGCGAGCTCGGGGGCGGTCGCCGGCCTCGCCGACGCAAGCCCGCCGAGCGCGTACAGGCGCCTGAGCTGCGCGGCCGTCCACTGACCGCCGGTCCCGGTGTGGCTCGACACCAGCGGGTAGTGGTTCGCCTCCGCGATCGCGAGCACGCTCGCGCGCGCCTTCTGGCTCAGGTGATCGGCCTCGATCAGTATGTGCTTTGCGATCAGGCGCCCGACCAGGTACCGGCCGAGGTCGGTGAGGCCCTTGGAGTTGCAGGTGCCGTCCGCCTCGTCGGCGCCCGCGCAGTGCCCGGTGGCGAACGGCTGCCCGGTCTCCTCCACCTGCATGGCGCTTATGAACTGGCCCGTGGCGCCCGACTGGAGGGCGGCGCCCGCGAAGGCGTTGTCCACCCAGTGGGCGATGAAGATGCTCCGCAGCCCGAGCCGGTAGAGGTCGTCGAGGCGGCTGTCGATCTCCGCGCGGGTGCACTGCGGCAGGCCCGCGACCTCGCTGCAGCCGAGCGCATCGGAGGACTCCATGCCGATCAGCACGGCGAGCTTCCCGCGCTCGATCACGCGGCGTGCCTGCTGCGGGCTGTAGACGAGCCGGAACCAGCCGCGGCCCGCGCCGCCGCTCTGGGCGTCCACGTACCTCTGGAGCCCGCGCAGCCGCGCGATCTGCAGCTTCACCGTTGCCGTCTCGTCGCAGGAGTGGGTCCGCAGCGGCTCGAGCTTGCAGAGCGGCTCGTCCTCGACGGTCTGCGCCACGACGAGCCGCTCGCCGGCCTCCCACATCCGCTTCAGCCAGACGTAGTAGGTCTGCTGGTGGGTGTACGTGTCGTGGACGGGCCAGCCGGCGAACGTCGGCCAACCGTGCGTGTCGTGCGTGCCGGCCGGCGACCCGTGGCGGAGCAGGTTTCCCGTCGCGTCGAGGCTCCCGTCGGGGCCGTGGGCGCGGTCGTCGTGCCCGAGCGCCTCGCTGATTCCGAAGCGGTCGTAGGTCTCGCCGTAGATCACGTTTCCGCCGGCCCGCATGTCCGCGGTGATGTGGAGATGCATGTCCGCGAAGCCGAACACCGTCCCATCGCGGCGGGTGCCCTTGAAGGTCTTGCCACGGGCGCCGACCTGTGCCTCCGGGAAGGCCTTGCAGCCCCGCGCGCGCACGAAGGCGAACCGGCTGGCGCGCCCCCCTGAGCCGGCCGCTACGAGCATCAGGCCGCCGTTCCGGGTCGCCGCGAGATCGCGGCGCTGAGCCGTCGACCTGATCGCAAACGCCCGGGCCCCGCGACGAAGCGGGCGCCACTCGGCGGGCGGCCCCGGCGTGCCCGTGCGACCGACGCCGCTCGAGCCGGAGGCGGTCATGAGCTTCCGGCCGCGGTCGTAGACCATGTAGGTGCCGAGGTCGGTGGGCTTCAGGTAGAAGCGGCCGGCGCCGCGCAAACGCTTCTTTGTCGCGCGGTACGCGCTCGCCCCCGACGCCGCGACGAACCTGCCGCGGCCGACCGACCGCAGCGCGAAGCAGCGGTTCGCGAGCACCGTTTGCGAGCGGCGCGCATGCTTGTGCTGCGGGGCCGCCTCCACCGCGAGTGCGCCGAGGCCGACGGCCGCGACGGCGCTCGCGAGCGCCACCGTCACTCTGGTGTAAGCGGACACGTCTCTAAGCCGCGGCGCGCGGCGCCTGCCGGCGCGGCCTGAAGCGCGAGGCGATCACGCCGCCCCAGTCCGCGTCGTCGATCCGAGCCGGCTCGGTCGTCTCGATGAAGTCGCGCACCACCGCAGCGAGCCCGTCGGGGTCCTCGAGGTGAGGGAAATGCGCCGCGCGCGGCAGGGTCTCGAATCGGCTGCCCCGAACCGCCCTGTGCACCTCCCGGCCCTGTACGAGCGGAATGGTGTTGTCGCGCTCGCCCCAGACGATCAGCGTTGGCATGGCCTCGAGGAGGTAGACGCGGTCGAGCGCGCTCACTCGCTGGCCGCGCCAGTCGATCACCGAGCGCAGCGTCTGGAGAAACGCTTCGCGGGCACCCGGCTGCTCGAGCGGCCGGAGCGCCCGCGCGATCGCCTTCAGGTACACGCCCTTGCTCGAGCCGCGCCGCTGCATGCGCTCACCCGCGTCCGACAACGACTGGAGCACGCGCGGATGGGCCGCCACCGACAGCAGCGCCGAAGCCCCGGGAAGCGCGGCGGTCCGCAGCAGCGGGCTGACCTCGCGGCCGAGGCCGCCGCTCGACACGAGCACCAGTCGCTCCGTGCGCTGGGGGAAGTGGTAGAAGAAGATCATCGCCACGCCGCCGCCGAGCGAGTGGCCGACAAGCGTCGCGCGGTCGATCCCGAGTGAGGCGAGGAGGTCCCGGATCACCGCCGCGTGCGCCCCGAGCGAGTAGTCGCCCCGGGGCGTGGCGGAGTCGCCGTGGCCGATCAGGTCCGGTGCGATCACCGTGTAGCTGTCCGCCAGCTGCCGCGCGACGGCCTCCCAGTGCCGCGAGGAGTTGACCATGCCGTGGACCAGGACGACCGGTGGGCCGCTTCCGGCGACGCGATAGATCACTCGGTGGCCGTGGAGCTCGGCCTCCCAGGCCTGAAACTCGACCGCCGCCGAGCGGTCGAACCTGCCCGCACCGTCTAGACGCACGCGCGCACGGTATCGGCTCGACGCGTCCCTGCCCCGTCCCCGATGATTTTCGCTGCCTCAGGCGGTCATTGATAGGCAAGCAGCCAACGGAGGAGGATCACATGGGAAGGATCATCGTCACGGAGTTCGTCTCGCTCGACGGGGTGATGGAGGACCCCGGCGGAGCCGAGGACTACCGGCACGGCGGCTGGAGCTTCGAGTTCTCGCGGGGCGAGGAGGGCGACAAGTTCAAGCTCGCCGAGACGATGAGCGCCGAGGCGCAGCTGCTCGGGCGTGTCACCTACGAGGGCTTCGCCGAGGCCTGGCCGTCCCGCGAAGGCGAGTTCGCCGACAAGTTCAACACCATGCCGAAGTATGTGGTCTCGTCGACGCTCGACGACCCCGAATGGAACAACTCGACGGTCTTAAGCGGTGATGTCCCGGCGGAGATCGCCAAGCTGAAGGACGAGATCGACGGCGAGATCCTCGTGGCCGGGAGCGCTCAGCTCGTGCAGACCCTGCTCGAGAACGACCTCGTCGACGAGCTGCGCCTGATGGTCTTCCCGGTCGTGCTCGGCGGCGGCAAGCGCCTCTTCGGCGAGACGAGCGACAAGAAGCCCATGCGCCTCACCTCCTCGCAGGTCGTTGGCGACGGCGTCGCGATCCAGATCTACGAGCCGGCCGGGAGCTAGGGCAGGCGGAACTCGCCCCGCGCGACCACCACGGCTGGGCCGCCGACCTCCACGCGCTCGATCCGCTCCTCCGATCCATCCGCGCGCGCGTAGAGGACGGAGGGACGGTCGATCTCGGCGCCCTGGCGGATCTCGATCTGCTCGCCGAAGCCGATCCGCCCGTGGCGGGCGAGGTGGATCGCGAGCGGACCGGCGGCGGAGCCGGTGGCGGGGTCCTCGGGCACTCCGCCCGACGGCGCGAACATGCGCGTCTTCCAGCTTCGCCCCGATCCGGCGAAGCAGTTCGCCGCGGCATCGTCGAGATCGGCCAGCGCCGATAGGTCGGGCCGCAGCGCCGCCACGGCCTCCTCGCTGTCCAGCGCGACGTACACGTGGAGCGGGCCGTTCGGATACGCCTCGACGGGGAGCGCGGACCGCTTCACGCCGAGCGCCGCCAGCAGCTCGGCCTCCCGCTCGTACGGCCTCCAGGCGGGTATCGCCTGCTCCATCCGCCCGAAGGCGATCCCCCCGTCCTCTCGCTCGAGCTCGACCAGAATGACGCCGAGCCCGGTCTCCAACCTGACGGCGTCGCGACCGAGCGCGTCGCCGACCACGAAGGCGGTGCCGAGCACAGGGTGGCCGGCGAACGGCAGCTCATACCGCGGCGTGAAGATGCGGACCCGCGCGTCGCCGCCCTCCTCGGCCGGAAGGACGAACGTCGTCTCCGAGTAGCCCATCTCCAGCGCGAGCCGTTGCATCCGATCAGACGCGAGGTCGCGTGCGTCGGTGAAGACCGCGAGCTGGTTGCCCTCGAGCGGCGTGTCCGTGAACACGTCGACGACGAAGAACTCGAGGCCATCAGCCATCACCGTCACACACCTGCGCGTGGATCATCTTGGTGAGCGTGTCGATCTCCCGGGCAAGCTTCGCCACCTGCTCGGTGAGCGTCGTGTTCTCGTCGAGCATCTGGTGCTCGCGGTTCGCGAGCTCGTCGCGGTGTCTCGCCGCGGCCTCCTCGTGCGCCTTGTCGCGATCGGCCTGGCGCGTCTGCGCCAGCAGGATAAGCGGCGCCGCGTAGGCCGCCTGGGTCGAGAACGCGAGGTTGAGCAGGATGAACGGGTAGGGGTCCCACCGGAAGCTGATGGCCGCCCCGTTGAGGGCGATCCAGACGATGACGATCATCGTCTGGCCGAGGATGTACTTCGGCGTTCCGAAGAACCTGGCCACTCTCTCCGATACGGCGCCGAACCGATCCGCCCCGAACGCGCCGTGGAGCTCGGCGTGCTGGGCCTGGTGCTTCGCATAGCTGTCTGGGACCGCCCTGCCTTCCATTTCCATTCCTTTCGCCGGGGACCGCGAAGAACTCCTGCAAGCGTTACGCATATGCTCATTCGATGGCGCTTCTCATCGGCGGGGGCGGCAACGACATAGCGATCGACCTCGGGACCGCTAACACGCTGGTCTACGAGCGCGGCCGCGGGATCGTCGTCTCGGAGCCCTCGGTGGTGGCGATCGACTCACAGACGGGCGCGGTGCACGCCGTCGGCGACGCCGCGCGGAGGATGATCGGGCGCACGCCCGCCACGATCTCCGCGATCCGGCCGCTGCGGCACGGCGTGATCGCGGACCTCGAGGTGACCGAGCAGATGCTCCGGTACTTCATCCGCCGCGTGCACGCGCGCCGCTTCGCGCGCTCGCGCGTCGTGATGTGCGCCCCCTCGGGCATCACGGACGTCGAGAAGCGCGCCGTCGAGGAGGCCTGCCTCGCCGCGGGCGCCCGCCAGGTCCACCTCATCGAGGAGCCGATCGCCGCCGCCATCGGCGCCGAGCTCCCGATCGCGGACCCCAGCGGAAGCATGATCGTCGACGTGGGAGGCGGCACGAGCGAGGTGGCCGTGATCTCGCTTGGAGGGATCGTCGTGTCCCAATCGGTTCGCATCGGCGGCTACGACTTCGACGAGGCGATCGCCACGCACCTCAAGCGCGAGCACACGCTGGCGATCGGCGAGCAGACCGCTGAGAACCTGAAGGTCGACATCGGGTCGGCGGTGCGCATGGACCCGGAGCCCGAGGCTGAGGTCCGCGGCCGCGATCTCCTGACCGGCCTGCCCAAGACCCTGCTGCTGTCGAGCGATGAGGTGCGCCGCGCGTGCGCCGAGCCGCTCGGTGCGATCGTCGGGGCGGTTAAGGACACGCTCGAGCGAACCCCGCCGGAGCTCGCGGCCGACATCGCCGACCGCGGGATCATGCTTGCCGGCGGCGGGGTGCTGCTCCGCGGCTTCCAGGAGCTGCTTCGCCAGGAGACGCAGCTCCCGGTGGAGCTGACGCCCTCCCCGCTCACCTGCGTGGCGGTGGGAGCCGGTCACTCGCTCGAGGAGTTCGACGCGCTCGCGCGCCTCAGCAACGGCCGCACCCGGCCGCGGCTCGCGTTCTCGCGGGGCGCCTCCTTCAGCCGTCGTCGTTAGCGGCGGCCGGCTTCAGCTCCTCGAGCGACTCCCCGAGCCAGTCGATCAGCTGCCAGACGTCCGGCATCTGGTCGCGGTCCGCCACGATCCCGAAGTCCATGTGCCCGCGGTAGCTCATCACGGTGATGTTCAGCCCCATCCCGTCCGTGATGACCGAGACCGGATAGTTCGCCTCGAGCCGCGCACCCGCGCAGTAGAGCGGAAACTGCGGGCCCGGCACGTTCGAGATCACGAGGTTCCAGCTGGGCCGCCCGGGTGCCCTGCTCGACAGCGCGAATGTGGCGCGCGCGGCGCGGGAGAAGACAGCCGGCGGGATGAAGTGGTTGGCGTCGCGGAGCAGGTCGGCGGGCAGCGCGCGGTGGCGCTCCTTCATAACGCGCAGCGCCTCGTGGGTCCGGTGCAGGCGCTCCGTCGGGTCCTCGACGTTCGTGAACAGGGGTGCGTGCATCAGGACGATCCGGTTCCCGTAGGTGCCCACCTCCTCCTCGGTGCGCACCGACACCGGTATCTGGGCCACGAGCGGGTCGGGCGGAAGCTCGCCGTGCTCGACCAGCCAGCGCCGCACCGCGCCGGCGCAGATCGCGACGACTACGTCGTTGACGGTGTAGCCGTGCTCGCTCTTCACCGCCTTGACCTCGTCGAGCGAGAGCTGCCCGAACACGAAGCGGCGATGGGGTGAGACGCGGCCGTTGAACGACGTGCGCGGAGGCCGCAGGCTGAGCCGCTCCACGACCTCGCCCTCGCCCCCCGCCATCCGCTGCAGGCGGCCGGCTGCGCGCGACACGAGGCCCGCGCCCGGAAGCGTGTTGAAGGCCGTCTCGTCCAGGTTGGGAAGAGCGGACGGGAGCGAGCGCAGGATGCGCAGCGGGTAGCGGGGCACCCCCAGCAGGCCGCGCGCCAGCATCTCGACGTCGCTCGGCGCGCCGTCGGTGTCGCGCGGCGCGGGCTCCGGCAGCTCGCGGCCCTCGGGCTCGAGGTCCAGCAGGATGCTCATGATCTCCGCGCCCGAGAGCCCGTCGATCACGGCGTGATGCACCTTCGTCAGGAGCGCCGTGAGCCGGCGCTCGACGCCGTGGATGAGGTACATCTCCCAGAGCGGGCGCGCTCGGTCGAGCGGCCGGCCCATGATCCGCGCGACCTGCTCCGCCAGCTGCTCCCGGTTGCCGGGAGCGGGGAGCGCCAGCTCGCGAACGTGGAAGTCGAGGTCGAAGTCCTCGTCGTCGACCCAGTAGGGGTAGTCGAGGCCGAACGGCACCTCCACGAGCCGCGAGCGGAGCGGAGGCAGGAGCGGCAGCCGCTCCTCCATCAGACGGGACATGTCCGCGAGGTCCACCTTGCCGCCGGGCGCCGTGGACGGGTCGAGGATCGCGAGGCCGCCCACGTGCCCCGTCTGGCGCGAGGTCTCGAGCGCCAGGAACTGCGTATCCAAACTGGTCAGCTGGCGCATCGCGTACTCCCCTCGTAGACCCTACCCATCCGCCGAATGGCATGCTTGCGGCCGTGCGAGCGGTCCAGATCACAGAGCTGAGCGGTCCCGACTCGGCCCTGCAGCTCGTCGACGTGCCCGAGCCCGAGGCCTCGCACATGCTCACCCCGGGCTCCGGAGTAGTCGTCGACGTGCATGCCGCGGGCGTGTCGTTCCCGGAGGTCCTTCAGACCCGCGGCGAGTACCAGGTCAAGCCCGAGCTGCCGTTCATCCCCGGCAGCGAGGTCGGCGGCGTGGTGCGTTCGGCGCCCGACGGGTCCGGGCTCGCGCCCGGGGACCGCGTGGCCGCCTTCTGCATGCTCGGCGCGTTCGCCGAGGTGGCGGTCGCACCCGAGTTCCTCGTGTTCCCGCTCCCCGACGACCTCGACTTCGCCCAGGGCGCCGGGCTCGTCCTCAACTACCACACGGCCTACTTCTCGCTGAAGATGCGTGGGCGGCTCGAGAAGGGGGAGACCGTTCTGGTCCACGGCGCGGCGGGCGGAGTCGGCACCGCGTCGATCCAGGTGGCCCGCGGCGTCGGCGCACGTACGATCGCCGTCGTCTCATCGGACGAGAAGGAGCGGGTCGCCCGCGAGGCGGGCGCCGACGAGGTCGTGCGCTCGGACGCGGAATGGAAGGACCAGGTGAAGGAGCTCGGGGGGGCCGACGTCGTGATCGATCCGGTGGGCGGCGATCGCTTCCTCGACTCCGTGCGGTCGCTGAAGCAGGACGGCCGCCTGGTGGTCGTGGGCTTCACCGGCGGATCGATCCCCGAGGTCAAGGTCAACCGCCTCCTGCTGAACAACACCGAGGTGGTCGGCGCGGGCTGGGGCGCCTACGTGATGGGCAAGCCGGACGTGAACCGGTCGATCGGCGAGGCGATCGACCGGCTCGTCCGGGAGGGCTTCGTCCGCCCGATCGTGGGCGAGCGCTTCCCACTCGAGCGCGCCGCCGAGGCGCTCAAGGCGATCGATGAGCGCCGGGCGACGGGCAAGGTGGTGCTCGAGGTCAACGCACGGCCGACCTCGTGAACACCCGCACCGAGAGGGCCGTGAACGCCGCGGCGAACAGGGCGACCACCGCGAGGCTGAGCGCGGCCTCGAGCGTGGCGTTCCCCATCCCCCAGATGTCGTGCAGGCCGCTCGCGTGGCGGTCCACCAGGCCGTAGCGCACGAGCGCCATCACGTGCGTCAGGGGCAGGACCTTGGCGAACACCGTGAGCGCACCCGGCAGCGCCCCGATCGGGAACAGCGCCCCGGCGATCAGCAAAAGATTGGCGGCCTGGTCGTCGAGGCCTAGCCGGACCCGGCACGCTCAGCCGCCGCGCCCAATAATCCGCGGGGATGGGGGCGATCACGCTGGCGCTCGCGGGCGACACGATGCTCGGGCGCAGCGTCGGCGACCGCCTCCGGGCCAACCCGTCGGCAGCGCTCGTAGACCGGGACGATCAGGTTGCCGGCCACGAGCAGCGCCCGCGGCACCGGAGCGGCCAGCAGCTCGCGCTGCGCCCCGGCTTCCCTTTCCACGATCACGCTGAGGCCCGCGAAGATCGCGGTGAACGGCACCAGCAGTCCGACCGTGCCGACCGCCACGAACGCCGTGTAGTCGATGTGGCTGTGCAGTCCGCCAAGCGCCGTCTTGAGCGCGGGCGCGATCACGACCGCGAACAGGATCGGCGTGAGGAGCGGCACCGCGATCTGGCGCGGATTCCGCGCGGTGAGCGCGGCGCGGCGCCTCGCGAGGGTCCAGAGCGCACCCGCGAGCGGGGTCGGCCG
>VAXR01000064.1:11145-11725 GCA_005885165.1 Actinomycetota bacterium
CTCGGCGATCCGAGCGCCGGTGAGCCGCACGTAGACGTCGTCCAGGCTGGGCTGGCGCGTGCGGATCGCACCGGCCGCCACCCCTGCGGAGTCGAGCGCCGCGATGGCCTGGGCTCCGCTGTGGTCGTGGAGCGGGACGGTGAGCGTCGATCCGACCGCAAACGCGTCGTCGCCCGCGATCCCGCGCGAGCGCAGCGCCGCCACGGCGGCGGGCGCCTGCCCGTCCACGTGCACCTCGAGGATCTCCCGACCGAGCCCGGCGAGGAGCGCCGCGGGCGTGTCGAGCGCCACGATCCTGCCCTCGTGGAGGATCGCGACGCGGTCACACAGCCGCTGCGCCTCGTCCAGGTAGTGGGTCGTCAGGAGGATCGTGAGCCCGTCCCGCGTCCGCAGGTTCGCGATCACATCGAGCAGCTCCTGACGGATCCGGGGGTCGAGCCCGACGGTCGGCTCATCGAGGAACAGCACCGCCGGCTCCGACACGAGAGCGCGGGCGATCTCCAGCCGCCGGCGCTCGCCGCCGCTGTACGTCCCGACCGGCCGCTCGAGGAGGTCGGCGATGCCGAGCGCCTCGGCCAAC
>VAXR01000064.1:11738-12488 GCA_005885165.1 Actinomycetota bacterium
CCCGCTCAGGCCGCGGTCCACGACCGCCTCCTGGAATACGACGCTGCTCAGCGCGCGCGCCTCGAGCGGATGCCCGGCCACGTCGAACCCTGCGAGCCGCGCGCTTCCGCCAGTCGGCGCGATCGTCGTGGTGAGCATGCCGATCGTGGTCGACTTCCCCGCCCCGTTCGGGCCGAGCAGCCCGAATACCTCGCCGGCCGCGACCTGGAAATCGATGCCCTTGACGGCCTCGGCGCCGCCCGCGTAGGTCTTGCGCAGCGCGCGGACGTCGATCGCAGGCCGCTCGAGGGCCACTACCTCTCTTTCGTTGGTCTGCATGGGAGCCACCTCCTGCGAGCCGAGCGGT
Source organism: Actinomycetota bacterium (assembly GCA_005885165.1). Lineage (GTDB taxonomy): Bacteria > Actinomycetota > Thermoleophilia > Solirubrobacterales > Thermoleophilaceae > AC-37. The sequence goes on from VAXR01000064.1 coordinate 12,085, forward strand.
GGAGGCGCGGAGCGCCTGTCACATCGGCCGCTTCGAATTCGTCAACCCCCATGACGAATGCGACCGAGAGGATGTGACCGTGAACGAACGCGATCTGCTCGCTGAGGAGTTCGAGCGACACCGGGGCCGGCTTCGGGCCGTCGCCTACCGGATGCTCGGCTCGATGAGCGAGGCCGAGGACGCCGTCCAGGAGGCCTGGCTGCGGCTCGACCGAACGGATTCCGATGCCGTAGCGAACCTCGGAGGCTGGCTTACCACCGTCGTGGCCCGCGCCTCGCTCGACATGCTGCGCGCTCGCAGGGCGCGGCGCGAGGACTACCTGGGAAGCCGGCTGCCCGAGCCGGTCGTACAGGTCGAGACGGGCGACGATCCCGAGCACGAGGCGCTCCTCGCCGACTCGGTGG
>VAXR01000064.1:12542-20423 GCA_005885165.1 Actinomycetota bacterium
GCCCTTTGAGGAGATCGCACCGATAGTCGACAGGACGCCGGCGGCGGCTCGGCAGCTGGCGAGCCGTGCGCGGCGCCGGGTGCAGGGCGCCGCGAGCCCCGACGTCGACCTATCCGAGCAGCGGAGGGTGGTGGACGCCTTCCTCGCCGCCTCACGCGAGGGGGACTTCGACGCGCTGGTGGCGGTGCTGGACCCGGAGGTCGTCTTCCGGCTCGACGTCGGAGGCACCGGACCGCGCGCGCGCGAGCCGGTCGTTGGCGCCGAGCAGGTCGCGCACCAGATCCTCGAGCGGGGCCGTCCGTTCGCGCCTTTGGCCCGGCCGGCCGTCGTCAACGGAAGCGCCGGCGCCGTCGTCGTGCGCGGCGGCAGGCCCTTCGCCGTGGTCGGGTTCACGGTTGTCGGCGGCCGGATCGCCGAGATCGATCTGGTGGCCGATCAGCAAAAGATTGGCGGCCTGGTCGTCGAGGCCTAGCCGGACCCGGCACGCTCAGCCGCCGCGCCCAATAATCCGCGGGGATGGGGGCGATCACGCTGGCGCTCGCGGGCGACACGATGCTCGGGCGCAGCGTCGGCGACCGCCTCCGGGCCAACCCGTCGGCAGCGCTCGTAGACCGGCCGGTGGCGGAGGCGGCCGCTGCCGCCGACGCCTTCGTGCTCAACCTCGAGTGCTGCATCTCGGAGCGCGGCGAGCCCTTCCCCGATCCCGGCAAGCCCTTCTTCTTCCGCGCACCGCCCGTGGCTGCCGAGCGGCTGGCCGAGCTGGGCGTCGATGCCGTCACGCTCGCGAACAACCACGCGCTCGACTTCGGAGCGGATGCGCTCCTCGACACGATCGAGCTCGTCCGGGCGGCCGGAATCGCCGTCGCCGGGGCGGGGGGTGACGAGCGGAGCGCGCGCGAGCCCGTTCTGCTCGAGCCGGCCGGCGGTCGCCTGCGGATCGTGGCGGTGACCGATCACCCGCGCCAGTACGCGGCGGGTCCCGATCGCCCGGGAGTCTCCTATGCCGACCTGTGGAACGAGCGCCCGCCCGACTGGCTGCTCGACAAGGCCGCACCCGGCGACGGCGCCGATGCCGTGCTCGTCACGCCGCACTGGGGCCCGAACATGTGCGAGGAGCCGGTGCCCCACGTGCGGGCGGCGGCGGAGGAGCTCGTCGGGGCCGGCGCGACGCTGGTGGCGGGTCACTCGGCGCACGTGTTCCAGGGCGCGGCCGGGCGCGTGCTGTTCGACCTCGGCGATTTCCTCGACGACTACGCGACAGACGACGAGATGCGCAACGACCTCGGACTCCTCTGGCTGGTGACGCTCGGCGCCCGCGGCCTGACGCGCGTCGAGGCGCTGCCGCTAGCGCTCGACTACTGCCAGACGCGGCTCGCTAGCCGTGGGGAGTACCGGGCCGTCGCGAACCTCTTGAGGAGGCGCTCCGCCGCACTCGGGACTGAGGTCGTCGACGAGGGCGACAGGCTGGTCGTGGCCACCGGCGCCTGATTCGGCGTGGACACGGGTAAGGTCAAGCCGATGGGAATGGAAGAGCACGATCTGGAGGCGAGAAGGGAAGAGGAGCGCCGTCCCCTCGAGGAGGCGGGCGAGGGCGAGGCCGAGGGCTTCGAGCAGTCCGAGGCCGAGCTGATCGAGGAGGCCGAGCACGGCGACGCCGGCGGGGATCCGGAGCTCGACGCGTTTACCCCGGAGGAGGAGAGCGACCGCTCGTCGGCCGTCTACGGCGAGGCCGACGAGATCGAGCCGGCCGAGCCGGGACAGGACGCGGACTCGGACTAGAGCTCGGCCAGGACCCGGGCGAGCGCTGCCGTCAGAGGATCAGAGCTCCGCGAGGATCTGCTTTGCGACGGCTTCCGCCGAGCGAATTGCGCCCTCGACGTAGGTGTTGTAGCTCGTCGCATGCTCTGCGTTCGCGAAGTGAACATGTCCAAACGGCTCACGGATCCATGGGCCATAACTCGTCCAGATGCCGGGACCCAAGTAGCCGGGACAGCCACGAGACCACTGGCCCATCACGTCATCGACCCAGGGAGCGTCATGGTGGACACTGCCGCTCCAGTTGCGCTCGAGCGTCTTCAGCGGCTTGCGCGCCTCGTCGCCCAGATAGGTTGCGAGGTTGTCGAACACGGCTCGCCGGCGATCCGCCGCCGGCAGTCGTGCATGGCGCGCTTGGCTTGCGCCGACGCCAATCCCGACGAGCCGCCCGCTCGACCCATCGGGCGGTGAATAGTCGAGCACGGCATAGATCGGATGTAGGCCCGCACCGCGCCCGGTGAGACCCTTCTCGCGCCACCAGGGCTTCTCGTAGATCGCGGCGAACGTGTACATGTTGCCCTGCGGATATCGCTGCAGGAGCTGCGCGCGCGACTCGGGCAGGCCGGGCTCGAAGTCGATCAGGGCGTTCAGAGACGGCGCCGTCGCAATGATGACCCGCTTGGCGACCACGTTGAGCTTGTCCGACTCGACTCGGACCCGTCCGTGCCGCTGCCTGATCCGCCGTACGGGCGCGTGGAGGACGACGCGGCGACCGAGCTGATTGGCGAGGTGATCGGGCAACTGCTGGATACCGCCCAAGACGAGATCGCCCAAGAAGATGAAGTCGAGGGCCTCCTTCGTGCCGTGCTTGCCATCGCCAAGCCTCGCGAGGTAGCTGAGCGCGTGAAGTAGAGAAACCTTGTTGGGGTCCGTCAGCCCAACGAGGAAGATGAGGAAGTCGACCCACCAGCGGCCGAAGTCCGTAAGCGTGTTCTGCTGCTTCCAGGTCTCAACCGTGATCGCGTCCCACTCGGCCGCCTGACGTGCCTCCCAAGGCGTCTTTGGCGGCACGGTCGCCGCCATCGAGTCGAGCTTGTGGAAAGGAATCGACGCGTCAGCAATGATCGGCGCGAGGGCGCGGGAGTTGAGCGGCCCTCCCGCCGGTGACTGGAACCGCTGACCATCGGCGTACAGGACGTCGTTGCCCTGGCCCGTTGCGACTGCGTGCTGGGGGTAGAACTCGATGCCGAACTCCTTCGCCAGTGCCCGAACCCGCGTGTGGTTGTTCACGAAGGTTTGCCCGCAATCGCAGGCCGGGGGCATCCCGCAGCGCCAGTTCCTCGCTCGGCCGCCGACGCGATCGCGCGCCTCCAGAACCACGACCGATTTCCCGGCGGCGGCGATCCTGCGCGCCGCGACAAGCCCGGCCACGCCTGCACCGATGACCGCGACATCGACGCGCTTGGTATTGCGAGCGCGGGGCTTCGCCTCGCTCTCGGTTGAGCCGACGCCGAGCAAATCGCGCGCCCCGACCGTGCCGGCTGCGCCCAGGGCCGCGCCCCCGATGAGTCCCCGCCGCGTGAGCGGGCGCCCTCCTGACGACTGCCCGCCGCCCGCCCCGTCGAGTTTCCCTTCCCTCTCGTCCACGCTGCCTCCCGCCAAAGCTGGTTGGTGGACGCTGACGCAGGGGAGCGCGGCCGGCAATCCGCAGGATCACCCAAGCGGCGTACCCAATCGGCGTGGGCGCACCGGGGGACAAGTCCTATACTTGCTCACGTTCTGTAAGTAGATACAAGGATTGAACTTCAAATGACTGAGCTGCTTCTCATTCCGCTGGACGACATCGTCGTCTTCCCGAACATGGGCGTCACCCTCACGATCGACGTCGGCGAGGAGGACCGGGTCCTCCTGGTTCCGCGCCACGAGGACAAGTTCGCGGGGGTGGGCACGGTCGCCGAGGTCGTGGACCGCGTGCGGCTGCCCGGCGGCGCCCGTGCGGTCGAGCTCATGGGGCTGCATCGCGGCATCGCGGGCGCGGCCCGCACCGGGCTTCGCGGCGAGCTTCGCGTCGAGGTCGACGAGCGCGAGGACGACGTACCCGTCGACGGCCGCACGCGCGAGCTCGAGCGCGAGTACCGCGCGGTGGTCGAGGAGATCCTCGAGCTCCGCGGCGACGACGGGCGCGTGGCCCAGTTCGTGCGCTCGATAAGCGAGCCGGGCACGCTGGCCGACACGTCGGGCTACTCACCCGAGCTCACCTTCGAGCAGAAGGTGCAGCTGCTCGAGGCGGTCGACGTGACCGAGCGGCTCGAGCTAGCCCTGAGGTTCCAGCGCGAGCGTCTCTCCGAGTTGCAGGTCCGCCAGCGGATCCGCGACGACGTGCAGAGCGGTGCCGAGAAGCAGCAGCGCGAGTACTTCCTGCGCAAGCAGATGGAGTCGATCCGCAAGGAGCTCGGCGACGACGAGGCGTCCGTGGTCGAGGAGTACCGCCAGAAGATCGAGGAGGCGGGGATGCCCGACGCCGTGCGCGAGCAGGCGGAGAAGGAGCTCGGCCGCCTCGAGCGCATGGGTGAGCAGTCGCCCGAGACGTCGGTGATCCGCACCTACCTCGACTGGCTGATCGCCGTGCCGTGGTCGAAGACCTCCGAGGAGAGGCTCGACCCCGAGCACACGCGCGAGGTGCTAAACGCCGACCACGCCGGCCTCGAGGACGTGAAGGATCGGATCGTGGAGTACATCGCGGTGCGCAAGCTGCGCCAGGAGCGCGGCATCGCCGAGGACAGGCGCTCCGGCGCGATCCTCACCCTCATCGGACCGCCCGGCACGGGCAAGACCTCGATCGGCGAGTCGATCGCGCGCTCGCTGGGCCGCGAGTTCGTGCGGATGTCGCTCGGCGGCATCCGCGACGAGGCGGAGATCCGCGGGCACAGGCGGACGTACGTCGGCGCGCTGCCGGGCCGGCTCGTCCGCGCGCTTCGCGACGCGGGCACGATGAACCCGGTGATCCTGCTGGACGAGGTCGACAAGGTCGGCGCCGACTGGCGCGGCGATCCGTCGGCGGCGCTGCTCGAGGTCCTCGACCCCGCGCAGAACCACTCGTTCCGCGACCACTACCTCGATGTCGAGCTCGACCTGTCGAAGGTCGTGTTCATCGCGACCGGGAACATCGCCGACACGATCCCGGCGCCGCTGCTCGACCGGATGGAGGTCATCCGCTTCGACGGCTACACCACCGACGAGAAGGTGGCGATCGCCCGCGGATACCTCTGGCCGCGCCAGCGCGAGCGCAACGGCCTGCTGGAGGACGAGGTCGAGATCTCCGACGAGATCCTCGGCCAGATCGTGACCGAGTACACGCGCGAGGCGGGCGTCCGCCAGCTCGAGCGCGAGCTCGGGACCATCCTGCGAAAGACCGCCACCCGGATCGCGTCCGGCGACACGGGGCCGCCGGTGACGATCGACGAGGCGCTCGTGCGCGACGCGCTCGGCAGGCAGCGGTTCTTCCAGGAGGTCGCGGAGCGCACCGCGGTGCCGGGCGTCGCCTCGGGCCTGTCGGTCACCGGATCGGGCGGCGACGTCCTGTTCATCGAGGCGACCGCGATGGAGTCCGAAAAGGGCGACCTGGTGCTGACCGGGCAGCTCGGCGACGTGATGAAGGAGTCCGCGCGGATCGCGCTGTCCTGGGTCCGCGGGCACGCCGAGGAGCTCGGGATCGACCCGCACACCTTCGACGGCAAGGAGATCCATCTCCACGTCCCCGCCGGCGCCATCCCGAAGGACGGGCCGAGCGCCGGCATAACGATGACCACGGCGCTCGCTTCGCTGGCGACGGGCCGTCCGGTGAAGCACACCGTCGGCATGACCGGCGAGGTGACCCTCCAGGGCCGCGTGCTCCCGATCGGCGGGCTCAAGCAGAAGGTGCTGGCCGCCCACGCCGCGGGCATCACCGACGTGATCGTCCCCGAGCGCAACCGCGGTGACCTCGATGACATACCGGAGGACGTGCGCGACCAGCTCGCGTTCCATCCGGTGATGACCATCGGCGAGGTAATCGACCTCGCCCTGGAGCCGGAGCGCGAGGTTGCGCTGCCGTAGCTGTCAGCCGGTGCCCGAGGAGGTCCGCCGCGCCGCGGAGATCCTCGAGCGCCGGCATGCGATCTCGCTGCTGTGGGCGTCGATCGCCGGCGCCACGCGCTTCAACGAGTTCCGCCAGGCGGTCGGCGGCGTGGCGCCGCGCACGCTCAGCGAGCGGCTGCGCGACCTCGAGGATGCCGGGCTGCTCGAGCGGACGATCGTCCCGGCAAGCCCGCCCTACCCCGAGTACCGGTTGACCGATGCCGGGCGGCGGCTGGCGGCCGTGGTTCGCACTCTCGGGTAGCGAGCCCGCCGCCCCTGCCGGGGCCCGAGTCGGAGCCCTGACGCCGCTAAAGAACCGGCGAGCGGCGCGCGCCCCGGTGGTAACGTCCGCGCCCTCTCAGGTTGCGATCTTGCAGGGGGATCGGCTCACGACTGGAGTGCTCGACCGCCGCGCGCGGGCCGTTCTCGCCTGCGCGCTCGCGATCTCGGCGACGCTGGGCGCGTCCGCAGCGCACGCGGCAACACCCGCCTCGGCGACGGTCTCGGCGAGCTCGAACGGCCAGGCCAACACGGTCGTGTGGAAGGGCTCGGTCCACCCCGGCGCGGAGTCGGGCTCGCAGGACGAGGGCTTGGGCTGCTACGGAGCCGACAACAAGCCGGGCGACTCGACCGCCACCGGCTGCGACATCTTCACCCTCGACGTGAAGGTGCCGAAGAGCTTCTACTCCCACTTCGTCGGCGGCCCGCAGGTGAAGGTCTTCAACTTCGGCGGCGGCGGCGTGGCCCCCGACATCGACTTCTACGTCTACAAGAAGAACCTCGACGGCACCGCCGACCTGAGCGCGCCCGTCGCCAGCGGCGCGACCGAGAACGCCGTCGAGCAGGACACGATCGTCAAGGGCAGCGGCAGCTTCTACGTGACCGTCGTCCCGTTTGCGACCGGGCCGACCCAGAGCTACGACGGCCAGGTGAAGATGGTGGTCAAGCACCGCCTCTCGATCAAGGACCTCAACGCTCGCGCGCCTAAGGGCCAGACGAACTACCGGGCATCGCACGACAACCGCATCTCGCACTCCGAGCCCACGATCACGATGGACCCGCTGAACCACAACCACCTGATCGCGGGCTCGAAGCAATACGACAACCTCGCGAAGTACCTGTTCAAGATCGGCGCCTACGAGTCGTTCGACGGCGGCAAGCACTGGAAGGACTGGAACCAGCTTCCGGGCTACTGCGACTACGCGGGCGCCTGCGATCCGAACCAGCCGAGCAAGTACCACGTCACCTCGGACATCTCGATGACGATGGACGACGAGGGAAACGCCTACGCGTTCGTCCTCGACTCGCCCGGCGGGGTCTCGAGCGCGAGCGGCTGGGGGATGAGCCTCAACATCAAGCACAACGGGGCGAAGAGCTGGAGCCAGCCGATCCACGTGCACAGCAACTCCGCGAACCCGGTCCAGGACGCCCTCTTCCTCGACGACAAGAACTGGATCGCAATCGACAACAACCACACGCCGGACGGCGGCCCGAACAAGCCGCACGACGGCAAGATCGGCCCGCTCTACACGTGCTGGGGCCTCGATCAGGGGAGCACGGTGCCGGTCGTGCCGGCCGTCGGCCAGTCGATCGTCTTCATGCGCTCAACCGACGGCGGGAAAACCTGGGGCGGGGTCACGCCGGGCGACAACAGCCCGATCCCGCTGAGCCAGAAGGGCGCGGTCTCCGGCATCGGCTGCGACATCATCGTCGCCAAGGACGGGACGATCTACGTGACCTGGTACGACAACCAGCTCGACGCCATCATGCAGGTGAAGTCGATCGACTTCGGCCGCAGCTTCACGCCGGCCGCGCCGATCGCGACGATCTCCGGGCAGAACACGGCGTTCCCGGGCCAGGCGTTCCGGAACCTCTCGATCCCGACCACCGGGGTCGACCCGAAGGGGAACGTCTACGTGGCGGTGATGTCCCAGAACGGGAATGGCGCCCCCGTGGTCGGCAGTGCCGCGCGCGCCGCGCAGAAGCTCCTGCAGAAGGGCCAGCTGACGA